>CAZHRJ010000047.1:0-19242 GCA_964534765.1 uncultured bacterium
GTGTACTCGCGCATGGCGCCCATGACGAGGCGGCCGAGCGAGCAGCACTGGGTATCGCGGATTTTTTCCATGCTGAAATCGCCGGTGGCCTGGCCGATCACGTCATTCATCCGCGACGCGACCAGATCCACGTACAGCTTCGAATACTTCTCCACCGTCGCCTCCACTTCCGTGTCCGCCGCGACGGAATTCGTCATGAGGTAGACGATGGCGCTGCGGGCCGAGCTCGGCTCGTGGACGGCTCGGTTTTTTCGATCGAAAAGAAAATCAACCCGGCCGAGGGTATAGTGGCTGTCGATCCAGTGGCCGAGGATGGTGCGTCGGTACCGCTTGTCAAAGTAGAATTCCATCCCGCCCGGATCAGTGCCGATCGCCTCTTTGAGTGATCCCAGCCAGGCGCTGAGGGCGACATGAATGGATGGCGCGGCGTCCAGATACCGGGACATGTAGGCCGGGTGGCCGTGCGAGAGGAGGACGATCAGTTCCGCCCCGGCCTGTTCCAGCGCCCGGACACTGGGGACGATTTCAGTCTTCGGGTCGACGATCTGAAGGTCGCGGATGCGGCTGGTTTTCATCATCGCATGGAATGTCGGGTACGTGATCCCGATGACCCCGACTTTCAGGCCGCCTGCGTCCAGCAGGATGTGGGGTTTCAGAAAGTCGGGCCGATCACCCGTCGACTTCTGAAAGATATGGTTGGTGACCAGCGGGAACCGGGCCATGCGGGAGATCTGCCGGAGCATGGCGGTGCCTTCGTTGTAATCGAGATTTCCGGGTACGCAGGCGTGGTAGCCCATCCGGTTCATCATCTCCACCACCGGCTTGCCTTGAAAATAAAGAGACTCGGCATTCGAGATGAACGTGTTGCCGCAGTCGAACAAGAGTACCACGCCGCTGTCAGCCGCGCGCTCGCGCCGCACGCGGTTGACGTATCCCGCGTAGGCGGCCATGCCGCCGTATTCGACGCCGCGCTTGAGCGGATCGCCATCCCGGACGTCGATGTCCTCGCTGAATCGATAGGGACGAAAATGCCCCCGCATGTCGCAGGTGTAGAGGATCGTGACCGGCACCGGAGTCGCCACGGAATCGGATGCGGCGACCCCGGGACCGGCGATCAGCGTCAGACCAAAAATGAAAGCGCCGATTGCGCGGCGCATCATGGCAGAAATCGCCGGGACTACTTCTTCCCCGATTCCTTCTCCGGCTCTTTGGATTCCTCCCTGGCCTCCAGCGCCCTGGATTTGTTCCAGGCGGTCACCATCCGGCCGACGAATTCGGGGGAGAGCTTGCGTGTGCCGTTCACAAGCGCGGTCTTGGCGGCCATCATCTCGGAAATGTCGACTTCCCGCCGGGTGATCCGCCCTACCGCCAGCACCTCTCCGGTCTTGTTGTCCACTGCCTTGATCTCGATCCGGCCCTTGCACGAGACCATCCCGTGTACCCGCGCGCCGAATTCGCTGAATGCCTCGCCAACGATCACCACATCGACCTTGTCCATCGCCCTCGGCGGAAGTTTTCCGTCTTTGAGATAGGCGTTGGCCCAGTCGCTGAGCATCTGGTCTCTTGGATCATACAGGGTAAACCCCGATTCGGACAGAAGCCCCGACAGCTCGATCTCGACCGACGGGTCCGGAATTGCCGCGGTCACGTGCCGCTCCGATACACGGACAGCCAGTTTCGGCAGAGTCTTTCCCTCGATCGCCTTCTGGATGCGATCGAGCGGATCGTCCTCCTTCGAGGCCTTGCCGTAAAACGCGCTCTTTTTCGCCACCACCACCTTGCCGATTTCGTCCGCCATTTTCCGAACGATCGGGTCCAGCGCTTCGGTCAGCTTGCCCTTCACGACTTTCGCGAAGACCCGGCTGGTCTCAACGCCGATGATCTTGACCGAAAAAACCAGTTCCTCATCCAGCTCGAATATCCGGCCCGTCACCAGCACGTTCGCTCCAGCCAGTTTCGCGACTTTGACCGCATCCCCCTCGTCCACGACGCCTGCCGCCGACAGGCCCTGTTCCTCCAGGACGTCATTGATCCGGCTGCGTTCGACCAGCTGAATGTCCGGATTGGCTGTCAGAGCCGACTGGAGCAGCGGTGCGACTTTTTCCGCCGTGGTCTTGAGCTCCTGGTCGACCGCCGAGATTTCGAATACCGCCACTCGGGTGATTCTCTCTTCCACGTCCTGCGCTTGTGACCCGGTCACCCAGATCAGAGCCGTCAGCGCCATCATCAACCATTGTTTCATGCGTCAACCTCCTTTTTAGTTTGACGACCGATCGGTGTCATTTCTTGGTATCTATTTTTCCCGCCGACCGGTCGGTCGGAATGACTTCCACGCCCCAGTCGGTCAACCGCCGCAGCCAGCTCCTGCGATCCGATTCCCGCGCGGGCGCCGCATCCATCCGCATGAGATACACCTCGCCTTTGCCGAACCGGATTCGTTCCGCGGTGGTATCCATACTGGACGGTTCGCGGCCCCCGGAAGATGACCGCGGGAATTGATTGGCCATCAGGCCGAGTCCCTTGGCGTCGAGGTTGAAAAAGACAGCTGTTTCCGTTCCGTTTTCAATCCGCCGAAATCGCTCCTCCCAGCCATTCGGATCACCAGCCCGCAGGCGCTCCAAAAAATCTCCACGCCCTTCGATCAGCCACAACGGATGGGAATCCGCAAGGGAGGGACGTGAGTCGCCAAAATTTCCGAGAGATGAAAAAAAATCAAGAGCCATCCCCGGACCCTCGTCTTCCGGACGGTCCGCGTCCCGGGTGTCAAACAGGACGGCCATTGTTCGCCAGGCGACGGTGTCGGCCGATAAATACTTCAGCAGAATATTGTCAAAAATCAGCGGCGCCAGCGGCTCGATCGATTCGGTCTCCCCCAGTCCCGTTCGGATGCCGCTGAAGACGAACCTCCCGGAACCCTCCGGCACCTCCAGCAGAGCGGCCAGAGGGTCGCTGTCCGAGCCGTTCCCGGCGATGACGCGGAAATTGCCCTCGATCGGCGGCAAGAATCCGATGTTGGCGACGGATTCACCTCGCCAGCCCGCCAACCAGTTCCCGGCCGGACCTGAGCGGCCAAGCCCCTCGGTCAGAGGATGCTTCGCGAACGACCCGCCCTGATCGTCGACGAGCGCGGGAGACGGCTGCGAAATCACAGCCATTCCGTTTCTAAAATCGCGCGGCATCTCTTCGGGTTCGATCACCAGCACCGTCAGACCGCGCAAAACGGCCGGCCGGAAAACATCGAGCAGGCTGTCCCGGGCGCCGCCGAGGCCGGACGAGCGAATCATGACAAGATCTCCCCGAAATGCCCGCATCGCCAGTCGGGTCGACAGAGACTCCGCCTGGATGTGGCGGGACTGAAGATGCCGCGCCAGAGTCCCATCCGGATCAACAATACCGATTTTCCGTTGTCTGGTGATCCGCTCCATATCCCGCATCGACCCCGCCGGCAGGATGATGGCCGGCGATTCGACAGCCGAGTCCGACCAGTGAATGACCGTCCACCCGTGAATCTGACGTTTGACGGAAGGCACAGGCAGTTCGAATGAAAACTCCATCCAGTCTCCGGACTCCACCGGGCGGTTCGCCGCCGCCGAAAATGATGCGGAACCCAGGACACCATCGCCGGCGATCAGGCGGCACTCAAGAGTCAGGATCGATTCCGCCCGCGCGCGGACCTGGCCCCGAATCAGGGCGGTCTCTCCGCCAAGATAGTAGAGAGGAGGCCGACAGCGGATGCCGGATGAATGGCCTGCACCGCTCAACAGCACCGATGTGATGACGACCGCAATCATCCGCCTGGTCATGAAGATTGGACGACCGATCCCGGACAATTCTTGGAACACACGACTCGAGCAGTTTTTCCCACCGGTTATCGCACCTGGAAATTAAACGGTGGACGCGCGTATCGGACCAGGAAGTCACGGCTCCGAAACCGATCAGAACCGCTCCAGCCGCCGGAAAATTTCGTTCGCCGGTCCCGCGCGATTTTGAATTCCTTCATCTCTCTTTTCTCGGCATCGGTCAGATCGGCATGCATCTGAAAGGCATCGATGAGGCGGCCGGCGCGAGTCCACTCTTCGCGAAGAAGATTCAATTTAATGAGTTTGGCCAGAACGCCTTTCCGGTCCGGAAGATGGGGCCGGGACAGGACGTACGATTCCGCCTCTGCGGTCGCCTCTCCGGGCCATTTTCCCTCTCGGTAGGCCTTCTGCGCGACCGCGATCAGATCCTCCACTGCGTAAACAGGGAACGGACTTTCGTCCGGAAAATTGCGGAGAATCGCGTTGAACGCCATCGTCATCGCATCCCAAATCGCGGGCAGGGGCACATGGGGAAAGATCATCGCCATTTTTCGCGTGCCCTGATACAGAACTGCCGCTCTTTCCTGACTCGTCACCCCCTCCGCCGACAGAGTCCGGGCAATCCGCTCCTCTGTCCGTCGGACCAGATCCCGGCCCAGGCGGTCGGTCCATTCTCCGGCGGTCAGTCCAACCAGGGGCTCCGCCTCATCCAGACAGGACGCCAATAAAAGCTTGCCCTCCACTTCTTCCGCGGCGACGAATGCAAGCGCGGTCCAGCGCTTGCGCTCCCGGGTGACGGAATCGGGAATCTTTTCCTCGTTTTCGCCGCCGGAATCGAAGTTCAGCCAGAGAACCCGGTAGAAATGCCACCAACCCTTGAGGTCCATCCGCGCCAGAATATCCTGCAACTTCTTCCATCGAACCGGCGGCGACTCGTCCCGCCGAAGACGGCCGGCCCACTGGTAGAAGACCGTGTTTCGCCAGTCCGGGTGAGCGGCGATAAGATTTTCGAATACCGGAATGGCGACGGTATCGGGGATGTGATTGGGGCTGTAGATCTGCGCGAGTTTGATCATGGATTCCCAACTGCCAAAGGAGCCCGGAAACCCGACTGCCGAAACCAGGTAATGCGCCGTCATCGCCTGTCCCGTCCGGGGCGGCTCGGGGCGCTCCTCGCGCCAGTAAAAATACCGGTCGCCCAGCTCCTTGTGGCACTCCGCCGCCCAAACGCCGGCAGACGGATCCACCACCCGGTCAGTCGTATCCCGCTGGATGACCAACCGAAATTCATCGGTGGCTTCCTCGAATCGTTTCAGTTTCACGAGTATCTTTCCACGCAGGTACCGGGCCGCCGGGTTGCCCGGATTCAGTAGAAGAGACCGGTCGACTTCGGACAGCGCCGACTCCAGCCCGGACGCGCCGGAAAAAAGCTGCGCGCGGTCAAAGAGCCCTACCGCCCGGTAGAGCGCGTAGACGGATTCCCCTGAGAACTCCGCGTGGGTGTCGGCACGGGTCGCGGATCGGTCGGTGCCCGCCGACCCCGTAAACAACCGCGCGGCATGGCGCGCGGCGGATGCCGGCAAATCAGTGAAGGTATCGGTCGAACCGATCAATCCGCGGACAATTTCGCCGGACTCGACGCGGGCGAGAAGGACTGCATAGACATAGGATCGATCGATGCGGGTCGCGGCGCCCATCAGCATGAGGTTGGCGCCGGTGAGCAGGCCGAGCGCGCGGGACCGGCCCAGGTCGCTGAGGCCGCTAAGCGCCAGGGACATTTCCTTTTCGACTTCCCGGATCCGACGGCGCTCGACCACGGATACCTGCGGCATATCCTGAATCGTCACCGCCAGGAGATCCTCCGCCATCCAGGATACTTCCGAAGGAATCGTTTGGTCCACGGGAAATCCACCCACGACCACAACCGGATTCTCCGGCAGCGCCGGATCCGGCGCGATTTCGATGTCTCCCCGCCGGACCATCTCTACAACGATGCTGTCCATTCCGGTCACCGCGTCGATCGCATCGATCGATTCGTGGATGATCGAGAAGGTATCAGCCCGCGTCAGGTCGATCAGCCGCCAGGCGATGTGGAGGATGCCGGCGACCGGCATGTCAATCGTTCCCTCAACCAGCCGCTGAACCGGAGCCTGACTTTCAATGGCCGTCTCCCCGGCGGGGACGGAAAATCCACCCTGACGGATCATCCATTCCAGATAGGAAAATTCCGTCCCCTGCGCCGCTCGGACGGATGCCCCGGCCGATTGAAGACGCGCGGATAAAATCAGCGGCACGATACGCCCCAGCGCCTCATCCGTCGCCCCCGGCCGCTGATCTTTGAAATCGGCGACCGAGACGCGGTTGGACGATTCCGCCGCCGAGAACCATACCGGCTGTATGCACAGTCCCGCAAATCCGATCACCAACAGACGATACCGCGTGCGCATGCCCCGCAGTCTGCCATCGGCCGCGGGATTCGTGTACATTCGGGTGAAAGGTTTTCCTGCGGCGTGGAATTGGTTCGGTGGGGCGGTCTGTGCTATAAGCGCTCTATGCCGTCAGTAGCGACGAACCGGAAAGCGTATGCGGATTACGAGATTCTGGAGAAATTCGAGGCGGGAATCCAGCTCATGGGCAGCGAAGTCAAATCGCTTCGGCAGGGCAACGCCAACCTCAGGGATTCTTTCGCGATTGTCAAAGGCAACGAACTCTTTCTCCTCAATTGTCATATCGGCCCCTACAAAGAGGCCGGCCCACGCGGCCACGCGCCGACCCGGTCCCGGCGGCTGCTGCTCCATCGGGAGGAAATCCGCCGGCTGATCGGGAAGGCCCAGCAAAAGGGCCTGACGCTGGTGCCGCTCAGCATCTATTTCAACAAAAGAAATCTCGCCAAGGTCGAACTGGCGCTGGCCAAGGGTAAAACCCACGCTGACCGCCGGCAGGACATCAAACGCCGGGATGTCCAGCGCGAAATATCCCGCGCGCTCAAACAAAGAAACCGCTGAGAGGCGGTTCGTTCGAAAAATCCGGTCCTCAGGGCCGGGTCGCCATCACCTGTTGAATGTCCTTGATGCATTCCCCCGCGCCGACGTATCGGGCCGCGGGATCCCTGGCAAGCAGCCGCAGGAAAACCGCGGACAGGGAAGGATCGTTGCGAATGCGATCGTCCATCAGCCGGGCCGGGTCTTCCGTCATATGCAGATTCATTGTCGCCACGATGTTGTCCGCTTTGAACAATGGCTTTCCGGCAAGGAGTTCATAAAAAACACAGCCGCTGGAGTAGAGATCGGCGCGGCTGTCCACATTCTGATTCTGAATCTGCTCCGGCGACATGTAGCTCGCCGTTCCGACAACCACGCCCTTCATGATGATCGATGCCTCCATGTTGGCGCGCGCAAGACCGAAATCGGTCAATTTGACGTTTTCCGGCTTGATGACATCGTCACGGATCATCAGGTTCGCGGGTTTGATGTCCCTGTGGATGACGCCGTTTGCGTGAGCGTTTTCAAGGGCGGCCAAAAGGGCCATCATCACACAATAGGTGTCGGACGCAGGCAGCGGCCCACGGTTTAACACCGCCCTCAAGGTCGGGCCGTCGATGAATTCCATCGCAATGAACCATTTCCCCTGCTCCTTGCCGACATCGTAAACCGAAACGATGTTGGGATGATTCAGCTTGGCGGTGGTGCGCGCCTCCCGAACGAGCAAATTCTGCGCCTCCTCGTTCGCATCAAGAGAGAGGAGTTTCAACGCCAGAATTCGATCCAGTTTCCTGTCCCGGGCCTTGTAGACGGATCCCATCGACCCTGAACCGAGCAGATCGATCAGATCATACCTCGACTCGGATTGACCCGGCTTGCTGACGCTCAGCGAACTCCTCTGCTGCAAGACCTGGATCTTGCTCAGGCGCTCGCCGACATCCCGATACTGGTATTCCCTGGCCATCAATGCCTCATAGAGCGTGATCGCCTTCTCGTACTTGCCGGATGCCTCCCAGAGCAACGCCACATGATACGCCACATCGGGCCATATCCCAGCGCCCGCTCCTTCGGCTTCCGACAAATGCGGTTCTATCTCCCTGGCCATCTTGCTCTGCTCCAGCTGGTTCTCCGTCAGCGCCAGCTTCGCCAGCTGGACAACGGCTTTCCACTTGGCCTTCGTTGCCATCAGTGAAAATAAAATGTCTCGCGCGCCGGATTTGTCGCCCTTCTCCACAAGCTCCTGCGCTTCCATCAGCCGGTAATATTCCGCCGGATATCCCTGATACGCGCACAATTCACTCAGAAGCTGCAACAGCGGGATTCGGTCATTCTTGTGAGTCTCGACGTAGGCATGCGCCTTGTTGATCATGTCGTCCGGTGTGCCGATGTTGCGTTTCCACAGGGAACGCATCGCCCGCGCCGCCGGGGCGGGACTTTCGAGGGCAAGAAAAATATCAACCAGTCGGAGGATCGACCCGGGATCGTCGGAACGCTCCAGCACGATCAGGGCGATTTCCCTGGATTTGCGGGGGTCATCCTTCAGACCGAGCTCCGCGGAGCAAAGGCCGGCCTCCAGGTCGCCACCCTCCCAGGCGCTGTCATATCGCCGACGGGCCTCCTCCAGGTCGTCATGCGCGCGCGCCAGCTCGGCCAGCCGGCGGCTGATGGTCGGTTGGTTGGGGTCCTGTTCAAGCAACCGGGCATAGTACTGGCGGGCCGCCTTCGTGTCGCCGGACGAATCGGCCAGTGTGGCGTGGTATCGGAGCGCCCATTCGTCGTTTGGATTTTCCTCAATGATCTTGTTCAACAACGGAAGAGCGCGGGACGTCTCGCCGATCTGGATAAAGAAAAAGGCGCGATAATGCGGGGAAATGAATGAGTCATTTTCGAGTTTCGCCAGAAGCTGGGCGTAGAGGGATTCGTCCAGCAGTTTCACATGCTGGATGGCGGCGGCCGTGTCGCCGTCGGCCAGGAATCGACGGACGAGTTCAAAATTGGGTTTCAAAGAATCCTTCTGATAGCGAAGCCAGGTCAGAAGATGGTCGCGAATCGCCTCCTTGTCGGCCCGGCTTTCCAATTCATGAAACGCCGCCGCAAGATGCATGGGTTGAAGCGGCCGGGCAATCGTGTCGAGCCTGACTTTCGCCACACTGATAAACGGGTCGCCGCGGCGCGCCGCGAAAAAGGCCATTTTCACCAGCTCTTCATCCTGCCGGGCCGGGTCAACCGCCGGGCAGGCGGCCATCAGCTCTTTGGCCTTCTCGAGATTTCCCCTGTCCAGAAGGCCGTCCATGTATTTGTTCCGTATGAGATAAAACTGAGCTGTCATCTCATCCAGATTTTTCTTGACGCCCGGAAATCCCTGCCGATCCTTCAGTTTCTCAAGTTCGGACAATGCGCGCAGAGCGGCATCGGTGCCGGGATCGGACTCAAAGCTCGCAAGAGATTTTTTCGCGTCAGCCCACGGAATGAGCATCGATGCCAGGAAATTTGATTTGTCGCCCATGGGGGAATAAAATCACGACCATGCCGGGTGGTCAATGGCCGCAGCCGGTGGCTAAGGGACAGCACAGGTACATGGTGCTACACCCCACCGCCGGAGGCAGGTATGCAAGCTCGAATGTTTTGGACTGAAAACATGGCATAGACTACAGGAGATTCTGCACAGCGGGTGACTGAAGGAAACAATTTAGCGACATGAGTAACCCAAATAATGGGGGGTCAATGGCCGACGCCGGCGGCGGGTAAGAAATCCCTACGGAGCGTATCCGTATTTTTTTGCTATATCCTCCGGGATGACCGGCACGCCCCACTGGATAGCGTTTTTCTCGATCGGATGGATTGATCGGGTCTTGGATGCGGCGGGCGGGGCGAATTTTACTTTGGCGATGTCCGCTTCGGTCGGTTCGATTTTTTCACCGAGCTCTTTTTCGGTCGATACCAGCAACTTTGTGATCAGCGCCGGTGGTTCCTTCCCGTTCCGCTCCCAGACGATTTTTTGAGCCGCCCAACCTCGGGCGCGGTCCCGCATCCCGTCTTCCATCTGATCGGCCATCTCGTCGTTGCCCTCGGCCCTCAGGCCCGCGATCTTGTCGGATTCATCTGCAATCATTTCTTCGGGACTGGCGTAGACTCCGCTGAATCCCCGGGCGACCTCGTCTTTTTGGGTCCCCTGGACCCGATATCCATGGTTTGTCGCATCCAGCACATCAATGCTTTCCTCGTGACGATCAAAGGCAAACGGCCGGTCGGGCGTTCCAAATTGAAGCGACTGGTCAGGATCAAGTCCCAGGCGTTCCATTTCTTCGATATGGGCGGCAACGCCGGGCAGTTTTCGAAAGTTTTCCTGAAAATGTTTCTGCATGGCATCTGAAGCGAGTTGCTCCGCGCGGGCCGGGTCTTTTTCGACATCGACGCCCTTCAACGCCTCTTGGATCGCCTCCTCACCGGCTTTCATATAGTCCGTCATTTCCGACTCGACATTCTTGTTCGATTGGCTCATTCGTTTCGAAGATTCATGTATTTTGTCAAATTCGCCCAGAATTTGGTCGAGCGGTATCAAATCCGCTGTGAGGCCCGTATTCGCGCAACTCTCGTTCAGTAGTTCCGTCAACCGACGTTGACCATCCCGAATATGGTCTTTCAGTTCTTCGTGCGCGGCATCCAACTCGGATTCGGAAGGATTGACCACCGTCACCCGACGCCGATTCCGGATGGACTCCCTCACGCGGGAATGGGACTGCGCATCCGATTGGTCGGTGTATTCAAACAAACGGGCACGTTCCAGCGCCTCTTCCTCTGTCGCCGGAGGAGGCATGGCTGCCCGGGCCTGGGCTTCCATTTTTTTCTGAAACGCGAAACGCTTATCCAATGTCTTCAGTTCGCGTTTCAGCCGCCGGTCACGGTTTTTCTGGAGCTGGTCTTCGGAGATTGGATCGGAGCTGGAAATAAACTCGCGCTCGATCCCTTCGGATTCCTCGACTTCGAGAGCCACGGACGGCATGGAGGAAATACCGGCCAACGCCAATTGAAACCCCATATAAAAGGAAACGTACCTCACCCAGGACATCCGGACCGCCCCCTTTTCTGATTTCACATGCTCATCCCGACTTTATCCGTCGACCGGGCAAAAGTCAGTGAAATTGATCCGGGGGCCATGGACGAAGCCTCAAAATCAAAGACATAAGGACAAAAGGACAAAAGGGGACGTTGATTGAGAAATTGACAAACTCTGGAGTCCTCCGGTGGAGGCAGAGGGCGGTACACACCGACTGTCTGCCATTTTCCGGTTATATCCCATGAGCGTTCGAACCCATTTGTCAATTTGTCAATCAACGTCCCCAATTCACCAATTCACCACACCAATTCACATCGAAAGTGTCAAAGTGGCAGAATGACCCCTTCCGCTTCACCCCTTCCGCTTCCGCTTCCGCCCTTCCGCTCACCAGAAGGCCACGCCGCGTTTCCCGTAGAGAAATCTCATCATGTCCTTGACCGCGTCTTTGACGTGCCCGGAAAGATCGGCTAGGATTCCGCCTTCCGGGATGTCCTTGAACTGATCCCCGATGGTCCGGACACCTGAAATCCGGCTTGGGATCTTCGACGCCTCCGTATCACTCATCTCCCGGACCATGCGGTAGAAACTGACGTGCTCGTTGTTCGGCCAGTCGACCAGGAAGGTGTGAAAAATGTCCTCGAGCATCGCGGCCCGGCGGTCGGGAATGGTGTCGCTGACCTCGAACTCAAAATGAATGCGCTCCTCCCGCAGGAACTTGTTCGACCCCCGGCCGAATTCTCCGGGGACGACGAGGATGCGGGTTTTTTGACAGGGTTTGAGGTGGATGCCCTGGTTGGAAATCCGAATGAGCGCGAACCCGAAATCGGATTCAAAGGCCTTGATTTTGTCGAGCATCATGTAGACGCCATTGATCTGCCGAAGTTCCCCGCGCTTTAGCCGCTCCTCGGAACCGTCGACGTCGATGATGACTTCCCCATCCGTCTTTCGGATGTCCCTCAGAGTGATTCCGTACTCGGTTTTTTTCGAAGCGCTCTTGAGATACTGGCTCTGCTTCACGAATTTTTCGGTTAAGATCGCCAGCACCTCCCGGTCCAGTTCCCGCAGAGGCTTAATCTTCTGCGGAGTCAGATTGTCCTGATAGACGATGCCGCGGCTGATCAGAACATCGAACAACAATCCGCGGTCGTAGACCTCAAAACTCATCCGGTCAACAAAGCCGTCCTGGTCGCCCCCCGGTAGAAGGCCGTCCCGGGCGTCGTCAATCAGCGTGACCACGTTGGAACTCCGATCCGTGAAATAGGCCTCCTTGCGGACAACTTTTCTGCCCGCCGGCCGATTGTCCCGCGCCGGGCCGTCGGTCGCCACATAGGTGACGATGTTGAGCGGTCGAAGTTTTTCGGTATAGGTCCGGCCAAGATCGTTGCATCCGGACAGTGCAACGGTCACGGTGAGCGCCTGGATGACGAGCCGGCCCAGACGTCTACGCATCCGGAGCGCCACTATTTCCGCTCCTGCCGAAGACCGATCGCGACGCGGCCGGCGAGCTTGGCCGCTTCCTTCGCCTGTCGGGACTTGGGAAATTTTGCGACCAGCTCGTCCGCGGCTTCACGGAATTTGACGGTGTCTTTGGCCTGAAGATAGAGTTTGCAAATCGCCAGGAGCGCATCCGGCGCCATTTCGCTTGCCGTGTCGGATTCGTATTCGGCCAGGACTTTGTAACAGGCGATCAGCCCGTCCGGTATTCGGCCCACCGACGCGTAGAGCGCGGCCGCCTCGATCGCCGCCTTCGCCGCCGGTTCACCCTCTTCTTCCGATAACCGCTCATAAGCCCTGATCGCCCCCGGCGTGTCGGCCGACAGCTTGAGCGATTCCGCCGCGATCCAGCGGATGAGAGGCTCCGGCTGAGCAATTCCTGACAGATGCCGCGCGGCGCCGGCATAATCCTTTTCCAGCCACGCCGCCAGACCGCTCGCCAGGCCGGACCCGTCCGGTATTTTTTCCGGAGGGGAATCGGCGGCCAGTGACCGTAATGCCGGCGCGTCGCCCAATTCATGAAGGGCGCTCACCAATTGCCGGTACACCGCGCCCGATCCCTGTCCAAGGTTGTCCCGCAGACGCCAGGCGGTCTGCAGATAGGGCCGGGCCCTGGCAAATTTCCGGGCCGATACGTCCTCCTGGGCCGCGCGGTAGGCCGACCATGCGACATAATAGGAGTCCGCGGAAGAATCGTCGGCGATACGCCGGAGGTGATCGATGGATGCCGGCGTGTCGCCCAGGGCCGCGTGGGCCAGAGCCCGCGCATAGTCGGCCGCGGTCGGGAGTGCGGCGAGTTTGTCCTGCATGAGCCGCACGATCCGCACGATGTCGGCATGCCGGTTTTCACGGATGGCCGATGACAAAAGCGATTCGGCCGCCCGCGCCGCGCCGGCGCCCCCGCGCGCGCCCTGCCGGAGATGCGTTTCCAGAATGGCCCGTCCGGATTCACCGCGATCGATCGCCATTTTTATTTTTTTCATTTCCGCCGCCGCCCGGATATCCTCCGGCGCGTCTGATTGCTTGAGCGCGTCGCTCAACGCATCATCCGCCCGGTCCGGATCGCCCATTGTTTCGTGAATCTGGGCCTGGATGATCCGCACTTCCGCCCGGCGGCGCGGATCGATTCGAAACGAAAGGATCCGGTCAGCCGCGTCAAGCGTCGCGTCCGTGTCTTTCAAAGCCAGGTGCGCCCACAGATTGTATTCCGCCGCCGCTCGCCGGTCAGGCTCGGCGGTCAGTTCAGACGCGAAGAGGTCGTTGAGCCTAACGACCTCCCGGGGTTGCTGCGCCAGTTTGGCGGCCCGGAATGCCTGGCGGACCGCGTCCTGAAAAAAGGGAGTTTGCCGATCGGCCGCATCGGAGACGGCCGACACCAGCATTCCGCGGGCCTTCGAGAATTCCTGCCGGTCGAGCAGAAAGAGACCCAATCGGTATCGGGACGCCAGACGGATCTCGGAGTCCTGGGAGTCCACGAGTTTGTGATACAGATCCATCGCCGTCGTGTCGTTTTGCAGCCGCAGGGCTTCCGCCCGGTAGAACAGAATCGACGAGCGCGTCCGGGCGTCGACCTGAGTGTCATCAAACCCCCACAGCGCCGCCGCCGCCTGCGCATACCGGCCCAGCTGAATCGCCGCTTCCGCTGCGGCCAGCGATACGTCCGCATTCAAACCGTGCGCCGCCCGATAGGCCGCCGCAAGCTCAATCACCTTCTCGGCCTTGCCGCGCTTTTGCCAGACCATCACCCGAAACCTTCGCAATTCCTCAAGGGCCAGGCCCGACGCCTTCCGATTCTCCAGAAAATCCAGTTTCTCCTCCGCTCGCTCCAGGTCCCCGCGACCCAGATACGTCCGCGCCGCCTCCCGGGCCACGTCAATCGCAAGCGGCTCGTCCGGCCGGTCGCGCAAAAATCGCTCAAAGCCCTCCAGAGCCTCGACGGCCATTCCGAGCCGCGATTTGCACAGACCCGATGAGTACAATGCCTCCAGACCCCATTTCGAATTCATGAACCGGTCGGTGACCCACTGGTATTCCTCAAGGGCGGCGTCGAAACGGCGCAGGTTGAAAAGACAATCCGCCAGCCGGATGGCTGATTCAATGTCCAGGTCCGTGTCGCCCGCCTCCATTTGCCGCACCGTCTTGAAATAGGCCCCGGCCTCGGTCAGACGGTCGGCGTCGAAGAGGGTCATGCCCAGAAGAAACCGCGATCGGGCCAGGATCACGCGGTCCTGGATGCGCGCGGAAGAACGCCGGAACTCGTCCTCTAGATCCTTGTATCGCTCGGTACGATAGAGCAGCGACAGGAGCGCGGCGATCGCGTTGTCGGCGCCTCCCGGCGGAGCGGATTTTTGAGCGATTGCCCGACGAAAGAGCGTTTCGGCCTCGGTGTCTCTTTGGAGCGAACTGTACACATAGCCGAGCTTGTAAAGACAGGCGGGATCGGATTTGTATGAGTTGAGGGCGAGAAGAGATTCCAACAGGCCCGCGGCGTCGGCGAATCGTCCCTGCTGAATGTGAACGGATGCCAGGTTGTACCGGATGTCCGACAGCGCGGGTGTCGTTGCGATGTCCGTCTCCGACTTGCCCTCCAGCAATCTCAAAAATTCCCGCTCGGCCGTGTCGGGCTGACGGGTTTCGAGCGCGATCAATCCCAGCTCAAACCGCGATTCGGTGACGTATTGGCCGCCCGCGTGCTTTTCCAGATACGCCTGATAGGCCCGCGCGGCCGCGGGCCAGTTTTTTGAGTCCTTCGCCAGTCGCGCGCCCCAAAAATCGGATTCGTCCGAGAGGGCGGTGGATGGATGGAGGGCCAGCCACTGATCGAGCGCCTCATGGCGGTCGGTCGCGGACGGGAGATCGCCCAACTTGTGCTGGGCCATCATCTGGTAGTACAGCGCCTTGCCTCGCAACTCGTCATCGGCCTCAACCCTGTCCAGCATGTCGGTCGCGCAGGCAAGAAGACTCGGATACTGACCCGCCTCGAACAACCGATTGCTCACGATTCGATAGGACCGGACCTCCGGCAGGGCCGACAAGAACGACTGCGAAAATTCCCAGAGGCGGTCTTTGGCGTGGGTGGAGGCGAAGTCGATCAGATGGCTGTACGCGAGGTAGAGACTCTCCGGCCCGAAGGGTGAAGCGGCATCGATGGCACGGGTGTAGGCCGGGAGGGCGGCGGAATATTTTTTTTGCATCACCAGAATGTCCGCTTGAAGCAGCAGCCCCGCCGCAATGATGCTGTCCGCCGGAGCCGATCCCGAACCGGCGAGTGTCTGGGCGAAGAGGTCAAGGATTTTCGCGGCGGAGGTGATGTGATTGGCCTGAACATAGGACAGCGCGGCGAAATACCGGTACCGCTGACCCGCCGGCGTGTCCCAGGCAACGCTCTCCTCCGCAAGCTTCTCATACTGCCGGCCGGCCTCCTTCACGCGGCCGACTTGAAACAGAACGTCGGCCTTAAATGGCCGAAACCGGATCAGCAATTCCGCGCTCGGCTGCTTGATCCGGTCCAGCGTCGCCAGGGCCGAATCGAAAGATTTCGACACAAACAAACTCTGCGCCAGATCCAGATGACACAGATTGACCGCGTCGCGGCCCGGAGCGAGTTTGACGGCGCTGTCAAAAAACGCCACCGCCTCCCTCAGCCGGCCTGTCTCATATGAAATCTGACCGGCCAGACGGTACACCCGGTATCCCCGCTCGCGCACCCGCTCCAGATAGGCACGCGACGGATCGTATTGCCGGTCCTGAAACGCCCACTGGGATCTGAAAAACAGCACTTCGTCCATCAGTTTTTGAGCGCGATTTTCCTCGGACAATTTGAGCGCCAGAGCGGCGTACTCGTCCGACGATGTCCGCTTGCCTTTTTCCCGCAGGATCTGAGCCATCCGCAAGGCCGCGTCGCCCCGGACATCCGGGGGCGCGGTCTGATCGTCCAGGACCTCGCTGAAAAGCACGAGCGATTTGTCAATCTCGCCCAGCGCCAGATAGGACCATGCGCCGTTATAAACAGCCCGGGTTCGGACGCCGGGCTGAATCTCGCGCGTCGACCGGATCACCTTTTCGTACCACTCCAGGCTCCGGAGATACTTGCCATCGGAATAGGCCAGATCTCCGAGTGACATGAAGGCTTCCGCCTGCCGCGGGCCGGCGTGCTGGGCGACCCGGGTCATCAGAGGCGCGGCCTCCTGCGGCCGGCCGTTTCGGAGGAGCAGCCTGGCGAGGGCGAATTCGGCCTCCAACTTTTTGTCGGCGGGAAGTTTCGGAATGGCCAGACCATCCCGGAGGGCCTGCTCGGCCAATTTGTCTTTTCCGGACTTGAGGTAACAGTCGGCGATGAGAATGCGGCAGTCCACGCTTAGAGACTTGTCCTTGGCCGTCGCAGGGTCGGCAAGCACCGCCGTCAGATAGACCGCGGCATCCTCGTACTGATCCAGCCGCGCGCAGGTCTGCCCCGCGGCGTATCGGGCCTTCGTCAGCAACTTGGACTCCGGATGCTCGGCGATGAGTTTCTGAAATACGCTCAGAGACTCCATCTGCCGGCCGATCTGCCCGATCGACTGACCATACCAGAACAGTACTTCGTCCGTCCGGGCGATCCCGGGATGCTTGGCTAATATGGCTTCAAACGTCCGTGCCGCCAGTTCATAGTCCCCACGCTGATAGAGGTACACTCCGCCGTTGAAGTCCCGCGTGACGCTGGACCACGCAGCGCTTGCACCCACCACCACCCAAACCCCCATCAGCACCTGAACGACGACCGACCAAAGACGCGCTCGCATCGTATCCATAATGACGGCGAGGCGAATGTACCAACACCCGAAACCCTCTTTCTTCGAGATCGGCCGTATGGAAATATGGAAAGTATATAATCTAGACTATTCTATCGTAACCCAATCCCGACGTCAACAAAACCAGCGCCTCCGGCGCCGGCCGGAGGTCTGTGCAGACCGCAGGGCTATTTCAGAAGGTCCGGCAGACCCTCAAGCGATCCTTCGACCGCGAAATTCTCAAGATAACTGGCCGGAACACTGTGGTCCGCGGGTTCAGCCGGAGCCTCCCCGAGCTTGACGGAACTGAGCTTTCCCGGAACCAGCTCCACCGTCTTGCCGGAGGCTTCAAGGACAATCGTGTCATGGAAGCACGCGAACGTGGTTGTCATGTCGGCGTCCGCCAGGCCCCAAAAAAGCGTGCCGCGAATACCGGCAACCGATGACGGTGTCTTGACTCTGAAGACCTGCCCCGCCGGTAGGGGCGACTTGAGGCCTATCAAAAATTCGCCGATCGGAATGCTGATCTCGGAATTCTTGTCCTTGGCCAGCTGGTCGAGCCGGACCACCGTGAATTCCCTGACGAGGATGATGACCCCGTTGGGCAATTGAATCTGAGCCTTGGCGCCTGATGTCGCCCGGATCGTGCCGGACATCGGCAAGTCCGCCCCGGAAGCAACGGGATGAAACATCGTATCGGACGGACCTTTAACCTCGACCAGCCCGTCCACCCGCAGCGCCTTGGCGCTCATGGGCGTTTCGGCAGCGGCCTTCTCCTCCGGTTTCGATTCCGCCGCGGCAGCCACCGCCGCCGCCGGCTCTTCGCCCTTTGCCTCTTCTTCCTGCGTCCATCCGGCCTGCGGCAGAGCGACAGCCAGTGACAGGCCGAGCATTAGAGACTTCCACCCCAAATTCCTCATACCATACGCCTCCTTGAATTCGTCAGTCGCATAAACCCGGGCCAACCCTATCAGGAAAATGGAGTTAAATCAAATGAATCCAGCGAATCCGGCGGGACTCCGGCGGGGGACGGATTTTAAGTTATTTACTTATTTTGTCCCATTCAACATCTTTTCCACAAGTTAGTAAATAACTTAAAATCCGTCCCCACTTGATTGGCCGGGGCGTACCAGCTATTTTTGGGGTATGGGCGTCAAGCTGGTTGTGATCGAGGGGCCGGATAAGGGGCGGAGCCTGACGATTGACAAATCGGTGATGACGATCGGCCGGGCGGTGGGGTCGGATGTGCTGCTCGGCGAGATCGGCGTGTCCCGGAAACACGCTCAAATCATCCGGGATGGAATGGGCTATAAGCTGATCGATACCCAGAGCCGGTGCGGGACATTGCTGAATAATACACCCATCCGGGAATCGGCATTGAGAAATGGCGATGTGATCGGGATCGGACGATACCGGTTCAGGTTCGTCAGCGAATGGATTGAAGACGGCGCGGAATCCTCCACCGCGCCGCCGGACAGCGAAATTCTATCCACACTCAAACTCGGCTCAACGCCCCGGATCGGCGCCTCCGGCGCCCCAAGCGTCAGAGTCTCTGAAACCGACCCGGCGGGGAAAAAAGAATCTCCGCCGCCCGACTCCACGGGCAAATTCAACCTGCGCATGAAGGCCCTCCTCGAAATGGCCAACGCCCTCCAGGGCCCGCATGAACTCGATGACCTGCTTCAAATCATCCTCGACCGCATCTTCGCCATTCTCCAGCCGGAACGCGCCTATATCCTCCTGATCGATCCCGAAAGCGGTGACATCCGGCCCGCGGCGGTCAAAACACAGGACGGCGCCGCGCCGTCACTGGACCGGATGCCGATCAGCAAGACAATCTGCCAGAAAGTGATCCGCAGCCACGAGGCGGTGATCACGACGGACGCGTCGACCGACCAGCGATTCAAGGCGGGAGTGAGCGTGCACGATTTTTCCATCCGGTCCGCCATGTGCGCGCCGATGATCCACAAGGACCGCGTGGTCGGGCTGATCCACGTGGATACGAAAGGGCTGGTCAAACGGTTTTCGAATGAGGAACTCGAGATTCTCGGCGCATCGGCGTCGACGGCCGCGGCCGCTGTGGCCAACACCCTTCTGTCCCGGGAAATTCTCCAGCACGAACGGGTCCGGGGAAACCTGTC
>CAZHRJ010000048.1:0-19097 GCA_964534765.1 uncultured bacterium
CCGCTGGGGGCAGGCCAACGGCATCAATGCGCTGGATTTCCGCGTCACCAAAACCGGGTGTCTGGGGCCTTGCTCCAAGGGCAATATGGCTCTTGTGTACCGCCCGGGAATGGACGCCTGTCTTTTCAGCGGCGTCAATTCAAAAAAACTGGGGGAACAGGTCGCCGACTATGCCGTCGACGTCGACCGCCGCGGTTGGGGCGCCGAGGTCCCGGCGGATTTGCGGTCCAGGATATTCGGCATGGTCGCCTCCGACGAAATGCTGCCCCCGCCGTCTCCGGAACCTTACCAGGACCGCCATCGGTGATCCGATCCGCTTGGATTGACGCCGCAGCGCTTTTGTAGTTCTTTTGCTCCCGCTTGTCCTGATGGTGATCAACAACGGTAAACGAGGGTGAGTTCATGGCTCTGAACGGAAAGGTCAATGACAAAGTTTCGATCGTCGGCGCGGGCGGCCATGTTGGCCTGCCGCTCTCGCTGGTCCTCGCGGACGCCGGGTTTCAAGTCACCGGAATCGACACCAACCGGGATCTGATTAACACTCTGAGTCGCGGCGTTGTGCCCTACGTCGAGGAGGGCGCCGCGGAATTGCTCAAGTCGACCCTGGCGTCCGGGAAACTTAAATTCTCTTCGGGCAGTTACCAGTCCATCGCCTCTTCCGACACCCTCATCGTCATCATCGGTACTCCGGTCGACGAGTACCTCAACCCTCGTATCGACTCCCTCTTCAATCTCTTTGACCGGCACCGGCGATTCCTCCACAAAAACCAGCTCATCATCCTCCGGTCGACGGTATCGCCGGGCACGACGGATCTGGTCAAGTCAATGATCGAGGAGCGGACCCGGATGAAGGAGGGACGGGACTTTCACTTGGTATTCGCGCCCGAACGCGTGCTTCAAACCAAGGCCATTCACGAAATCAAACACCTGCCGCAGCTTGTCGGCGCGTTCTCCGACGCTTCTTTCGCGCGCGCTCAGACGTTCTTCTCCAAATTTCTCAAAAACAAGTGTATTCGCCTCGCGCCCGTCGAAGCCGAAATGGGCAAACTCATCACCAATATGTCCCGATACATCTCGTTTGCCCTTGCCAATGAGTTTTACCTCATCGCCGATTCATTCGGAGCCAACATCCACAAAGTCATCCGCGCGTGCAATCTTGACTATCCGCGCATGAACCTCCCCAAGCCCGGCCCCAACGTCGGCGGGCCGTGTCTTTACAAGGATGGATATTATCTGGTTGAAAAAATCCCCTTCCCTGAAATGATCGCGGCCTCGTTTAAAATCAACGAATCCGTCCCCATGTACCTGGTCGAAAAAGTCCGCCGCTTGGCTACCCTTCGGCGGGCCGCCATCCTGGGGATGACCTTCAAGGCCAACTGCGACGACCCGCGCAACAGCCTGAGCTTTAAACTCAGAAAAATACTCCGGAGTCTCAAATGCGAAACGGTGGAGGTCGACCCCTACCTGCCCGAATGCCGGGATTTTCAGAGACTGCGCGGCGTCGACGCGCTATTTCTCATGACGCCCCACCGGGAATTCCGCGACCTCCAAAACATCCTCAAACACGTCCGGAATCCCAAGTGTCTCGTCGTCGATATGTGGAATTTCTGGGACGAAAACGAGGGACTGGCACATGACGGAATCTATCCCGCGGCCCGGGCGCGAATCCCTGTATGAAAATCCTCGTCACTGGATCTGAAGGATCCCTCATGCAGGCGGTCATCCCGCACCTCGTCGAGTCCGGACATGCCGTTCGGGGCATCGATAATTTCGTCCGCTATGGCCGGATTGACCGCATACGGGACTATGAGTTTATCGAAGGCGATCTGACCGATCTGGCGTTCGTCCAGCGGGTACTCAATGACGTCGACGGGATCATTCAGGCGGCGGCGCGGATTTACGGTGTCGGCGGGTTTCACAAATATCCCGCGGATATCCTCTCACACGATCTGACCTTGCACCAGAATGTTCTCTGGACCGCGGTCAGGATGAGAATCCCGAAAGTCTGTTACATCAGCTCGTCCATGGTCTACGAGCGGTGTGACCGGCATCCGAGCCGCGAGGAGGACGCGTTCGAGTCCAAAATCCCGGCAACCGACTATGGACTCTGCAAACTCGTCGGCGAACGACTCTGCCGCGCATTCGCCACCCAGTACGGGCTCAAATTCGTCATCTGGCGGCCCTTCAATATTATTACGCCTTACGAAAAAGGTGAATCCGAGCAGGGCATCAGCCACGTCTTTGCCGATTTTATCAAGACCATCATCCTTGACCGCCAAAACCCTGTACCCATTTTCGGCGATGGCAAACAGATCCGCTGTTTCACCTGGATCCAGGATGTCGCCCGGACCATCGCCCGGTGGTCATTCGACCCCAAAACCGACAATCAGACCTACAACGTCGGTAATCCCGAACCGACCAGCATGATGGACTTGGCCAACCTGATTTTCCAGGAAGCCAAATCGCAGAACCTCCTCCCGAACACCGAACGGCCCCTTTCCTTCCGGACCACGGGGCAGTTCACGGACGACGTCGTGATCCGCATACCCGACGTCTCCAAGGCGACGCGCGACCTTGGATGGAAACCAAGCATTCAGGTCCGCGAGGCGGTCCGGCGGTGCGTGGCCGACCTGCCGCGCGATTGATCACATCCCGCAAATCCGGACTTTTCGTTTTGACTTGACAGGCCTCTCGATGTTACCCTCACGACGATCATCACATCAGCTAAAGATCGCTTGGGGGGTTTTTTGACCATATGCTGAACGAATACGCCGTCGTTGCCGCCTTCACAGTGGTGGGGATATTGATGGTCCTCACTCCGCTGGCCTTGGGAAAACTCCTCCGGCCGGAAAACCCGTATCGGGAGAAAAACATGCCCTACGAGTGCGGGAAAGATCCGTTCGGCGAGGCTCAGAAAATGTTCGACATCCGCATTTATGTCCTGCTGCTGGCGTTTTTGATTTTTGATGTCGAATTCGTCACGATCGTGCCGCCCTTGGTGGTTATGGGCCAGATCGGGCTTCTGGCTCTGGTCGAAGTTTTCCTGTTCGTCGGTATTCTGGCTCTCGGCCTGGTCTATCTCTGGCGGCACGGCCATCTCGACTGGGTTAAATCCATTTAGGAAAGGAGGCGGGAACAGTGGGTCTGCTCGAATACAAATTTGAGGAAAATATCATCCTGACTCGGGTTGACTGGATACTGAACTGGGCCCGAAAATCGAGCCTCTGGCCGATGACGTTTGGTCTGGCCTGCTGCGCCATCGAAATGATGGCCACCGGCGCCAGCCGATTCGACCTCGATCGGTTCGGCGCGGGCGCATTTCGCGCCTCGCCCCGGCAGTCCGATCTCATGATCGTCGCCGGGACGGTCACTCTCAAGATGGCCCCCTGCGTGCGCCGCTTGTACGATCAGATGCCGGAACCCCGCTACGTCATTGCCATGGGCGCCTGTACCATCGGCGGCGGGCCATACGCCCTGCACGGATATCATGTCTTGAAGGGTGTCGATCTGATCGTTCCGGTGGATGTCTACGTTCCCGGATGCCCGCCGCGCCCGGAGGCGCTCATTGACGGGATTCGCAAGTTGCAGGAAAAAGTCCAAAAACAGGGTGTCCTGGCGCGCCCCGCCAAGCCGGCCGCAAACTCAGCCCAGCATGACCTCGAATATATGCGCATGGATGTCGTCCGCGGAAAATGGGAGGAAAAACTGCGGATGGGCGGGTTGTCGCCACAGGATGAAGAGGCGCTGGTTGAAGAAAAAAAAGAAAAGGAAAAGGCCGCCGCGGCGGCCAAACCGGCCTGACCCATGCCCTCCACTCTTGCCGCAACCGGCCAATCCATCGCCGGCCGGGCCAAATCTCAGTTCGGCGAAAAAATACTCGCGGTCGAACAATCTCCGTCGGATGTGGTCCTCAAAGTCGATCCAACAGTCTGGCGGGCGGTCCACCAATTTTTAAAGGACGACGGATTCGACCTGTTGCATTCCGTGTCCGCGGTGGACTGGATCAAGGATGGTCGCTGCTGGGTCGTCACGCATCTGTTTGACACGAAACATCTGATGCGGATTTCGGTCAAAACCGAAGTCCCACGTGACGCGGCGCGCGTCGACAGTCTCGCCCCCCTCTGGTCTGCCGCCAACTGGCATGAGCGCGAGTGCTTTGATTTGTCCGGGGTCACATTCGACGGCCACCCCGATCTTCGCCGCATACTCTGCCCGGACGACTGGGTCGGCCATGCGCTCCGAAAAGACTACAAAGCGCCGGACCACTATCACGGGATCGTCAACAACGTGAACCTGATCGACCTCGACAACCGCCAGCCGCTGCCGGATACGGTCTGATCCGATGAACATCGCGTCTTCGGCCGCCCGCATCGAACAGGACGTCAAAACCGACGAGCTGGTCATTAATATGGGTCCTCAGCACCCCTCCACCCACGGCGTCTTGCGGGTGATCCTCAAGGTCGATGGGGAGATCTGTCTCGACGCCCAGCCCGATATCGGATACCTGCACCGCTGCGCTGAAAAAATCGCTGAAAACCTCATCTACGGGATGTTTGTCCCCTACACCGACCGCATGGACTACGTATCCGGCATGGGATGCAATCTCGGATATTGCATGGCGGTCGAAACCGTCGCCGGAATCCAGATTCCGCCGCGCGCGGAATACTTGCGTGTGATCGTGACCGAACTCAACCGCATCGCGTCGCACCTGCTTGCTTTTGGAACCTATGGGCTGGATACCGGCGCCATCACGCCGTTTCTGTACGGGTTTCGCGAGCGTGAATTGGTGCTGGATCTGCTCGAAATGCTGTGCGGCGCCCGGCTGACCTACAGCTACATTCGGATTGGCGGCGTCGATGGCGACGTGACACCAGACTTCATGTCCAAACTCAAAGAATTCATCGACCTCTTTCCCAAAAAAATTCGTGAATACAACAAGCTCCTCACGTTTAATCACATCTTTATGAAGCGAACCACAGGCGTCGGCGTTCTCCCGCCCGATGTGGCGATCGCCTACGGCGTCACGGGTCCAAGCCTTCGCGGTTCCGGCGTGAAACGGGATGTCCGGCGCGATGATCCCTATTCGATCTACGACAAATTGGAATTCGATGTCCCGGTCGGCACCACCCAGCACGGCGGGCCCATCGGTGACTGCTGGAACCGTTACCATGTCCGGATGCGGGAGCTCGAAGAATGCGTCAAAATCTTGCAACAATGCGTTCAGATGATGCCGCCCGGACCGATCATGGTCGAAAAATTGGGACGCGTGAAACCCGCGGCTAAAGCCGAAGCATACACCCGCATGGAAAACGCGCGGGGCGAGCTGGCCTTTTACGTCGTCAGCGACGGCACCATGACTCCGGCGCGGGTTAAGGTTCGCGCGCCCAGTTTCAGCAACATCAGTGTCCTGCCCGAAATCGTCCGCGGCCAGATGATCGCGGACGTCGTCGCCATCATCGGCAGCCTCGATATCGTACTGGGAGAAATTGACCGGTGAACGAGCTGGCACTGAACCTCCCGGTCTGGATCGATCAGGTCAACGCCCATACGGGACTTCGGATTTCGGTGCCGGCTCATCTGATCCCGATTCTGGCGATGTTCTTGTGCGCCTCGATTGTCGCCGCGGCCATGGGCCTTTCCGCGGCGGTTCTGGTCTGGGCCGAACGCAAACTCGCGGGTCATTTCCAGTGCCGACTCGGCCCGGTCTACGTCGGCGGCAAATTCGGCTGGCTTCAGTCGATCGCGGATGGAATCAAACTTTTTTTAAAGGAGGACCTCATTCCCTCCGACGCCGACCGGCCGCTCTTTCGGATCGCGCCCTATCCGGTCGTTCTGGGTGTGCTTCTGGCATTTATTGCTTTCCCCATTTCTGAAAAACTCATGGTCGCGGATTTGAACGTCGGCATTTTCTTCATCCTCGCCGTCCTGACCGTCGAGGTCTTCGGTGTGATCCTGGCTGGATGGGCTTCAAACAACAAATGGGCTCTCATCGGCGCCATGCGAGCCGTCGCGCAGATGGTGTCTTATGAGATTCCCATGGGCCTGGCGATTTTGCCGGTCATCATGGAGGCCCAGAGCCTGTCTCTCAAATCGATCGTGAATGCCCAGTCCGGCGGCATTCTCCAGTGGTATGTCTTCCAGTCCCCCGTATTTATCGGGATCAGTTTTTTGATTTTCTTCATCGCGGCACTGGCCAGTTTGAAGCGGGCTCCTTTTGATCTGCCGGAGGCCGAATCGGAACTGACGGCCGGATTTCACACCGAGTATTCCGGCATGCGGTTTTCTTTTTTCTTCATGGCGGAATACGCCGGAATGATTCTGGTCTCGGGGTTGGCCGCCCTGCTGTACCTTGGCGGCTGGCATGGCATTTTCCAGGGCCAGACCGGCCCGGAATGGTTTCTGCTCAAAACCTCGTTCCTCGTCTTCGTGATGATCTGGATTCGCTGGACCCTTCCGCGCCTGCGGATCGACCAGGTGGTGTATCTGGGTTGGAAAGTTTTGACGCCCTTTGTGCTGGTCTGTGTTGTTGGCCAGTCATTCCTGGCGTACAAATGAGGAGGCAGCCTCTGTGTCGTCCGTAACCGCCTATTTTTCCGATATCTATCGGGGCCTCAGTACCGCGCTGGTTGGTATGTCCATTACACTCCGGTATCTGTTCTCCAGACCCGTGACCGAAATGTATCCCGACGTCAAGCCCATGACCCCGACACGATATCGGGGCGTTCATGTATTTGAAGAGGAAAAATGCATTGGCTGTTATGTCTGCGCCAAGGCCTGTCCGGTCGAGTGCATTGAAATCGGCGTTGTTCGGAAAGGCAAGGAGATCAAAATCACCCGGTTTGATATCGACTATCAGAAGTGCATGTTCTGCGATCTCTGCTGCGAACCCTGTCCGGCGCATTGCATCCATATGGGACCGGAGTTCGAAAAAGCCTCATTCACGCGCAAGGGGACGATCCTGCGGTTTGCCACCCCCAAGTCGCTGACGGAGGAAGAAAAGAAAGTCGAAAAAGTCGCGAAAAAGTAACCAGGCGGGAGAATTTGCGTTTATCTTTGAACTTTGAACGATCAATTGGAGTGCTGAATGGGCGCTGAGAAGGTGGCATTTTATCTGTTTTCCGTGTTGACCCTGGGCGGCGGAGTGGCCATCCTGTATTCGATCAAACTGATGAGGGCCGTGGTGTATCTTCTCACGTCCCTCTTTGGCGTGGCCGGTCTCTATATCCTGATGGGGGCCGATTTTCTGGCTGCCGTGCAAGTCCTGGTCTATATCGGCGGGATCACCGTTCTCATGGTTTTCGGACTCATGCTCACCGGCCCTGGCCAGTTCAGAAACCCGGATGATCGGCGCTTGAAGGCCGTTTCTTCGGGAGTCTCCAGTCTGGCGGCAGCCGTCGCGCTCCTGCTGATTATTCGCCGCACCGAGTGGCTGTCGGCGGCTTCCGGAGGCCTGCCGTCTGAGGGGACCACGGCGTCGATCGGGCATTTGCTGCTCACCCGGCACGTCTTCGCCTTCGAAGTGGCGTCCATCCTGCTGCTCGTGGTTCTCATAGGCGTCGCGCTTTTTATCCGTCTGGCGCGCCGCTCATGATCACCCTGCAGGAATACCTGACCGTCGCCGCGCTGCTGTTCGCGGTCGGCCTTCTCATCGTCCTCTATCGAAACAACGCGATCTCGATCCTCATGGGTGTCGAACTCATGTTGAACGCGGCCAACCTGAACTTCGTGGCGTTTTCCAGACATCTGGGCGATATGGGGGGTCAGATCTTTGCCCTGTTCGTGATTGTGGCCGCGGCGGCGGAAGCGGCGGTGGCGATCGCGATCATTGTCCTCCTGTATCAGAACCTCGGTTCAGTGGACGTGGAGAAAGCGCATAACTTGAATGGTTGAAGTCTTCGATCAGCTTCGAATTCCCTGCCTGATGAATGGGATTTTCTTTCCCTATCTTATCGCCTTCGCCCTCATTATCCTCTTTTTGAAATCCAGGGAAAAACTCGCCTTGGCCGTGTCGCTCCTGGCTTCCGGCGTTGTCCTGGTATCCACCGCGATTTTGTTCTTCCGCCACCACGGCCTGGCAGTACAGTCCGATATGCCCCTGCCGCCCGTCACGTACACCGTCGATTGGTTGATAACCCGGTCGGCGACATTTCAATTCGGGTATCTGGTCGATTCGCTGACCGTGCTGATGTTGATCGTGGTTGAGGCCGTGAGTTTCCTGGTTCAGCTCTATTCCATCGGGTACATGAAGGGCGATCCAAGCCGCGCCAGGTTTTTCGCGTATCTGTCCCTCTTTTCCGCCGCAATGACCGGCCTGGTCATTTCACCGAACCTGCTTCAGACGTACATCTTCTGGGAACTGGTCGGGCTCTGTTCGTATTTGCTCATCGGATTCTGGTGGCATAAGCCCGAAGCGGCCGCAGCGGCGAAAAAAGCGTTTGTGATGACCCGATTCGGCGATCTGGGCATGTTCCTCGGACTCCTCATGCTGCTTTACTACAAGGGCAACGCCGCCTTCGTCGATTTCGCATCACTGGGCCTTGAGGCGGGGCTGGCCACCTGCATCTCGCTGCTGCTCTTTTGCGGGGTCATCGGCAAAAGCTCCCAGTTCCCGCTCCATGTATGGCTCCCGGACGCGATGGAAGGCCCAACCCCGGTTTCGGCTCTCATCCACGCCGCGACGATGGTGGTCGCGGGCGTCTACCTGCTCTCCCGCGCCGCTCCCATTTTCATGGCTTCTCAGACGGCGATGAGCGTCATCTTTATTTTCGGCGCCGTTACCGCTTTCCTTGCCGCCACCATGGCCTGCGTCCAGCGCGACATCAAAAAAGTCTGGGCGTACTCCACCATCTCACAGCTCGGATACATGGTCCTCGCGTTCGGCGCCGGCAGCTCCCAGGCGAGCATGTTCCACCTGTTCACTCATGCCTTCTACAAGGCCCTCCTCTTTCTTTCGGCTGGAAGTTTTATCCATCATGCGCATTCGAATGACATCATCGACATCGCCAAAAAGGGCGGACGCGGGATGATCATTACATACGGGACCATGATCGTCGGGGCAATTGCCCTCGCTGGAATTTATCCCTTTTCGGGATTTTGGAGCAAGGACGCGATTTTGGTCGCCGTGAAGGCGATGGGTAATCCGGTCGGCTTTGGGTTTGTGGCCTTTACCGGATTCCTCACCGCCTACTATTCCTTTCGCGTTGTATTCCTGATCGGGCGCAATCAATCTCCCCATGCGCCGGGCGGCCATGGAGACCATCACGGAGACTCACCCCTGACCATGACCGGCCCACTCATGGTCCTGGCGGCGGCGACGATCGGTGTTGGATTCTGGGAAGGCGCCTTCGGTCATTATCTCGCGGGCGCCGCCCACGGGCCGATCCACTGGGACGTGGCCGGACCGTCGCTCATTCTCGCCGGCCTTGGAATTGTGCTGGCCGGCGCGTCATTCGGATGGAACCTGAATGAGGAGGGTGTGGTTGACCGTTTGCCGGTGATGGACATTCCACGGAAAAAATATTATCTCGACGATTTTTATCTATGGGTCACCCACCGGATTGTTCTTGGGTGCTCTTTTCTCTGCGCCTATATCGACCGCCATTTCGTGGACGGAAGCGTTAACGGCGTCTCCGACACCGTCCGGTGGATGGGCAACCAGTGGTCACGATTGCAGAGCGGACAGATCCAGCTGTATCTCAACGCGTTGGTTTTGATGTTCTCGGTGATGGGCCTGGGAATCTATTTTGCGGTGAAGTTCTAGACATGGGACTGGACATGGAATTCGGCATACTGACCGCGATGTGGGTGACTCCCATGATCGGGGTTTTCCTGCTGGTTCTCATTCCGCGTCAATATGAGACAGCCATCCGTTGGGTATCTCTGCTGGCGGCGGCCGTGACAGTGGTCTTGTCGGTGTATATCTATCTCCACTTTGACCGGCGGGGCGGGTTTCAATTCGAGGAAAACATGATCTGGATCGACTATTTCGGCGTCCGGTATCACCACGCCGTCGACGGTCTCTCGGTCCCGCTCTTGCTGTTGACCTCCATCATCATCTTCTGCGGGATCTTGTCCTCCTGGGACGGGATCAAACAGCGGGTGAAGGAATTCCACATCCTGATGCTGGTGCTGGTTTCCGGAGTTTTCGGCGTGTTCATGGCGCTGGACGCTGTCTTCTTTTTCATCTTTTATGAAATCGCCGTCCTGCCCATGTACCTGCTCATCATCGTGTGGGGCTCGACCCGCAAGGAATACGCGGGAATGAAATTGACGCTCTATTTGCTTTTTGGATCAGTCTTCGTATTGATCGGCCTCATCGCGCTCTATGTCCACACTGGCATGAAAACCACCGACCTGATCGAACTCAAGGCCGCGCTTCTCGCCCATCCGCCGTCAGACAGGTTCATCCGCATCATCTTTCCGATGCTCTTCGTCGGATTCGGCATCTTGGCCGGGCTATGGCCCTTTCACACTTGGTCCCCGGACGGACACGTGGCCGCACCGACGGCCGCGTCCATGCTCCACGCCGGCGTTCTCATGAAACTGGGGGCGTTCGGCATCCTGCGCGTCGGCGTCTACCTTCTGCCCGAGGGTCTTCGATACTGGGCCGACATGATCGTGGCGCTGTCGCTGGTCAATATCGTCTACGGGGCGTTCGTCGCCATCCATCAAACGGATTTGAAATTCGTCATCGGATATTCTTCCGTCTCGCATATGGGAATGGTCATGTTCGGCATCGGCATGATGAACCAGGAGGGATTTTTCGGTGCCGCGTTTCAGATGTTCGCGCATGGCGTCATGACAGCACTCTTTTTTGCCTGCGTCGGCGCGATCTACGACAGGGCGCACACCCGGTACATCCCCGCGTTCGGAGGCATTTACAGGAAAATGCCAATTGTCTGTTCGGCGTTTCTCTGCGCCGGCCTCGCGGGACTTGGCCTTCCGGGATTAGCGGGATTCGTCGCTGAATTTCTCGTATTCTGGGGCGCATTCAAGGCCCACCCGCTGATCGCGTCTATCGCGGTGGTCGGGCTGGTCCTGACGGCGTTTTATGTCCTTCGGGTATTTCAGCGGGCGTTTTATGGAGAGCCCAATCCCAAGTGGGACGGCCTGACCGATTCGTCCCCGGTTCAAAACACCGCGTACGCCATTTTGATCGGCACGATGATGGTCTATGGCGTTTATCCCCGGTTGTTCTTGGACGTCATCGAAGCCGATATGCTCCGGCTTTTGTCGGAGGTCGTCCGGTGACCGATAAATTTCTGCTCTTTTTGCCGGAGACCTACGTCCTTGGCCTTGCCATCTTCTGGCTGCTGGTCTCGCTTATTAAGCCGGCCAAGAAGGACTACACCTGGATGTCCATCGGGCTGGGCGCCATTGGGGTTCTCATAGCGGCGTATTCCACCTTCGGCGAAAGCGCCATCGGCAGTGTGGTCACCCAGGTCAGGTTTTACGGAGTCTACCGCATTGATCTCTTCTCGCAGGGATTCAAACTCCTGCTCATCCTCGGATACGTTTTGATCTTGAATCTGCCCAAGAGCGAAAAGTCCCTGGTCAAATCCTCGCAGGCCGAATACCATTTCCTCCTCGCCACGGCGCTCTTCGGCATGATGCTTCTCACCAGCGCCTACGATCTTCTGGTCCTCTATCTCGCCTTGGAAACCACGTCCTACAGTTTCTATATCCTCGCCGTCCTTCGCCGGCGGGTGACCGAATCGACGGAGGCGGGCCTCAAATACGTCCTCTTCGGCGCCGCTTCCTCGGCTGTCATGCTGTTCGGAATCGCCTATCTCTACGGACTGACCGGGACAACCTCATTGCCGGCGGTGCTGGAGAGATCTTCGGAGTTGGGATCAACGGCAGGGTATGTGCTGGGCGCGGTTTTTCTTTTCGGAGGACTCTTTTTTAAACTCTCCGCTTTCCCGTTCCATTTCTGGGCGCCGGACGTCTATGAGGGCACCAGCAATCAGGTGGCGGCCTATCTTGGAACCGTTTCCAAAGTCGCCGCTACCGCTCTCGCGCTTCGCATCATTTCACTCCTGCCGAATCCGCTGGAGGCGATCAATGTCATTCTATGGGTCTCCGCTTTCGCGTCCATGGTTTACGGAAATTTCGTGGCCATCCGGCAGACCGAAATCAAGCGGATGCTGGCGTACTCCGGGATCGGGCATGTGGGATATATCCTGGTGGGTGTCATGGCCGCGCTGAATATGGGGGAGTTCGGCTACACCGCCACCATCTACTACGCCGGAATGTATCTCATCATGAACTTCGCCGCATTCCTCGTCGTCCACGCGTGCATCGACGAAACCGGCCAGACGTTGATCCGGAATTTCAACGATCTCCATCACAGGTCCCCGATTCTCTGCGCAACTCTGGTGATTTCCATGTTTACCCTGGGCGGCATTCCACCGATGGCGGGATTTTTCGGCAAGCTCTATCTGTTTATGGCCGCCTACAAGGCGGGATTCAGATGGCTGGTGGTGATCGGACTTTTCAGCAGTTTCGTATCTCTGTATTATTACCTCAGGGTTTGCAAAGCCGCTTTCCTGGACCGGGCGCCGGCGCCGCTTCCAGCCATACCGTTTTGCGCGCGCCGGGAAGCGTTGTGCCTTGCCCTGATTGCCTACATGCTCTTTTTCGGATTTTTTTCCAACGCGGTCGATCAATATGCCAATATCGCCAAGTCACTCCTGAATTGAACGCCATTCCGGTCGTCATCCTGGCGGGCGGCCAGGGAACGCGCTTGGCCGAACATACGGAATCCATTCCCAAACCCATGGTCCCGGTCGGAAACCGTCCGATCCTCTGGCATATCATGAAAATATTCTCCTCTTACGGGTTTCGGCGATTCATCCTGTGTCTGGGGTACAAGGGCGAGTGCATCAAAGACTATTTCCTGAGGTATCGGATGTTCAACAGCGATTTCACGGTGGACCTGGGACAGCCTCAAGCGCTGGAAATTCATTCATCGAATCTCTCCGAGGACTGGCGGGTGACGATGGTGGATACCGGCCAGACCGCGATGACGGGATCTCGTGTCAAACGGATTGCTAAATACATTGACACCGATCAGTTCCTCCTGACCTACGGAGACGGCGTCGCGGATGTGGATATCGCCAAGCTCCTGGCCTTTCACCGCAGACACGGCAAACTGGCGAGCGTCACCGGCGTCAGTCCGCCGTCCCGATTCGGTGAGATCACGGCCAAGGCGGACCGGGTGATCCGTTTCGGTGAAAAACCGGTTCTGGACTCGCGCCTGATCAATGGCGGGTTCTTTGTTTTTCGCCGTGAGGCGCTCAAATACTTTACAGCCGGCGATGGCTGTGTGCTCGAACAGGCCCCCCTGCGGAAACTCGCCGCCGCCGGGCAGCTCCGGGTATTCCGGCACCGGGGATTCTGGCAGTGCATGGACACGATGCGCGACTTGGCCATGCTGGAAAAAATATGGAAATCCGGCAATCCCCCATGGAAGGTTTGGCAAGGGTAGAGATCTCCGGGATTCGGGTTATTTCCTTGAAAGTTCAGTACTCAGTTCTTCCATGGCTTCCTCGTAGGCCGCAACTGTTTCCTCGTTGAATAAGACAAAGCGAATCATTGTGACCGTACCGGAATCGTTGACGAGCGTATCCGCGCAAGTTTTCAAGGCAATCCGGGATGCCGGGTTCAACGGATAGCCGTAGGCGCCGGTCGAGATGGATGGGAAAGCGATGTGCCGGATCTGAGTCTCCTTGGCCCTCTCCAGGCTCTCCCGGTACGCCACGGCCAGACGTTCGGCCTCGCCCTTTTTGCCGCCTCGCCACACGGGACCTACGGCGTGGATGACAAACCGCGCCGGTAGATTACCGCCGCCGGTTACCACGGCCTGGCCGGTATCGATCCCGTTCGGATACTTTCGCGTGCATTCCTCGAGAATGTCGGGTCCGCCAGCCCTGTGAATGGCTCCATCCACGCCCCCGCCGCCCCTCAAGGTGCGGTTGGCGGCGTTCACGATCGCGTCGGTTGATTGCAGGGTGATGTCTCCCGAAACCAGCTCGATCAGGCCACGGCCGACCTTCAGGCGCCGCATGGAAAATGCTATATCTTCCTGGCGAGCCGCTTCGCGATGCGTTCCATCGCGATGGATCGGTCGTATTTGTCCAGAATCACATTGATCAGACTGAATGACTTCCTGTTTTGATGCGATGCCCTCAGAGCGTTCTCAAACCCGACCTCGTCTTTCACCCTGAATCCGCGTCCCCCGCCGAGGACCTCCGGCAGACGGTGATAGGCCCATTCGGTCACGTCGTTGTAGGGGCCGTCCTGGATTTGCCGTTCGGTCGCAAAGCCACGGTTGTTCAGGATCATCACAATGGGATTCAATCCCAGTCTCTGGATGGTTGACAGTTCCATCCCCGTCATCTGAAACGCACCATCCCCCACCAGAACAAGCGGGCGGAGTTTCGGATTCGCCAGTTGGGCGCCCAATGCCGCGGGAACGGCGAATCCCATCGATGTGTAGTAGGCCGGGGAGAGAAATTCCGTCCGGCGGTGAATCACCAGGTCCGAGGCCGCGAAAAGGGCGTCGCCGATGTCGGCGATGACCACCATGTCGTCCTTTAAAAAGGAATTGAGCCGCTGGAAACATCGGGTCACTCGAACGGGCGTGTTCGGCCGCGCGGGGTTGACCGTCATAAACGCGGCCGGGTTGGGATGCGCCCGGCGCGGTTGGCTTCGGAGCGGGGACCGGATCAGGCCTTTCAGAAAATCACCGAATAACACGTCCTCAAAATGATGGTGCCGGATGGATATTTTTTCCGATGTGGCCTCGATGCAGTTTTTCCGGTCGAGCTTCGCGGTGAAAATCCCCATGTTGATGTCGGTCAGAACGGTTCCCAGCATGATCACGCAATCCGATGACTCCACAAATAATCGCACCTCCTCTCGGCCCATGGCGCCCTCGTAGATGCCGATGTAGCCGGGGTGCTTCTCGCTGATGACCGATTTCCCGAGCAGCGTCGCTGCCACCGGGATGCGGGTCTTGTCTGCCAGCCGCACCAGATATGGCTGGAGACCAAACCGATGAATTTCTACATCCGCCAGAATGACCGGCCGGCGAGACTCGTTGACCATTCGCGACGCCTCGCCCAGCGCTTCCCGCAGACTCTCGGGATCGCTTCGCTCAATCACACGCTCCGAAGGTTTCCGCGTAGTGTCGATCTCGGCGTCGGTCATGTCCCTCGGAATCTCGATGTACGCCGGCCGTTTGTAACGGAGCGCCGCGTCGATGACTCGGTCGATTTCCGCGGCGGCCGTCCGCGGATCGTCGAGAACGGTTGAGGCGATGGTGATCTTGTCAAACACGTCCTTTTGCGTCGAGAAGTCGCGCACTTTGTGATGAAGAAGCGGATCACGGACCCGCTCCTGTATGCCGGGTGATCCGGAAATCACGATCACGGGAGATTTTTCCGCAAACGCCCCGGCGATGGGGTTGCAAACGTTGAAGCCGCCGACACAGTAGGTGACGCAGACCGCTCCGATCCCCCGGATCCGGGCGTAAGCGTCGGCGGCGAATCCCGCGCCGTCCTCGCGCGTCGTGATGACGGTCTCGATCCGGCTTTCCTCCAATAGATCAAAAAAACGCAAAATATAATCGCCGGGAATGCCGAAGATGTGGCCCACTCCCTGCCGCGACAGCCGCCCGATCAGATACCTTCCGATCGTATTCCCTCGTTTCATGCTTCACCCCTTTACATTTGTCGCGCCCCAGCTAGAGTATACCCTGTGGCGCCCATAGATGAAATTCTGAAGAACATCCGCAGCTTCATTAAGGCCAGAGGGTATTTTTTGACAGGTCCCCGATACGATGTGGCCAAGGCCCTGGTGGAGACGCCGACGCATCTCGACGCCGAGGAAATCCATCAACTCGTGGGGCAGGCCCGCATCGACGCATCGACCATCTATCGCGTCCTCAACTTGTTTTCCAAACTCCGAATTGTCAGAAAAATTGTTGTCGATAACGGCCCCGCGCAGTATGAACTCTCCGAACGCTTCCTCCAGCATCACCACCATCTCATCTGCAAACATTGCGGCAAAGTGACTAACTTCGATGAGTATGACCTCCTGGAGTCGGAACTCACCAAACTCGAAAAACTATTTCGGCGCAAGTATCAGTTCGTGGTGGTGGACCATAAACTGGAATTTGAAGGCGTGTGCGTTGACTGCTCTGGATCGAAGGGCAAATCGAAGTAGGGGCCGTCAGCTGATATCCAGATCTTTGGCGACCTCTTTGACATCGGGTTCGATCGGCAGAAACGGAATAACTAGCATTCCGGGAATCGATATCACCAGAATCGTGATAAAAAATGTCTCGTAGCCCAGCCGCTCCTGGATCACTCCGCTGATCATGCCGGGGATCATCATCCCCAGCGCCATCAGCCCTGTCGAGATGGCATAGTGGGCCGTCTGATAGGCGCCTTTGCTCGTGTACATGAGAAATACCATAAACGCGGTGAACCCGAGTCCGTATCCGAACTGCTCCAACGCGACGACGGCATAGATCGCGTTCAGAGCGGGTTCGGCTGTTTTCGCCAGATAGATGTATCCCAGGTCAGGCGTGTTCAGGGCGATTGCCATCGGCCAAATGCATTTTTTTAATCCAAACCGCGAAATGAGCCATCCGCCTAAAATTCCTCCTATCACCAGACTGAGGATCCCGACCGTGCCGTAGACATAGCCGACAGTCGCGGTATCCACACCGAGACCTCCGACCTCCGGTTTGTCTTTCATGAAGGGCACCAGCATTTTGACCACCATGGCCTCGCCAAGGCGGTAGAGCAGAATAAACAGGACGATCGGCATGATTTTGGGCTGCTGAAAATAGCTTTTGAACACGTCCAAAAACGGCGGTCCTTTGGAGTCCCGACGCGGTCGGGCGGATCCGGCGTCCAGGCCGGGTTTGGGAAGATAGAAGGTGTGGAACAAAAACAGCGCAAAAAAAATCCCAGCGGATATCCACAGAATGGTCGACCATGCCCCCGGAATGTCGCCGGTCGACTTCTCCAAATTGCCGGCCATCACCACCAGATAGCCGGTGGCGAAAATCGTGCCCAGCCGGTAAAACAGAGATCGAATCCCGACATAGAACGCCTGACGCTCCCTCGACATCGCCAGCATGTAAAATCCGTCTGTGGCGATGTCGTGCGTGGCGGAGAGGAAGGCCACGACGGTGAAAATCACAAGTGAGATCGTCAGATAGTGGGGCGAAAAGATGCCGACGGCCAGAACCCCAAGGGCGACGGACATCAGAAGTTGCATATGCCGCAGCCATGCGCGTTTGGTGCCATGGATGTCCACCATGGGCGCCCAGAACATTTTGATGACCCACGGCAGATACAGATAGCTCGTCAGGCCGATCGTCACGTTCGATACACCCATGCTCTTGTACATGACGACCGATACGGCATTGACGATGTTGTAGGGCAGACTCTCCGCGAAATAGAGGGTGGGAATGTAGAGCCATTCGTACCGCTTCATGCCATCCTTTTCGGCAGCCGGACGAACCCGGCTAAAGGGCGGCGGAAATCAGGCGGCGACGGTCGTGGCTTTTTTGGTCAGGAATCGGCGCCAGTTCTCGGGGTGGAAGGCCAGACTGGATCCGATGGCGCATTCGAACGTGCAGGCGCAGCCTTTATTCTGAATAAAACTCCGGATGGCCCGCGACTTCTCGCTGCTCAGGGCCCTTGGAACATCATAATCGTACTGCCGGATGTCGCCCATCCAGGTGTCCGCAAAGTCCTTCGGCCGGGCTTTGCCCTCCTGCATCAGCGTCGAAAGGATTTCGCAGGGAAACAAATTTCCGTATTCATTGAGCTCAATAAAACTCTCTCCGGCCTGACAGGGGAAGGGCATCACGTCTTTTTTCTGGATCTCCACAATACTCGCCTCCACCGCCTCCCGCAGCCGGACAAAAACACGCGAAATCAGGGGAAACCGGTATCGCTTCTCCGCGCGACCAAACAGGGAGTTGACGATGTCCTTATATTTTTGCTTTGGGGGCACTATCTTCTCCGGCTCGCGGATGGCGCCGCGGGCGTAGAGGATCGTGTGATTCTCGATTTCCATCCGATTTTTGACGAAATCGACCAACTCCGGAACGTGCTCCTCGTTGAGCTTTGACAGCACAGAGGTCACGTCCACCCGCAGGTTGTCGATCCTCCGGGAAAGGGCGTCGAGCAGGCGGTAGGTCTCCATGACTTTGTCAAACGTTCCCTCTTTTCCGCGGACCAGGTCATGGATGTCGCCGATTCCGTCGATGGACAGCGGAACACGGATCAGGGCCAGAGGGCACTCCTTGCAGATCCGCTCCACCTTTTCCGCAATCCTCTCCGGGAAAGTCCCGTTGGTGGTGAATGTGAAGAACCGGGTGTTGGCATGGGCGTAAAACCGGATGGCGACCTCGTCGATGTCCTGCCGCACAAACGTCTCCCCGCCGGTGCAGGTCAGCTGCAGAAGCGTCGGCAGGCTGCGGGCGATCTTCTCGTATTCCTCCGCTTTGAGTTCCTTGTCCTTCACCGCGCTTTCGATCTCCTCCAGGTAAAAACAGTGTGGGCACCTGAGGTTGCACCGGGCGGTGACATAGAGAATCATATAGTGGGGTCTGCCGCGGTCCAGCAGGCAGCGGAGGAAATGATAGGTTCGATTCAGATTCTTCAGCATGGCTCCGTCCAGTTTTCGGGAATGGATTGCCAAATCCCGTCGTAGAATCGTCCCAAGTATATCAATGGATCGCGATCAAAACAAGAAATTCGATGGGGATTGGAGAGCCAAAATGGCAAAAATGGGCAAAAAATGAAAATGGGTGAAAATGGGGACGTTGATTGACAAATTGACAAATGAAGTCAGCCGTCGTTGAGTCAAATGGCGAACGAGAGGACGATCAGCCGTCTTGTGTGATGATTCACTGGGTAGATCAGGAGTGATTTGTCAATTTGTCAATCAACGTCCCCATTTTGACCGTCCCCATTTTGACCATTTTGACATTTTGATCATTTTGCAATTTGTATTGTAACTATTCAGCCGATGGTGACATCGCGGGGATGAAAGGCGTGCCGCGCACG
>CAZHRJ010000049.1:0-18925 GCA_964534765.1 uncultured bacterium
GATTCGTACCGGCGAATGACCTCGCCTATCAGGTTTCGCTCGACTCCGTCAGGCTTGACCATGGTAAACGTTTTTTCAATGGGCATCAGGGGTGTCCTTTCCGTGAACTCGGGCCGCGATCTGGCGGAGCAAATGCCCCGCCACCAGGAGTGAAAGACCGACCGCGCACCAGAAACTGAACTCACCCGCGCGGTGGGGTTGATGGGCCCCAATCGCGATTTTGGGATCTATATCCAACCAAGCAAAAATCCCGTTCAGGATCATACCGGCCGCGAGCGAGCAGATGGCGATCGATAAGACGTAAATGATGACTGATCGCTTGCCCAGGAACTTGGCCAGCATGATGATCCCCGCAGTATTACTGGCCGGCCCGGCCAGTAAAAGTACGAGTGCGGCGCCGGGGCTGGCGCCCTTCATGAGAAGCGCAGCGGCAAGGGGAGTGGTGGCCGACGCGCAGATGTAAAGCGGGATGGATATGACCAGGACGATCAACAGACTCGATAGGCCTCCGCCCAGAGCGCCCTCGATGGCGGTCGGAGGCGCCGCCACGAGAATGACACCGGCGGCGAGAAATCCGATGACGAGCCACAGCGACATGTCCTGAAGGAAATCGCCGAGGCCATAGGTCACAGCCAGTTTCAGCCGCTCCAAAATGGTCCTTCGCCCGCCATCCATCGGCCCGTCCTTCGGCCCGTCCTTCGGCGGGGAATCAAGAGGAGATGTCGACGGCGCTGAACATCTGTCACAAGTCTCGCCGCTTGCGTTGTTCACGCCTGAATCCTTGACGCCGTACAGGACCTCAATCACGCCGGCGGTCACACCCGTAACGAAGGCGGCCAATGGCCGAAAGACCGCATAGATGGGTCCCAGGAGAGCGTAGGTGACGGCGATCGAATCGATGCCGGTCTCGGGCGTGGTGATCAGAAAAGCGGTCGTCGCGCCCCGCGTGGCGCCCATCCGCCTCAGTCCCAGCGCTGTCGGAATGACCCCGCAGGAACAGAGCGGCAGCGGCACGCCGATCAGAGCCGCGTTGATCACGGGCCGATACCGGCCTTTGCCCAGATATCGAGCCACCCGCTCCGGCCGGACAAAGGCGTAGACCAGGCCGCCCATGAGGCAGCCGAACAGGATGTAGGGCGCGGCCTCCTGAAAAATCGCCCATGCGCTGACCAGAATGGATAGTCCGATCCGGCCCAGCAGTTGGGGTGAGGGGAGAGCGTCTTCGTGAAGATCGCTCAGAGCGAAAAGTCCGATGGCCAGAAGAAGGATACCCGCGATCAGGCCCGCGTTCTCCTCGATCGACTTCCACCGCACATTCGATATCCCATCCCGGGAAATGACGACAACGGCGGTCATGCCGCAGGACGTCACCAGGATGGTGACGGCCGAAAGCGCCAGAATCGATTCCCAGCCGCCGCCGGCGGCCAGCAGAAACAGCGGGATGATTTCGGCGCAGGGGGACAGAGACAGCATGCCGACCAGAGCGGTAATCAGCATGGCCTCGGTCGCCGCGGTTTTGACCTGGAACCGCGCGGGATCAAAGTGCCCGTGAAGATGGCGATTCAACAACCTGCCGGCAACAAGGATCAGTCCCAGTACGATCAGAATCCCCGCCGCGCCGGCCTCGAGATAGCTCCTATGATCAGTCTGAAAGGTGATCCCGGTGTATGCGATCGCCACGCCGATCGTGATGGTGGTCAGGGAATGGATAAACGCCGCGCCGAACGTGACCGCCGCCTGCCTGGTCCGGCTCCAGTTCCTCCATTTCCCCACAACAACGAACGGCGCCCAGTGGGTGGGAATCACGGAATGGAGAATCGACAGAAGTAACGCGCCGACCAGTACACCCGGATCGAGCATAGTCATCAGGGCTTGATGTGCCAGGCGAGAAGGTTCGGGAGGAATCCTGAAAAAATCCGGGCGGCGAGGATGTCACGGGAGTCAAACATGCCAACCTTGTTGTAGAGAAGAATGGCGCCCAGCGGTTTTTGGGAGGCGATCGTGATGAGAAGTGTTTGAGTTGAATCGGCCGGGTATCCCTGCAACAGTTCCGTGGCGCCGACGGACAGAGCCTCTTTCAGCCGCTCGTGAGACTCCACATCCAGCTTTTCGCCCTGATCGTGGGCGTATCCTTTTCCGTCATATCGGCCGGATAAAGTCCATGACGGAGGCTGCCCCTCGCTGTTCTGAAACACATAAAAGCCAACCATTTTGCACCTGAAGAGCCGCACGCTCGACAGAACCGTCCGGCGGATGAATGCCGGCAGATCGGCAGCGCCGGATACATCCCGCATGGCTTCGAGAATGTTAAAGAAATTCCCGCCGTCCACTTCCTTGGTCTCGTGCTCCTTGGCCTGCTCCGCCAACCGCAGCTTGTACTCTGTCTCGACTTTCTCCATCTTCGCCTCGATATACCGCGTCAGCTCCGTCGACTTTGTCCGCTCCCATCGGCGGATGGAAACGCCGCCGACGGGGATCAACAGAAAAACGCAGGAGACGCCGACCGCCGCCGGAAACTGTAGGCGCTTGATTGTCCGGGACAGGATTTCCGATTTGAAAAACCCGATCTCCACTTCCGCCAGCTTCATCGCGCCTTTTCGGACCGGCGTGAACGCCCGATAGATCACCATGCCGGACGGGAGTTCAAGTTTGATCAGATCCGTGCCGCGGGTCTCCGCGGCCAGTTTTGACTTGGACTGGATCAGCAGGATATTGGCCTGATCGACCGGTGTGGCGGAGGAATATCGCGTGGACAGCTGCCACACCAGGACCCGCCCCAACGGATCATAGACGGCGACATGAGAGACTCCCGATCCGCGAACCAGGTTCCACGCCGCCTTCTTGAGCGCCTTGTCATTTTGCTTTTCGAAATTCTCCGTGTTGGACAACACGTAGAGCCGGAGCTGGTGGTTGGCCGACTCGATTTCCGAGTCAAATGTCTCCATGAAAAAAGAGGCAAACACGATGCCCAGCAGCGCCAGCGCCACCCCCGCCGTTGTGACCATGAGTTTCCCGGAGGTCGCCACCCGGCGCAGAATCTGGTCGCCCAAATCGTCTTTTTGCATGAACCGAGTCTATCTATTCGGACAAAAAAGTGAAGCGGGAAGCCCCTGAATCAAAACCCCTGACCCGTCAGGGAGCGACGTAGATCTTGTCCTTGATCTGATCGTATATCTCCTCGGAAATGTCCGGGACCTGCTTGAGATCCGATATCGTCTTGAATTTCCCGTACGTGTACCGGTAGGCGTCGATCATGTGCGCCCGGTACTTGTCGATGCCCGGTAATTTCATCAGATCGTCCAGGGCGGCCGTGTTGATGTCCATCTTGCCCTGCTCCTCCGGCTTGACATCCGTCGTGACCGATGGCTTGAGGTCCGGCGGGGGAAGTGTCGCGTCATATGGCTTTTTGACCTCCGCCGGCGGCTGGGCAGGCTCGGCCGGTGACGGTTGGGGTTCCTCGACGGCCGTCGGCGGAGTGACGACCTGCGGTTCCGGGGCGGGCACAATGGCCGGTTGCGCCGCCGGCACTATTTTCGGCGCCGGCGGCGGGGCCGTCAGAGTTGTTCTGCCTCTTGGAGCGGGCGGCAAATAAATGGGTTCAGCCGATTTTTTCTGCGTTGGCGCCGGCGGCGGGGAAATAGTGGCAGGTTTGGATGGGGCTGGCCGCGGTTCGGGTTCCGGCGGCGTGTATCGTTCGGGCGGCGCCGCCGTCGTCGGCTGTGGCGCCGGCGTGTACACTGGCGTCTGCGTTGGCCGAGACGCCGGCGTGCCGTAGACGGGCGTCGGGGTCGGCGCCCGGGTCGGCGTCGGCGTCGCCTGGTACCGCGGCGCCGCCGCGTCGGGTCCGGTCGACGGCTGTGTGAATTGTCCCTGTGGCGCGACGGGCAGCCGCTGTTCCTGCGGCGCCGCCAGAGAGAGCGTCCCGACGGTCGCGTTCTGGATGATGATGATGGGTTTCAGGAATCGGTCGTAAAACCCCTTGTTCATTCCGAGCCCCAGCATGAGCGCTTCGAATTCATCCTCGCTTCTGAATATGCTCCGCATCTTGCGCTCTTCCACGATCTTTTGCGCCATGCCCAGCGTGATCCCCTTGATCCGCACCAGCTCCTGCAGGCTGACCACGTTCACGTCGACCTTGTACTCGATCCGGTACACGATGTCGTCAAAAATCACCCGCGTCAGTCCCGGTACGGTCAACAACTGCTCCAGCGACTGATAGGGCCCGAACTGCTCGCGCCGGGCCACGATTCGCTGCGACAGGCGGAAATGCTGTTCGGGATCAACGTCGCTCCGAAGACCGCTGAGTTCCGCGATCTCGGCGACGGAAGATGTGTTGATATTGACCGGGAACGGCGTGATCTGCTGCAAGGATTTGGCCACGTCTTTCGTGACCTGCGTCGCCTCGGGCAGATTGGTGATCACGCGCGGCGTGATGAAGATCATCAACTCCGTCTTCTCGCTCTGCTCCCGCTTTGACTTGAAGAGATTCCCCAGCACCGGGATGTCTTTCAGAAACGGCACCGCGGACTGCTGAATCACCCGCCGGTCACGGATGACGCCGCCCAGAACCAGTGTCTGGTTGTCGCCGAGCAGCACGTCCGTTGTCGCCGCCCGGTTGGTCTGCTCAAATTGCGCGCCGGTCTGCTGGACGCTGGGCGTGAAGGCGTCGTCAGTCAATTCCACATGGAGATTGACGCTCCGGTCGTTCGATATCGTGGGCGTCACGCTCAGCCGCAGAAGCGCATTGATCTGCTCCAGCCGCGTCGCGGGCTGGCCGCTCGCGTTGAATGTGGTGACCGGAACAAATACGGTCCGGCCGGCGGAAATCAGAGCCCCCTTATTATTCAACGCCGTGATCTTGGGTGTGGCCAGAACCTCCACTTTCCCGCTCCGCATCAGGGCCTCCATCGCGATGCGCATCTGCCCGGTGTTCAAAATGATCCGGTAGGCGCCCGACTTCGACGACTCGTCCGCCAGAAGCGGCGGCGCGAACTCCGTCCCCAGCTTGCCGGCGGCCTTCGTCAGGGCGTCGATATCGAGCGGATTGAGAATGGCGCCGGCCGCGTCCCTGAGCAGCTCGGGCTGCGTGATGAAATTGATCCCGCGCTGGTTGAGGTCCTCGAGAGTGTATTCGAGAATCGTCGCGTCAATCAGGACCTGGGGCGCTCGCTGGTCCAGCTTGCGAACGAGATCAGCTATGATTTTCATCACGCTGGGCGGCGCGATGACCGTCAGGGCATTGAGCCGGTCGTCGGGTGCGAATTCCGCGAAGAGCCCGAGTTCCGCCGGCCCGGGCCGGCTCTGATTAAGGACGCTTCTCAAAATGGTGGATATGTCGCTTGGCTTGGCGTTGTTGAGATAAAACACCTCGGTCATCATGTCCGGGGGCGGCGGCGCGATCACGTCGATGTTCGCGATGACCTCGTCGATCAGCGGAATATTTGCCGGCAGCGTTGAAATCGCCACCATGTTGTTCCGCTCGATCGTCTCCACCTTGCCCACCATCCCGCCGAATTGCCCGGCCGACGGCGTCACGTTGGGAATAAACAGGATCGACAGAATCCGGACGGCCTCCTCCACTGGGATATTTTTCAGGATGTACGTCTTGACCACAAATTGCGTCGGCGCCGCGTACTGGATGTCCAGCCGCTCAACCAGCCGGTCCAGTTTGTCGAAATTATCCTTCGGAGCCATCACCAGGAAGGCGTTGGAGGCGGGCAGGACGCTCACAAGGGCGTATATCCGGTTGTTCACGCCCTCCCCACCCTCGGTGATATCGGTCACAAATGCGGCCAGCACATTGGTCACGTCAAAAACCCGGGCGTATTTCATCCGGTAGACCCTGTATTCCATCGCGGGCATTTTGGCCATCTTTTGAAAAAGTATCTTTAAATCGCCTATTTTTTCGGGCATGTCCCGCACCAGCAAGTAAAACCGCCCGCCAAACCCCGTGATAAAAAATGACCCGCTTGGCGATAGAGCCTGCTTGACCATCTCCTCCACTTCACCCTTCAGCGCCGGCCGGCCCTGCTCCCGGATCGACCCGAATGCTGATCCGACCGGCGTGTACGTCCGGTCACCCGATCCGATGAAGGCGGACAGATCTGTGATGTCGATGTATTCGATGTCGGTTCCCGGGGGAATCGGAAGGTCGATCTGAGCGATCAGGGTCTCGATCGCGCTGATTAACCCGGGGTCGGCGATGACGAGAATCGTGCCGGCGTTTTCGATGGGATAAATGATCTTCATGGCGGCCAGATTTGTCTGCGCTCCCACCGCCGCGGACGGCGGGGGCCGGTTGGAAAGGTCCTCGAAAAAGTAGGGGAATGTTTTTTGAAATTCCCGCGCGACGTTCAGATTCAACATGTCCCGTAAAATCTGCGTCGCCCGGCTCGGTGAGAGATGCTTCAGCGTGATCGTCTGGATGAATGCCTCCGGGGAATCGATTTTCTCCAGTAATTTGGTTACGGTCTCGATCTTGCCGGGCGCGTCAAAGATGATCACGTTTCCGTTGATTTCGTCCAGCACCCACCAGCTCCTGGTGACCTCGTCCGCGGCCGGAGTGCCGGCGGCGCTGGAGACGCTGGGCATGAACCGGTTGAGGATGTCCCGCAGTCGAATCGTGTTCAAATACTTGATCCGATAGATCGCCAGTTCCTTCACGCCCCGGTCCAGCGCGGCGAGGGCGCCCTCGATTTTCTGGATGACATCCCGGCGGTCGTTGATCAGGATCATGCTGATATCCTTATGGATTTTGTATTTCCCCTTGTCCGACAGGTACTGTTTCACCAGCGTCTCCGCTTCGGCCATGTCCATGTAATTGATATTGAATTCCTGAATCCCGACGTCGGAATACTCCGTCTTGACGTCCAGCGACTCGAGGACCTGTCCGACGACGCTGAGGATTTCCCTGGTTGACAGAACCGTGAGGCTGTTGGTGGCGGCGTTGACGGTCATGATGTTCAGGGTGAGCGTCTGCTTGATGAAGTCCTCCTCGAGGGTGTCCTTGCCGCTCTTGGTTCTCTTTTTCAATGTGAACGTCCGGTGGACGACCGTTCCCTTTTTCTTGATCCCCAGGTCGCTGCCGATCAGCGTGAATTCAAATCCGGGGCCGCTCAGAATGTTCGATAACTGCTCGGCCATTTCGACGGCCGAAACGTTCTTGACCTTGAAACTCCGGACTTCCATATTCGTCTCTTTCGCCCGCGCCGTCGATATATCCAGAAGCGCCACGACGTCGGAAACTTTCTTGATGTTGTCCGCCGTCTGGGTGACGAGGAGCTGGTTGGTCAGCGGGTCGGCGATGATCTGTCCGCCGTCCCGCTCGACAAATTCGCCCAGCAGTTTCTGCATGTTCTCGGCGTCGGTGAACTGGAGTTTGAAGACATGCGTAACAAATTTTCCCCCGCGCGCCGGCGTGTCCGATACAATCGGCAGCGGCCGCCCCAGCGCCCGCTGCTTGGCGATGATCCGCACGGCATTGCCCTCCACGACCCGTGTGAGGCCGGAGCTTTCGAGGACCATGTCGAGCGCTTCGAGGACGGTGACGTCGACGACGTGGATGGTGAGAGGCGGGATTTCGCTTTTTTTCTCGACGCCCTTGGGATCGATGAAGGGCACCACGAATTTTTTCTTCGCGTCGTCGTATTCCAAGTCGAATATCACGTTCATGTTGCCCAACTGCGCGAGCGTCCGGATCACATCGACGACGACGGCGTCCTTGAAATCCAGCGACACAATGCGCTGCGACGCCTTCGCCGAAAAAAGCACATTCTCGCCGGTGCCGGCAATCCCGATCAGCAACGCCTCCACGAGCTGCTCGCCTGGCTCCACTCCCAGAACCCATACCTCGCAAACGGCCAACCCCGACGAGTCGCTCACCGATTCGTTGTCCCGCGGGTCGTTCTGCTTGATTGTGTCCAGCCGGCCATTGCCCTTTAATATGGAGAACTGGACTTTGGCGGTCTGGACCGGATTGCCGAATTCGTCGGTGACCCGGACCACCAGGGGCTGCTTGAGTTCCTCCCCCGTGATGGCCTCCTGGAGGTCGCCAGATATTTTTTCGATGTGAATCGGCGCGCCGGCGGTGACAAGGACAGGCAGAACCATTTCGATCAGATTGAATTTCGCCGCATCCCCGGCGGAGATTTTCACGCTGTAGGTCTCGATCTTCCGCCCCGCCGCAAGGCCCGCGGCGGCTTTGCCGGTCTTGTCGGTTCGAACCGTCAGTTTCCGAGTCGCATCGGCTGCGCTGGCGGAAAAGGATCCTTCGCCCTGAACCAGTTCAAACGTCACCGGCAGATCGATCACGGCCTGGCCGCTCGCGGCGTCGATCACTTTCACTTCCAGCGGCTGCGCCGATCGGGCGACCCCGACGCGCTGGCCGGCGCCGGCGATGTCGACGAACGAATACGCGGGGCCTATCTCGATCACCGGCGCAGCCGCGGCGGCAGGCGCCGTGTCCGTCGTCCCGACTGGCGCCGCCGGAACAGATGGCCCACCGGCCGGCCCGCCAAATCGGACCCAGATGCCGCCGGGCCTGGCCTCCACCACCGGAGACTCCGCGCCTTTTTTCAATTCCACGGTGATCCGGGCGGTCAGAATCGGAAACGTCCGGGATTGGCTGTGCCGGATTCGGACGATGGGCCCGCGCTTGACGTCAAACGGTTTCTTGGGCAGCCGGTCGGCCGCGCCGATCAGATCGATCACCAGGGATGGCGGGGAGGTTATGGGATTGGCGAGGAAATCAACCCCCTCCGTCGTCTTGATGAAAATCTCCGGCGCGGCCGCATCGCCAAGAACTTCGATGCCGTATACCCCCGGCTCATCCGCGTCCGGAGGTTTTTCAGATCCGTATCGGAGGATCGGCGATGGCGCCGCCGCCGCGACCGGCTTTTCCTTTGATTTTTCCGCTGCCGGCGCATCGCTCACGACCACTTCCTCGATCACCATCGTGGGTTCGGTTTTCTTCTGTTCCTGGGGCTTTGCCGTTTCCATCGGCGGAGTCTCGGCCGGCTTCTCGACCGCTTGATCGCGCGGCGCCGCCGTCTGGTCGGCCGGAGGCGGATCGACTTTGACAGGAGGACTGGCCTGCCCGGCCTCTCCGAATTTCAGATCTTTGGTGACTTCCTCATAGAGCTGTTTCGCCCGTTGATGTCCGGGGTTTTGCTGCAGGACTTGCTCCAGATACAGTCTGGCCTGTTCGAGATTGCCCGCGACGTAGGACTGAACGGCGGTGTTGAAGAGGTCATCGGAAGTGGCGGCCCTGGCGGATATCGGGGTGAGACAGACGGCCAGCGCCAGCAGACCAATCATGATGAAAGGAATCCGTCTCACGGCAAACTCCCCGGCCCCCGCGTCCCTCATTGTCCGAGTACCCTCAGAACCTTGTCGAGCCGCGCCCGAATCATGGCCGCTTCGGGATGACCGGGATGCGCGGAGAGAAATACGTCGATATTTCGCCGGGCCTCTTTATACTCGCCCCGATCCACCATCCGCTGAATCTCGGCAAGCGTCGGGCCTGAAGGCTGATGAATCTGATCGCCCGCCGGAGTCGACAGCATGACCGGACCCTGGGGCGCTCCGGCCCGCAGAGTCACCTGGAGGAGGTTCGACCGGACAAGGACGCCGTAACCGTAACTGGCGTCGACCTTGAGAACCAGCCGCGGCGCGGCGCCGCTTTCCGCGGTCAGTTTGGCGGCCTTAAGACCGGGAAGATTCAAATCCTCGTAATCATAGGGCCGAAGCAGCGTTGCACTGGGAAGAGTGATGACAAGAGAATTGACGCCGGTCTGGAATTGGGTCGGCTGGGCCGCGCGGTACTCCAGCGGGCCGTTGGCCAGGAGGAACAGCTCTGTCTGGTTGACGTCCGACTTGAAAAAGAGACCCTCGATCTGCGACCGCCACTCGCCCACTTCCATTTCCCGGAACATCACGCCGCCGCTTTTCACCTGAATCGTCACTCGCCCGGCCTGCGGCAGGGCCAGGTAGGCTTCGGCGATTCCACGGGAAAACAGAAGCGGCGAAATCGTCGTCGGCGTGACCGCCTGAGCATCGGCCAGCGGCGCCAGAACTTCCAGTTTCGCCGGCCGGCCAATCGCCTTGGGATCATCGACCGGATTGCCGTAGGCGTCCAGCGCGCTCACCCGCACGCGGAATGGCTCGCCCGCGGTCACCGGATCGAGCACCTCGGCCTTGTAACTGGATGCCGCCGAGGGCATGACCCGGAACGCGTTGGACCTTCCGGATGCCCGGCCGTCCTCGCTCGACACCACCAGCTCGCTTGTCCCCGCGGTGGTGAGAGTGGTCTGGATGATCGAAACGCCGTCTGTGAAGTCCCCAGCGTCTATGTCGGCCGGAACGACCCGCGTCTGGTTGGACGCCGACAACCGAATCCGGCCAGGAATCGTAAAATCCTTGATGATGTTGTAGTACATGTCCTGCGCCTCGATGCGGACGGGAAACATTTCTCCGGCCCGGACTTTAGGGGAAGCGGATACCAGAAAATGGGACAAAGGGGAAGCAATAATTTGAATTTGTCCTGACTTGCCGGAAACCGACCCGAACTTCTCCGATACGGTCAGCGTGATCCGCTCGGTCGCGAATGTCCGCAACTCCACCTGGGCCACGCCGGTCTTAAACGAAGCCGGCGTCACCTGTGACGGCTGCAGGTCGGCGATGCCGGATGACTGGATGGTGATCCCACCGCCCGTGCGGTCATAGTCGATCACGGGATTTCCGTAGGCGTCCCTGGCGGTCACAGCAATCCGAAACGGTTTTCCGGCGGCCGCCTGGCCGGGAGCCATGACGTCGAAATGGTGCAGCGGCGCGGGAATGACATCCAGCGATCCCACCGACACCCGGACCGGCCGGCCGGCCCCGGTAAATACGTCCGCCGCCACGGAGACTTTTCCGGAACGAAAATACGGGATGGTCGCCGTCGCCTTGCCTTTCACAAATGCCTCCGGCCCTACCTCCACTGGCGACATCACCTCCGGTCCCTCCGTCCGAATCAGAATCCGGCCGCTCCACCTGGGCGATTCCGACACCGGATTTCGAAAGGCGTCCAGCAGAAGCAGGTTGACCGGAACACCCGCGCCGGCGCTGGCCGTGTACGGCACCTGGGCTTCAACCGTCGCCACCGGTCCCGGCCGGACGGTGACCTTGGCCGGCTCCGACCGCACGGCGCCGACGCCATCCTGGGCGCTCAGGAGAATTTCTTCGGCGACGTTGTACGAAACGCGGTGTTCGATCTGGCCGTTTTTGAAAGCGGAAGAAGAAAGTTCAATCGGCGTGGTGCCGACGGATCCCAGGATCGACAGGATGATCCGTCCGTCAGGCGGCCTCGGAGCGGGATTCCCACGGGCATCGATGGCGCGGACTTTGACCGTAAACGGCGATCCGGCCTCAACGGCTTCGGGCGCGATCACTTCAAACGCCCGTGCCCCGCCTGACTGAATGTCGATCCGGCCTGACTGACCGCCCCGCGTGGTGCCGGGCTCGGATACGGCAAGAGCCACGTTTTCGGGCTGGCTGTAGGTCACTTGGACATAGGCCACGCCCTGCGCGAATTTTTTCGCCGGGATCTCCGACGGTCTGGGCAGAACCGATCCGTCCGCGCCCAGAAAAACCATGGTGCCGATCGCGTCATAATCGAGCACTGCGTTTCCGAACGCGTCAACCGCGGTGATCGCAATGTCGAATGATTCGTCCGCGATCGCCCTCCCGGGCGCGGTGACCAAAAATTTCACCGGCTCCCCCGCGCCGACTTTGATCTTCGCGGCCGACTTGCCGGCCACAGCGCTTCGCGAATCCTTCACCCGTAAATCGATGTCGCCCGTCGCTGAATACGTGACGGTCAGCTCCGCCAGCCCTTCCCGAAACTGGATCGCCGGGATCCGGACCGGACTCAGCACTCCCAGCCCGTCCGTCGAGAGAATCACACCGTCTGTCCGGTCGGCGAAATCCCGGACCTGATTGCCCGACGCGTCCAGAGCCACTATGGTCACGCGGAACGGCACACCGGCCCGGGCGCTGGCGGGAGAAACCACCCGAAGCTCGGCCAGTTTTCCCGGCGAGACATAGAAGGGGATGCTCTTGGCCTCGAGCCTGGGCCCGGGTCCCGTCGCCGTCCGGGCGATGAGCTCGATTCGCTCGGCGATTTTGTAGACCAACTGTATCTCCGCCACGCCCCTCTCAAATTGCTTCGCCGCCACCGCTTTCGGCCATAGCTCCCCCCGGCCGGTCGACAGGATCTCGAATCCCCGGCCCCGCCGGCCATAGTCGGTCACCACGTTGCCGTACCGGTCGCGGATTTCAAGCCTGGCGGTGAACGCCTCGCCGGCCTGGACTTTCACCGGCACGATCCACACCGCCTCCGCGGCGTCGCCGGCGGAGACTTCCAACTCCGTCTCGACGCCGAATGCGCTTGTCGCGGCCATCGTCAACGACACGACGAGGGCCGGGATGGATGCGACCGACAGCAACGCTCCCGCGCATCTTTTTGTGATCATAGGTCTATTCTCCACCTCCGATGTCCACTCCACCCTCTCCACCGCCCGCATCCCCGCCGCCGTCCGGTTCCGCCGGCGACTCCTCCTCTTCCTCCTCCTCATCCGCGGCCTCCTCATCCGCCTTCTTCTTGGACTTGCCGGGATCTTTTTCCGCCTGATCCTCCGCCGCCTTCTCGCCTTCTTCCTCCTCTTTTTTCTTTTTGTCTTTTCGTTGCGACCGGGCGGTGTATTCCCAGTTGGACTGATCCCGGTACTGGTTTGAGGCCAGCGCGCTGGATAGATCATCCAGCCCGTGTTCAGACGGCAGATGAACGGCCGACGGCATCAGGCCCTCTTCCTGGATCAGAACTTTGCTCCGGCCGATCTCAATCACGCGCTTTTGCGTGCCGCGGATGAGCCCCCCCTCCACGACAACCATGGCCATCCCGTTGTACTCCACTAGCGCCGTGCGACGGCGCGGGGTGTAGGAATAGACCGTTCCGATCAGATCGATGCCGCTGATGTCGGTGACTTTGTCTTCGTCGACGCTCCGGGGACCTTCGATCACCCCCGGGGGCAGGTACGGATTGTGCTGCCGGAGGAGCCGTTGGTCATAGGTTAATTGCTGCGGCGCCCTGGGCGCCGGCGCTTCCGGGGTTTTGGCGATGCGAAGTTGTTTTTCGGCGCGTTCCCGCACGATGTTGGCGGGTTCAAGGCCATAGAGGGTGATGAAATCGACTTTGAACGAGAAAATGTCGACCAGGAAATAAGCCAGAATACAGTTCCCGATGAAGGCCAGCCAGAACAGAACTTTGACCACCGGGACCTTCGAGTTGATTTTCATGAACATCGCTTTGTACTTTTCCATGATCCTGCCGGCCTTCCCTCTTACGTCTCGCTGATGGTGGAAGAGTAGATGTTGGCGGTGATCTCAAAGCTGAATCGCTGCATCTTCACTCCCGGCTCCAGCGGTTCCGGCCCGATCCGCATCGAGGTCACGTCGATCAACCGCTCGTAATTCTCCAGTTTCCATAAAAACTCTATGTACTGAAACCAGTACCCCGTGAAATTGATCCGCAACCCCTCCGCCCTCCACCCCTCACCTTTGTCCGGCCGCTCCTCGATCGCGATCTGCCGAATCCGCACACCGGTGCGCGCCGCCAGCCCCTGCAATTTCTCTATCAACTCAAATGACCCCTGGTCCGACGGCAGAACTTTTTTCAGGTCCGCCAGCCGGTATTTCAGCAACTCGACATCGCGGACCAGATCACCCATATTTTCGGCTTTTCGGTGCGCAACCCTAAGCTCTCCCACCAGTTTATCGATTTCCTGCAGCCGCTTTTCGTGCTCCTCGTAGAGCGGAATGATTCCCATGTAAATCACTCCGCCAACCAGCGCCAGAGACAACAGCCCCAGCGCTTTCTTGTCGCTTTCCTTCAGCGCCATCTCAGGTCCCCGGCTGTCCCGCCGTTTTCAACGCGGCGGCGTGATTGATCTGAAGCATGAAATCGACCTGAAAGAATTTCTGCCCCTGCCCCTGCCCGCTCGTCTTCTCAATCTCGACCGGAGTCGGCCGGTTGACGATCGTGAACAAATTCTTCGTCAGCTCCGGTGTCTGAAACCGCCTCCCGATCTCCGGGATCTCGTTGAGAGTCGAAGCGATAATCCGCACTTCCATCCGCTCTTTCACGGGCATGGTCATGTTGACGATGGAGGCGTTGTCCGGAAGCGTTTTGTCGAGTGCGATCAACACGTCGATCCAGCGCGCCTTGCCGCCCACCAGGGAAGATATCGATTTTTCCATGTCGTCCACGGTTTTCTGGTCCTTTTCAAGCTGCCTCGTCCGGCTGACGATCGGCTCAAGTTCCTGTATGTCCGCCATCAGTTTGGTGTGCAGGGTCGATGTGTTCTGGTAGGTACGGAGCGCGAAAGCGGCGGCGAACGTGAGGAAAAACACGGCCGCGACGCCCAGAAGTTTGATGTCCTTGCCCATCGACCGCATCCGCCGGACAGCCACGATGTTTTCGGGCAGGAGATTCACCTCGATCGGTGACTTGTCCAATACCCGGATCCCCATGCCGTAGGCCACACTGAAATGCTGGTGCTGCGCCAGCGTGAAATCCGCCTGTCCGGATATCTTCTCCGCCGGATTGTAGACCGTTACCGGCACGTTCAATTGGGCCGATAGATACTCCGCCAGCCCTTTCAGCGCCGCTCCGCCGCCGCTTAGCGTCACTTTCTTGATATCCCCGCCGCTTAACTGGCCGCTGAAATAGTCGAACGACCTTCGGAATTCCGTCGCCAGCCGGTCAGCGATCGGTTTGACCGCCGCCGTTAATTTGTCTTTCTCCACTTTCTCGTCCTCACCCTCGAATAAATTGAAAACTTCACTGTCCCCCGCTTTCGCGGCGCCCAACGACTTCCCATCCGGAGGCGCCGGAGGTTTCGGCAGACTCATCCCCGGGGGTTTGGGCAAACCCGGCGGCGGCGGGACCCTTGGCGCGGCCGGGGCTGCAGCCGGAGCTGTCGACGCCGGAGCGGGTGGAGCAAGTGGAGCGGGCGGCGCCGATGGTGCGACGCCAACTGGAGGTTTTGGCAATGAGAGGCTCGGCGGCTTGGGAGCGCCAAGCGGCGGTGGCGCCGGGACCTTTTGGGCGGCGGGAGCAGGCGCGGCCGGAGCGGGTGGAGCGGCTGGTTGGGCAGCAGGAGCGGCGGTCGCCGGAGGTTTGGGCAAAGTCAAACTCGGCGGCTTGGGCGCTCCTGGCGCTGGCGGTGGCGCTTTCGGCGCGACCGCAACTGGCGCGGTCGCCGCAGCCGCTGCTGCCGCCGGCGGCATAAGAGGAGCCGTGACCGGTGTTGCCGGCGCGGATATTGGAACGGCGGGATCAGGTTGGGCCAGTGGCATGGCAGGTGTGGGCGGTTTCGGCATGGGAAGTGTCGGGGGCTTCGGCAAGGGCGGTTCGGCAAGGCCTGCGGACTTGTCTGCGGGCGATTCAGCCGCAGGTTTGCTTGGCGCCGGCCCGGCCATCCCCGGGGGTGACATGAGGGGCGGTTTGGGCAGCGCAACTTCGGTCACTTTCTTGGGTATGTCTTTGTTTTCCTGCGACGATTCTTCCGAGCCTGCCGCCGGCGGCGGTGGCGCCGGGCTCTCCGGAGGTTTTGCGGCCGCCGGCGCGCCCGGTGGTTTTAACCCGCCCGGCGCGGCGGGCGCCGACGGCGGTGCCAGTCCCCCGGCCGGTTTTGGCGGCGTCAGTCCACCCGCCGCGGGCGGCGTCAATCCCCCGGCCGGTTTGGGCGGCGTCAGACCCCCAGCCGCGGGCGGCGTCAATCCTCCGGCTGGTTTTGGTGGCGTCAGCCCCCCGGCCGCGGATGGCGGACCCAGACCCGCTGGTTTGGGCGCGCCAAGGCCTGTTGCCGCTCCAGCCGCCTTGGCGGATGGCAGTCCGGCGCCCGGCGCCTTCGCCATTCCAAACCCGGGCGCCCTGGCTCCGGTGCCCTCCGCCGCGGAAATGTCCGCCGCAATGGCCTTGACCTCCGCGAATTTGATCTTCCACTCCTCGGCCTTTTCTTCCGGGACATTCATTCGCTTGGCGATGATTTCCGTAAAACTTCGGCCCGCGATCGGCACGCTCCGGGTGAAAAACACCCGCTGATTCTTGAGAAACGCTATGTCGGTCGTTCCCGCTCCGATATCGACAAATACTTCCGCGCCCTCCTCCTCGCCGGCCTGGTCTTTCAGATAGGTTTGATAGTAAAGGGAAAAGAGCGCCAGGGTCGTCACGTCGACCATCTGGACTTCCAGTCCCGCGTCTTCAATGATCGCCACCATGCTCTCCAGCTTGTCCCGCTTGATCGCCACCAGCAAAATGTCAAACCCGTTCTCTTTCTTCCGGGCTTCGCACCAGTCCATCGACACTTCCGCCAGCGGAAATGGAATGTGCCCCTCCGCTTCATGCCGGATCACTCCCTCCAGCTTCTCCCGCGGTATTCCCTGGAAGGTCAGGTACCGGATGATGACGGCCTGGGAAGGAAGAGCGAAGATGGCGCTCTGTTTTTTGAGTTTGTGCTTTGACACCAGCTCGGTGAGCAATTCCGCGGATTTGATCTCAAAATCTTTTCCGGTTAACCCAGGGGGCATGGGCAGACTGTCGGCAAGCTCCGCTTTGTACTTGCCTCCACCGCCGGCAATCCGGCAGATCTTGACGGCAGCCGTCCCCACGTCCACCGCCAAACAGGACTTCTTCCCGAAGAGCGAAAACGACATCTTCGGTAGCTTCGGTAAGCTCAGGGCCATTCGTGCCTCTCGTTCCCTCGGACCGCGCCCCCCTTGGGCCCGGCCACCCGTCAGTATCCGCTACTTTGACCGAAGAACAAAAAACCTCGCCCGGCTCTGTGTTTCATGTCACAGAGACCGCATCGGCATGTACCCCCGCCCATCTTCCCCCCTCGGAATTCAGGCTGGTGTACACCCCACCCACTATTCTATTTATCGGGATACAAACAACGTAACATTACTATTGGTATAGCGTTTGTCAATCAACCAGCCCAAAAAATCACAGCATGGAACAAGGAAAGACTGTGCCGGTCCCCCCTCATTATCCGGCGATGCTGATGCGTTTGACTTTTGTGGATTCGCAAATGACAATACCTCCCGGATTCACGAATGGCATTCCAAGTGGGGGAGTCGGTTCATGAGCGCGATGGAGTCAGAAAAGGACTGTCTGTTTTGCAAAATGGTCAAAGGACAGATCGCACCCAAAAAAGTGTACGAGGATGACCGCATCCTGGCCTTCCACGACATCAGCCCACAGGCGCCGGTCCATTTTCTCGTCATCCCAAAATCCCACATCCCCACGTCCAATGACGTCTCCACCGGCCACGCGGATGTCGTCGGATACCTCTTTTCCAAAATCCCCGCCATGGCCAGAGATCTTGGAATTGACGAGAGCGGATACCGCGTCGTCATCAATTGCAACCGCGACGCCCTTCAAACCGTCTTCCATCTCCACGTCCATGTCCTCGGCGGCAGACCCTTCCGCTGGCCGCCGGGCTAGACGCAGGACGTGTGAAAAAACAAAAAATTCACCACGGAGTTCACAAAGGCTGAGCACGGAGAACACTGAGGATATTTTATAACTTTGTTCATTCAAGGAAAAACAAAATTCTATCCTCTGTGCCCTCCGTGACCAATCTCCGTGGCCTCCGTGTTAAAAATCAATTTTTTCACAACTTCTCAAGACACAGTCTGCAGGCGCGCCAGCGTCTCTTTTACGCGGACCGCTTTCAGTAGAGACTCCTCGTATTCTTTTTTCGGATCGGAATAGATGGTGATTCCCCCGCCCGAGGTGTACCTCAGGCGCCGCCGGCGATAGAGCGCCGTGCGGATCGAGACCGCGAACTCCATCCGGTCTTTGCCGATCCAGCCGATCGCCCCAAACGCCTCTTCCCGGCGAAATGGCTCGAGCCGGTCGATCAGTCTCACCGCCGCCAGTTTCGGCGCTCCGGTCACCGACGCGGACGGGAAAAGCGCCGTCAACACTTCGGCGACGCCGGCCATGGGCGTCAGTGTTCCCCGGACCCGCGAGAATAAATGAAAGGCGTATGGCAGCTCCAGAACAAACGGTCCTTCCGCGCGGATGCTTCCCGGCCGGCAGATTCTGCCAAAGTCATTCCGAAATAGATCGGTGATCATCAATAACTCCGCGCGCTCTTTCCCGCTCCTCAACAGCGCCCCACGGGTCACGGATGTGCCCTTGATCGGCTCCGCCATGATCCTTCGGCTCCGGACAGAGAAAAATCGTTCCGGAGAAAAACAGAGCAAGGCCGTTCCGTCGCCCGACAGGTCCGCGTAGCCGAATCGCGGACGCATCGCGCGACTGAGTTCGGAAAAAAGCGGGATCATTTGCGCCTCGGCGTCAAACTGCCAAGTCCACCGCTGGGACAGATTCACCTCGTAGACGTTCCCGCGGCGCAGCTCCTCCTGAATCCGGCCGATTTTTCGCAGATACTCCCCACGCCTGTCTGAGGAATGCCTCAGTCGATGCCGGGGGAAGTCCGCGCGCTCCGTCCCACGAAACGTCCGTGACGGGTCGACACAGACACGCGAAAAACGAATGAGCGGCAGGCATTGCGTCTCAGGATCAGCCGCTCCGCGGCCCCAAGTGCCGGTCTGCGGTCCGAGCAGCATCCGGCGGCCCCATTCATAGGATACAAACCCTACCCACCCCGACACCCATGGCCGGTCGGGTCCATCAAGCCGCCTCCGGCTTGACTCTATCCGGTCAAGACACCGGCGCGCATCCTCCATGCTCCGGGCTTCAATCGTCTCGATCGGCTTGAGAAAAAATCGCCTCGGCCGCCCCGCAGCCACCAGTGCCGGCGTCTCCGGATCAGCCGCTCCGCGGCCCCAAGTGCCGGCGTCTCCGACGCCGGCC
>CAZHRJ010000050.1:0-5824 GCA_964534765.1 uncultured bacterium
CCGTGGTGGCCGCAGGAGCGGCGGCGGGGTTGGCCGTCCGGTTTGCTCCGACATGGGCTGGATGGTAAAAAAGATGTCCGGGGAGAGGTAGCCAAGCGGACGAAGGCGACGGTCTTGAAAACCGTTAGACCCTCACGGGTCTCGTGAGTTCGAATCTCACCCTCTCCGAAATACTCTACCGCACGCTGTTTTGAAAACGCCTCGACACCAGCTCGTCCAAACTGGCCTTGCCCGCACCGGCAACGCACAGCCACAGGAAGATGATCAGATACAACAGCTCCGACAGACCTGTAAAATCTCCAAGTGATCCCACCTCGGCCCATTGCGCGGTCCAGATCGCAACACCCATAATCACCGCCAGCGGAATCGAAATCAGCCGGGTCATCAACCCGGCCATCACCAAAACTCCGCCGACACACTCCAAAATTGAAACCAAAACCGCTTGCGCATACGGAAACGGAATACCCAGACCCTCAAAAAAACCGGCCGTTTTATCCAGATCCGATATCTTGCCCCTGCCGGATAGAAAAAACACGTGCCCGACGGCGAGCCGCGCCATCAGGGGCGGCAACCAGTCGATTTTGCAGAGAAAATTCACCGCGGATGGGTACATCCGCACGATCGCGTTCATGCCGTTTTACCCCCTTCGGATCACAAAACCAGTGATTGGCCACGGCGCCCTGAAACCATTCCTGCACCCGCCTCTGGATCGAATCCACTTTCGCCGATCCGATGCGGCGAGAAATTCCGGCACAGACCTGACTGAGCGTCCAGCCCCGCTGAAGACCCATGACCATCCGGTAAAAGATCGGGTCGATCTCCTTATGATAAACCCGCCCATCACTCCGATAGACCACTGTATACGACCGCCGCTTTCGAGGAATCACCCTTCGAACCGCCCGGCGGCCGCCCCTCACCATCCGGTCGACGATTTCGTATACCGGATACTCCAGATCCAGCACCCTCACATGGGGCTGAAATCGAAATCGCATTTGATCCAGCCGACGCTTCTGCCGGTCAGTCAGCCGCGCCGGATCAAACAGGGGATTCATCGGACGATCAAATGCCTCGATTTTGGCCCACTCAAATCGAATCACATCCAAAACTACACCGCGACCGGAACCCCGATACTCCCGATCCATGAACATCCACAAATTCGCGCCCAGATTGCGGAGAGTAAAGGAACGGGATGGATATCGTACCAGATATTTCTCCATCCAACTTCGAAACGCTCTATTCCCCATCACACTCTCCAATCCGGGGAAGTCGTCTCTCAAACACCCAATGCAACGCGCCCAATAGTCCCGGACATAGATCCGGAGTCTCTCATAGGCGGGATGCCGGGCGCCGCCGACCAGGAAAAAATCGGCCAACCCGGACTCGGATGCCAGATTCGATTCCGGTGTCCGAATCGCTCGGCACATCCACCGCTGCAGCCGGTCCAGATCCGAAAATCGCCGGATCCGATGCCGACTTTTGATCATGTCGTCACGCCGGACGGGCTGGCTTCGGCAAATACCGACGCGCCATCAGCGCTTCCCGGTGAATCACCCGAAACGGGGGAATCCGGTCGTCCCGTTCAACCATCACCGACACTCGGCCCACCCGCTCGCACGCCCTCTGAAACAGCCGCCACACCTCACGCCGGACCGGATGGTCATGCGTGTCGAGCAGATAACCGCCCATGTCCGAGTGGCCGGCCAGATGCATCTGGACGACACGTTCGGGGGGAATCGCGTTGACGTAGTCCATCGGATCGAAACCGTGATTTTTCGCCGAAACATAGATGTTGTTCACATCCAGCAAAATCCCGCAGTCGGCCTTCTCCACTACCGCCGTCAAAAAGTCCCATTCCGTCATCTCGTCGCTCTGAAACGTCAGATAGCTCGACAGGTTCTCGAGCAGGAGCGGCACCTCCAGATAGTCCTGAACGATTCTGGCCTTGCGCGCGATGTGATCCATGGCCACCCGGGTGTATGGAAGGGGAAGCAAGTTGTGCATCTGATGGGCGCTGTGCCGGCACCAGCAGAGATGATCGGACACCCACGGGGTCCTGGTTCGTTTCACCAGACGCTTGAGCCTCCTCAAATACTCCCGGTCCAACCTATCGGCGCTGCCGATCGACAGCGACACGCCATGCTGGACAATCCGGTACCGGTCCAGAAACTGATCCAGATAAGACAGCGGCCGGCCGCCGTCAACCATGAAATTCTCGGAAATAATCTCGAACCAGTCAACCTTCGGATGCGTGGACAAAATCTCCCTGTAATGGGGAATTCGCAGCCCCAGACCGATGCCGAGATTCGGCAGGCTCAAAAACCGATTCACGAAAAACGTCTAATGAGAGGTCAGACGGAACTTAGGCTGTCTTGCAACCACCCGCGCCTTTGCACTCGTTCTTGCCTTTGCACGCGTGCTTGCCCTCAACCGCGCAACCGCCTTTGCCCTTGCACGCATTCATGCCCTTGCACGCGTGCTTTTCCATGGCATCCTCGGTCACCTGCGGCTCGGCAGGCGCTGGAGCCGGAGCCGCAGCCTGCTGAGGTTTCGCGCAACCCCAACTCATGAGAAGACCCGCCATGGCTGAATAAAGAATTCGATTCCTTCCGGACAAACGCTTCATGTGTCCACCCCTTTGATTCAGATTAAGCTCCCAACAAATTCAAGAGGCGTTGTATCTACCCGTGAAACAACTGTCAATCGGTTGTACCCGGCTGGCCGGGCTGTCAGTAGTCGAGTTCCGTCAGGGCGCGGATTCGCTCGGCCTCGTTGTGATGATACACCGCAAGGTCGACCCTCCCCTCGGCCATCAGTATCACGCTCAGGCGGTCATGGGCGGCCCGGCCGAACGGATCCAATTCAATGGACCGGAACAGATGTTTCAGCCCGGCCGGCGTGTCTCCTTCCAGAACCAGTGTCGATCCGAGATTAAAATGCGCCTGGGCGTACTGCGGATTGATCCGGACCGATTCGCGATAGTGGGCCAGGGCCGCAGGCCGGTCGCCGCGCAAAAACCATTCCGATCCCAGCCCGTTTTGCAGTTTCCAATTATTTTCTGTCACGTCAATCGACCTCTGAAAAAGGGTGAAACTGTCCTTCCAGTATCCGGTCTGGATCCAGACAAGAGCGCACAGACCCATCCCCACTCCGGTCGCGGCCGACGCGATCGGCCGACCCAGACGCGGGAAGGATCGAACCAGATCGGACAGTCCCCAGGCCAGCATGACATTCAATCCTATATGCGACACATACGTGTATCGGTCCGCCAGCGCGAGGAGCTCGATGCCGATCACCGGCAGCAGGATGATCACGAACCAGATCCATCCGACGGCCAGATACGGCCGGCGGGAACGCTGGGACAGGACCCAGACCGTCAGCACCGCTGTCAGAACAGCCGCCAGAATGACCGGACCCGGCGCGGGTGTTGGCGGTGGATACACGAGCGACAGAGGATGGGGCCATATCCAGAACCGAAGATACGCAAGGATCGCCAGCACACCATATCCGAGACTTGTCCCGGACTCCGAATGACCGGGCACCACATCCAATCCAAGCATGCGGAGGATGTGAAGAATCCAGGGTGATGTCTGATGCTGATAGGATTGGCCATAGGCGTTGATCACGCCGATGATGAGAGACAGAAGGAGAAACGGGATTTTTTCAAAACACAACGCGGACCACCGGTTGGACGATGCGGACGACGCGCCGGCGGGAACGCCAAATCGCCGCAGCGGCCAGTAGTCCAGAGCCAGAAGGAGAACCGGCAGAGTTACCAGCATGGGTTTGCTCAGCAGTGACAGAAAAAAGGCTCCGATAGAAAAAAGGTACCAGACCCAGCCGGCTCGGCGGACATACAGGCCGTAACATCCGATCGAAAGGAATCCAAAGGTGGCGCTCAGAACATCCTTGCGTTCCGTAATCCAGGCGACCGACTCGACCCGCTGCGGGTGGACCGCGAATAGGACGGCAGCCAGAACACTCGGCCAGAACGCGGATGTGCTCCGGTACAGAAGATAAAATAATAGAATCGTGTTCACGGTATGCAACAGGAGACTCGTCAAATGATGCCCGGCAGGGTTCAATCCGTAGAGAGTGACATCGATCGCGTGGCTGATCAGCGTCAGCGGGACCCACAAATTGGCGTGGGCGGAATCGAACAAAAATTCGGCTGAAAACGCCCATAAAACCGACTCCGGCGTCAGACCGTTCTTCAGATGGGGATTGCCGGTGATGAAGACATCGTCATCGTATCGGATAAAATCACACGACAGGACACGGTAAAAAGATATCCATACCAGCACACCCAATAAGAGGCTCGCCCACGTCTCACGCCGCATCCGCCGCACCCCTCCCGAATCGCCTCTGCGCGAATTCAGTCCAATTCGGAGAGGGAGGGATTTGAACCCTCGAGGCACTTTGGGCGCCTACACGCTCTCCAGGCGTGCCCCTTCGTCCACTTGGGTACCTCTCCATTTCATCGATACCTTGCAACTTACCACCAGCCGCTATATACTCGCAACTTTGGAGTATTCAATAAATCCGGGGGTGTGCTAAGCGGGGAGGTAGCGGTTCCTTTGTCCGCGTCGAGCGGGCTGCCTGCAATCCGCTCCAGCAGGGCCGAATTCCCGAGCCGAGACGCGCTGGTTGAATGCGGGCGCCGTCCGGAAGGCGTTGAAGTTTGGGCCCCGCGGGACGCTCGCCGGTGAACCGGGTCAGGTCCGGAAGGAAGCAGCCCTAAGCCGATACGGACGTTTGCGCGGGATTACCTGAATGGAGCCGGAAGAACGGAATGCCGGTTTGACAGGTTCGCCGACGCCGGGTGCACACCTCCTTATTTGGATCGCGGGTTACAGGAATTGGACATTCGAATTCAGGAGGACCATCGGGGTGGGTGAGGAGACACATCGCGTTTTTTCTTTGAAATACCGGCCGGCGACTTTTGAGGAGCTGGTCGGCCAGCCGCACGTCCGGCAGACGCTGGTCAATACTCTGCTGCGCAGACAGATCAGTCACGGGTACCTCTTTTCCGGACCCCGGGGCGTGGGCAAGACCACGGTCGCTCGGCTGTTTGCCAAATCATTAAACTGCGCTGAGGGTCCCAGCCCCAAAATATGCAATGGATGCGTCGCCTGCAGGGAAATTTCAGCCGGAAACAGTCTCGACGTCATCGAAATGGACGGCGCATCCAACCGGAAAATCGAGGATGTCCGGGCCCTGCGGGAAAACGTGCGATTTGTGCCCACCAGCAGCCGCTACAAAATTTACATCATTGACGAAGTCCATATGCTCACGCAGGAGGCGTTCAATGCCCTCCTCAAAACCCTCGAAGAACCGCCCGAACACGTCGTGTTCATCCTGGCCACCACCGATCCGCAGAAAATTCCGGAAACCATCCATTCCCGCTGCCAGGAACTGGAGTTTCACCGCATCTCCCCAAAAGACCTCGAATCGCTGGTGACCTTTGTCTGCAAACGGGAAAAAATATCCATAGACGCCGATTCTTCCCTCAAACTATCGGAATGGGCGGACGGCAGCGCCCGGGATGTCCTTGTCGCGCTGGAACAGGCGGCGGCTTTCTCCGACGGCAATGTCCGGGAAGACCTGGTGGACCAGTTGTTCGGCTGGGTCGACAAAAAAACCGTGGAGGATACCCTGTCGGCGGTTCTGCGGGAGGATCGAAACGCGCTCTTTGATATCGCCCGGCGGATAGAAGAATCGGGAAAGGATCTCTCGCACTTTATCATTCAGCTGGCCCGGTGGCTGCGCCGGGAATGGGAGTCCTGCATCAAGTTCGGACAGACGCCGGAAGGCTCACTTCTTCAGG
>CAZHRJ010000050.1:5834-18585 GCA_964534765.1 uncultured bacterium
GAAACCGCGGGCTTTCTTAACTTCTTCAGGACTGCCCGCCTCAGGCCGCCCTTCGCATGATCAGCGAGCTTCTGGAGGCCGAACGGGGTCTTCGCGGGACTCGCCAGCCGGGACTGTATCTCGCTGTGAAATTGATCGGTCTGATTGAACAAAAACGCGCAATCCCCCTATCCGCGATTGTCGACCGGCTGGACGATCTGGAAGGCCGTATCCAAAATGTTCCGGAGTCGGGTGGGGCTGCGGAAAAACGGCCGGAAACGCCGGGACGGGCGGCCCTTCCCGGCGCCGCCCAAGTCTGGGCACGGCTCATCGAAACCGTTTCCAAAACCAACGTCACCCTCGCCGCGTGGCTTCGCGAAGGCAAACCGCAGAGCCTTTCGGCCGACCGAAAACGGTTGACGGTCATTTATCCGAAAAAGTTCACTCTTCACCAGCAACGGCTGAGCGCTGAGAAAAACAAGGCGGCGGTGGAATCGGAACTCGCCGGCCTTCTGGGCGAGCGGGGCTGGACGGTCGAGGCGTTTCTCGATTCGCCCGACGCCGGCGCACAGCGGGCCGGGACATCTTCCGACAAGGAACTTCCACCCAAAGTCCGCATCGCATCGGATTTGCTCGAAAGCCGCGGGGTGACAAAACGTGGAGAATAAATCCGCCCGGGATGCTCAGAGTCAAGCCGGCGCGGCGACGGCGGCCATCGTTGAGGCTTATACCCGCATCCAGTCTTCCACCCTTGCGACCGTATCCGGTGAAATGCACAGCGCCAGCGTCTTCGTCAGCTATTTTGCGGTCCGGCGAGGCCAGCGGGAAAAAATCATCGGCCCGGATGGGATTCGGGCCGTCGTTAAATCCGCCGAGCCGCTTCTTCGCGCGGCCGGAGCGGCGGCGATCGGCCAGGTCCTGGGACCCAAATCGATCGAATACGTCCCGACGCTCCTGCGTGACCCGAATCCGGTGGTGGTCGAAGCCACACTTGACGCTCTGTCGGAACTCCCGGCTCGCGCCGAAATCGGGAAAAACATCCTCGATGCCCTTTCTCGCACGGCGCCGACCCAGCGGCACAAAGCGATCCGGATGCTCGGCCGGCTGAAATACAGGCCGGCTGTGAGCGTTCTTGAAGACCTGTTTCACCGGAGGGACGGAATCGAGGCGCCGGTTGCCTGTTTTGCTCTGGCGGATATTCAAGGCCGGTCCTTTTTGGAGGGGATCACTGAGTTTCTCTATCCGGACAATCCGATTGATCTGCATACGGCAATCCTGGAATGCATGGCGGAAAACCCGGCACCGGTCTATTTCGAGAAAGCCAGACAGTTGCTCAAATCGATCCGGAACAAGGCGGCGGTGCTGGAAATTGTCAGACGAATGGCCCTCTGGTCGGCGGATGGGGTGGCGCTTTCCATCAAATTGTTGGGTAACGCCGATCTCGATATCGCGGACGCGGCCCAGGAGGGACTCCTGCGGCACCTACGGACGGCGTCGTCCCTCTCCACGATTATTTTTCAGCATCTCACCAAAAGCGTCTCCGAACGGACACCCACCGAAAACGTCGTGGCGGCGGTGCCGCTTCCGCCAAATCTCGAAAACCTTGATGCCCGGCTCGACAAATTGTTCTCCGCCAGACCCGATGCCGAATTTCAGCAACTGTTATTTCTGAGCCTCACGGCGGACAAGCATTTCATGAAAAATAAACTCATCCAGCTGTCGGCCGCTCGGTGGGGCAAGGAAGCTTCACAGACGATCGAGGAAGCGCTGACCCTTCCCCAGGCCGAGGCCGGACTCATCCGGCTCCGTTTACAAACCCGGTGGGCCGCCCAGGCGGAGGAGGAAAGTTTTTACATGTCGCTGGCGAGGCTGATCGATTGCATCGGAGCCTCCGAGCGGCCGTCCATTGTCAAGGAACTCGTCCGGCATCTCGATTCGGCCCATTTGCCCGTCCAAATGTCGGTCGTCGCCGCCCTCGCGGCGCTCGGTGGATCGGCCGAGGCCGCCGAAATTGAGAGACGCCTGCCGAGGGCCCACTGGATGCTCAAGCGGAAAATGGCCGCAGCCCTCGCCCGGCTCACAGGCGATGCGACAAGTTCAAAATTGTTTGATCTCTGCGAAGACCCCGAACCCCTGGTCCGCATATCCGCGGTGCGGTCGCTCGACGGCATCCGGCATCCGAAGGCATTCGAGGCGCTGATCAAATCCTTGTCTGATTCCGATGAACGTGTCCGATCGGCGGCCTGCGCGTGTCTTAAAACTTTTCCGGACAAAAAAGAGGTGTATGACCGCCTGACAGACATGCTGAAGGACACGGACGCGCGGGTCCGGGCCAACACGGTGGAAAGCCTTGAGAAGATCCTGGCCGACCGGCCGGAGGAACTCAGCCGGCGCCTAAGGCCGCTCGTGACCGACCCCAACGCCCGGGTGGTGATCAACGCCGCCAAGGCGCTCTTTCCGATCGAGACGGCTCTGGCCCTGCCGGTTCTCGAAGCGTATCTCCGCGCGCCTGACACGAATTTGCGGGCCGGGGCGCTCTGGGCATTCGGGCAGCTTAAGCGGCCCGACGCGTTTCTCTGCCTGCATTTCCATTCCCTTCAGGAAAAAGACCCCTATGTCCGAACGTTTATCAACCGGGGCATCAGTTTGATGAAGGATCACCCGTTCTATCAGGACGCCCGATATCTCCTGATGAACATGCAGACCAATGTCAAAGGAGGATCACCATGAAACCGACGTTTCGACCTCATGTCTTGAAACGCAAACGCAAACACGGATTCCGCCACCGCATGAAAAGCCCGGGCGGCCGCAATGTCCTCAGGCGCCGACGCGCCAGGGGCCGCAGGCGCCTTTCCGCCTGATGGACGTGCCGTCGTGGCCCGCCGGATTGGCCGCATTCCAGCCCGGGATGTGGACCGGGTATTCAAGATTGGCCGGAGGTTTTCCCGGCCGGAGCTGGTATTGATTGTCGCGCCGACTGCCTCGATCGACGCGACACCGACTATCCGGCTGGGTGTGGTGGTGAACCGGAGTGTGAGCAAAGAATCGGTCCGGCGGAACCGGATCAAACGTCTTCTTCGGGAATCCTTCCGCCTGATCGTTCCCACCATCTCCGAATCAGCCGGTCCCGGAGGCGCGGACTGCGTTCTTCTGGCCAGACCCTCGGCCCGAACGTGGAAAGGCCGGGGGGACGCCGATTCCGTGATTCGAACGCTCCTGGGCAGATGGGCTCGGGCGTGAAGGCCATCCTGATTTTTTTGATCCGGCTTTACCGGCTGGCCATCAGGCCCATGACTCTTTCGATCGGCGGATGCCGGTATGTACCGAGTTGTTCGGAATACGCTGAACTGTCGATCCGGCGCCATGGCGCCGGGCGGGGGTTTCTAAAAACAACGGCACGGATCCTTCGCTGCCATCCATTCGCGAGGGGCGGAGTGGATTATCCATGAGCGCGGATGACCGGCGGCTGATCCTTGCGTTTCTTCTTTCCATGGTGGTCTTTTTGGGATACCAGTATTTTGTCACGAAACAATATCCAGTCAAATCCATCAGTCCAACCCCGCTCGCGTCGGACACTGGCGCGATCGACGGCGCGCCCGGCGTGACCGCGGCGCGGAACGACGCGCGGAACGACGCGGCGCGGGCGGAGATCCGCAAGCTGTTATCTTCGTCGCCGGACGCCGAAGACACCGTCACGCTGGAGGGAGACGGATTCCTTCTGACGGCGACTTCGCGCGGAGCGGGAATCCGCCAGATCCAGTTGACCGGCATCCCCCGCCATCCGCATGTCGACACGCGGGATGTCATCCTGGTGGATCCATTCTGGCCCTATCCCTTCGCCGCAGTCCATGCCCCCGGCACACCAGCGGGCGCGGGGCCGCCCAACTTTCAAAAAATGAAATCTGACGCGGGTAGCGTCACCTTCCGCATGGACATTGCCGACCCGGACGGCAGAAAACCGCTGCTGCGAATCGATCGAACCGTCGCACGGGGCAAGGGCCGGTATGAAATTCGCCTGGAAACCCGCGTTAGGAATCTATCCGGCCAGTCCTTGACGATCGGTTCAGATACGGCCCAGGCGTTCGGCATCGGTCTGGCTCCGTTTCCGGTGAAACGACCCAAAACGGATCTGGATATTCATGAAATCTTCCTCAAACTCGGTGGCGACGTGGAACACCGGCAAGAAGAATCCCCGGGATTCTTCAGCAAATTCTCCGGTCAGTCCAACCACCCGCAGGAAGCACGGCGCGAAACGCTTGACGGCGTGCTCAAGTGGATTTCGCTGGGTGATCGCTATTTCACTTTGACGCTGATTCCCGATTCTCCGCTCTCCCACGCGGATCTGTTTCTGGAAGGGTCAAGTATTACGGCTGACGCCCGGTACGGCACGTGGACTCTGGATGCCGGACAGGAGCGGATGTTTCAGGAACGTCTCTACGCCGGCCCAAAACTCCCGGAACATCTCAAGCTCTACGGTGAAGATATTCTCGATATAATGAACTTCGGCTGGTTCGACTGGCTGGGTTTCGGGATGCTGGGGCTCATGAATCTGTTTTACCGCGTCATCTCCAATTACGGCGTCGGGATTATCCTCATGACCGTGGTCGTCCGCATCGTTCTTTATCCGTTGACCTATAAATCCTATACCTCGATGGCCAAGCTCAAAGACCTGGCGCCGAAAATGAAGACGATTCAGGACAAATACAAGGACAACCGCGAGAAACTGAACCGCGAAATGTTGAAAATGTACAAGGATAACAAGGTCAATCCAGCCGGCGGATGCCTGCCGATCCTTCTGCAGATCCCCGTATTCATTGCATTCTACCGCATGCTCCAGTACTCGATCGAACTTCGCGGCGCCTCGTTCGCGTGGGTGCCGGATCTGTCGGAAAAAGATCCGCTGTATATCCTGCCGGTTCTGATGGGCATTGCGATGCTGATTCAGCAGAAAATGACACCGACTCCGGACCCCAACCAGGCCAAGATCGGGATGTTCATGACGGCGATTTTCACCGTGCTGTTTCTCACCTTCCCCGGCGGGCTCAACCTCTACTGGTTCGTCTCGACCGTGCTGGGCATTCTTCAGCAAAAAATGATTGAGAGAAAAATGAAGCCATCCGTGGCCGCGCCCATCCAAGCCGCGACCTGACCGGCCGGCCCGGTTTCCGAACAATTACCGGGCGATCAACTGCGTGATTTTTTGCTGAGTTTTCAGAAAGGCCGTGCCGATCAAAACCGCGTCGGCCATGCCACGAAGGTCGCGAAGCTCGGCCGGGCGGGAATATCCGCTCTCGGCGACCCGGACACAGGATTTCGGTATAAGCGGCAGGATTCGGCGGGCGACGCCAAGATCGGTTTTCAGCGTCGACAAGTCCCGGTTGTTGACCCCGATCATCCTGGCGCCCACCGATAACGCCTGCTCCAGATCGCGCTCGTCATGAACCTCAACCAGAGGCGACAGATTCAATTTAAAAGCCAGCCGGTGAAGGGACAACAGGCAACGCCGGGAAAGCATCCGGACGATCAGCAGGATCGCGGACGCGCCCGCGGCGCGGGATTCGTAGACCTGGTAGGGATCGAAGATGAAGTCTTTGCGAAGCGCCGGCAGAGAGACGCCGGATGCGACGATTCGAAGGTCGACCAGACTGCCGCGGAAATAATCCTCCTCCGTCAGAACCGACAGCGCGCTCGCGCCGGCGGACTGATACCGCCTCGCGCAGTCGAGAGGATCAAGCCGGAGGTTAAGATGCGGCGAGCTGGGGGAGCCTCGCTTGATCTCCGCAATCACCGACAGTCGACCCCGGTGACGGATGGCTCTCACAAACGATTTCGGATTCTCTATCGCCGCCCACCGCGCAACCAGCGCCTCCGGAAACCGGCGCTTGCGGGCTCGAAGGCGCCGTTCGACCTTTCCCAGGATCGCCTTAAGTATGTCCGGCATGAGATTTCAACTCCTGGGCGACATGGAGGATCCGATCCAGATGCACCCGGGCATGGCCGGAAAAAAGACACGCCCGGACCTGCGTGAGCGCGTCCGCGATGGTCCCGGTTCGGCCGCTGACCCATAGTCCGGCCGCTGCGTTGAGAGACACCGCTGATACGTCATCGGGCGAGCCGGTTCCGGCCAGGATATCCCTGGTCCGGGACACCGACTCTTCCGGCCCGGACACAGCCAGTCGATCCGGCGGCACTGGAGCCAATCCGAAATCGGCCGGCGACCACTTCTCCTCCTTGAGAGGCCCCTGGAGTAAAAAATAAACGGCGCGCGTTTTCCCGCAGGGAGAGACCTCATCCAATCCCGGCTCGCCGTGAACCACCAGCGCGGATCGCAGACCAAGCCGCTTGAGGACATCGGCAAACGGCCGGACGCGGTCGGCCGAGGGAACGCCGAGGATTTGAAAGACGACCTGGGCCGGATTCGACAGGGGTCCAAGAAAATTGAAGATCGTCCGGACCTGGAGAATTTTTCGAATCGGCACGACCGCCTTCATTGCGGGATGATAGAGGGGCGCGAACAGGAACCCGAACCGCGTTTCCCGGAAGAGTTTCACCGTCGATTCCGGGGGCAGATCGAGCGGGAATCCCAATTTTTCCAGCAGATCGGCGCTGCCGCACGTCGACGAGACCGACCGGTTGCCGTGCTTGACGATGGGCATGCCCAGGGCCGAGAGAATCAGGGCCGAAATCGTACTCAGGTTGAGGCTGCGCGAACCGTCACCGCCGGTACCGCAGGTATCGAGCGCCTCGCGCAGGTCGGGCGGCAGGGGGATGGCGGCCTGACGCATCTTGAGCGCCATCCCGTATATTTCGGTTTCGGTCTCGCCCTTGGCCCGAAGCGCCGTCAGAAGCGCGGCTTTCATCTCAGGCGCTGTATTGCCGACCAGCGCATCGAAGAGCCGCGATGTCTCATCGACTTCCAACGACCCTCGGTTCAACAATTTTTCTAAAATCGCCTTCATCACAGTTTATTCTTCCATATCCGGACCAGATCTTTCAGTCCGATCGATATAAATTTCCTCTGCCTCTTCTCGAACAGCGTTTCCTCTAACGTCGTCCGGTTTCCCAGAAGATCGGCCGCCTCGATTCGAATCCACCATACCCTGGACCGCCGGCCACGATCCGACTCCTGCGACATGGCCCGACCCTCCAGACGCAGATCCGAGACCAGATGAAGCGGCACGGCAAGCCGGTCGCCGGCGTCGCTTTCGAAAATCGCATGGGCCGGAAGCTGCAACCCAATTCCGAGATCCACGATATCCGCCAGGACGTAAAATTTTTCCGGGCCGCCACGGCTCTCCAGCGATACGTTCAGGATTTTTGGGCCGTCGATATCCCGCAGGATCGACAGTTCATAGCGATCGTCTCCCTCGGCGCGCGCGTCGCGCGCCGGGCGCGGCGGGAACCACTCCAGAACAAGTCGCTGCTCAATCGACGGCAGAACCGCAAGGCGCGTGTCCGGATCGGTCAGGGGCATGCCGTTGAGCATCAGCCGGGTCCGGGTGGATGTATTCCGGATGGCGATCTGATCGGTTCGGATAAACAGTTGCGCGGCGCGGCGCGGCTGCCCTCCAGATGGCGCGCTGAACACGCTGATCTTGTCCGGATCGGACAGCAACAGGAGGGTCTCGAGTGGCATCGCGGGATCCGACACCTCGAGGGCCAGGTCCGAAACGATGAGTCCGAACTGGGTATTCGGCTCAAATTCAAACGACCCGGACGGGGCGGTCAATACTCTCAGATGATCCCACCGCACCGCCGCGCGGGCGAGCGGCGGATCCAGGCGGCCGCGCAGCGTCTCAGTCTGCAGCCGCGCCGGGACGACAACGCCGGGAGGGCGGTCAAGAATGACAACCGGATAGACCTCAGTGGCAACGCCCGGAATGCCCGACCGGTCGATGGTCCGAGCGCGGATGTAAACGGGTCCGCCGGGCGCATCGGTCAACAGGATCGGCTCCCCAGGCAAAAACAGGTACCGCCGGGCCGACTCCCAAAACATCGGCCGGGTGGAACAGGCGACTTCGAGCACGCCCTCCGTCGTATTCTCCCTGTCCAACTCGGCCGTCAGCTGAATCGGAGGCACCAGCACGTTCGCCGGCCGAACCAACCGGGGCGGGGACAGCAGCCGGACGATCGACGCCGGCGATGATGCCGGAACCCTGAGCGCCTCTCCAGCGGATACGGTCCATCGGCGATTGTCCGCATCCACTTCGGCTAAACCCGACTCCATCCGCAGGATGGTCTCCAGATCCGGCCGGTGCGTGACGACCGCCCGGCCCCGGGCCTGGATCGATACCCCGGCCGCGCGGATGGTCACGGTCGAGCGGGCAAAGACATCGAGGATGCCGTCAATCAACATCAGCTGATGCGGCGCCGGCAATTCCAGCCGGGCGCCATGGGATCCGGCGGATTCGAGGAGCAGGGATCCAAAGGGCGTTGCCGAAAAAACGCCGCCGAGCCCCTCGATCCCGATCGACCGGGCGTCTCCTTTGGAAAGATCAACATCGCTCGAGAGATACCCCTGCCGATGGGCGAACTGCACCGATCCGAACCGTTCGGCGCCGGCGGCGCCGGCGGCCGACGGGAGGGCGGCAAAGACCGCGGAGAAAATCAGGATGATAAGGATAGGAGGCGTTGAAAGATCGGCGGCGCGCGCGGGACTCAACACAATTTCAGAAAATTCCGGACAATATCCATTCCTACGTGCGTTTCGATCGATTCCGGATGAAACTGCACTCCAAACGTCTTCTGCCGGTCAACTTCAACCGACATCACATACTTTCCGTCAGCCGTCCAGGATGTTATCCGAAGAGGCGCCCGGATGGATTTCGGGTCAATCACCAGCGAATGATATCGCGTGGCCTGAAACCGCCGGGGTAGACCTAGAAAAAGCCGCGATGGACGGACGATTCGAATAACCGACGTTTTTCCGTGGACAATATCCTTCGCGCCGACGACCCGGGCGCCGAGAGCGGCGCCGATGGCCTGATGGCCGAGACACACGCCCAGGATCGGGAGGCGGCCGGAAAATTCCCGGATGATCGGAATGCACACGCCCGACTCCTCCGGCCGGCCGGGACCCGGGGAGAGGATGATGCCGGCGGGCCGAAGGCGCGCAACGCCTTTGAGATCGATCCCGTCGTTCCGGACGACCGTGACGTCCCTCCGGACCGTGCCGACATACTGGACGAGGTTATAGACGAAGGAATCATAATTATCGACGACCAAAATCAAGACGATCGCCTCCCCGCGGATCCCTTGCGGCCGCGGCTTTCCGATGAGGACATCTGCCGGGCCAGATCAACCGCACCCAGCAGCGCCTTGGCCTTGTTCTCTGTCTCCACATATTCCCGGTCGGCCCGGGAATCATGCACGACTCCGGCGCCCGCCTGAACATATGCCATGCCCTCCTTGACCAGCAACGTGCGAATGGTAATGCAAAAATCCATCGAGCCGCCGGCGCCAAAGTATCCGACCGCCCCCGCGTAAGGTCCCCGGCGGGTGGGTTCGAGGGAGTTGATGATCTCCATCGCGCGGATTTTGGGCGCGCCCGTAACCGTTCCCGCCGGAAACGCGGCCGAAAAGACGTCAAACGCGTCCTTGCCGGGTCTCAACAGTCCCTCGACCTGGCTCACCAGATGCATCACCGCGGAATACCGCTCGATCATGAATGCCTCGGTCGTATGCACCGACCCGAACTGCGCCACAGCCCCGACATCGTTCCGGCCCAGATCCACCAGCATCAAATGTTCCGCACGTTCCTTGGGATCGGTCAGGAGTTCCTGTTCGAGCGCCTTGTCTTCGGACTCGTTCTGACCGCGCCGACGGGTTCCCGCGATCGGTCTCAGAAAGACTTTCCCGCCCTTCTGCCTCACCAGAATCTCCGGCGAGGATCCAACCAGCGAGTATCCACGGAACTTGAGATAAAACATGTAGGGAGACGGATTGAGCGATCGAAGCGCCCTGTAAATCCAGAATGGATCGCCCTCGTACGGCGATTGAAACCGCTGGGACAACACCACTTGAAATATGTCGCCCCGCTGAATGTGTTGCCTGGCCTTCTGAACCATCTGATGAAACCGACGGCGCGTGACATTCGATGTTACCGCGGTCCGGCGCGGGGGCGATTCCGTTGCCGAGAATAATTCAAAGGCCGTCCGGGTGGACCGGATCCGGCGAACGACCTCGTCCGCGTACCGCTGGGCCTCCCGGCGGCGGCCCGGGCGATGATGGACAAAGAGGGTGAGACGCTGAAGGAGATGGTCGAAGGCGACCAGAAGACGCGGGAAAATCAGCATCGCATCCGGTATGCCCAAGAGGTCAGGTGGTCCTGGAGGAAGTCTTTCCAGCCGGCGGGCGATATCATATCCCAGATACCCGACCCAGCCGCTCGATAGCGGATAATCGGGGTCCGAGGGGACGGTGTGGAAGGTGTGGCGGTGAAATTGCCGGAGCATTTCGAGGCCGCGGTCTTCGACGGTCTCATAAACCGGCCGGGAGGTGATCGGATCCAGAACGCTGACCCTGGATCCCTGAATGCGGATCACGCGTTCCGGTTCCAGACCCACAAATGAATATCGCCCCAGACGCTCGCCCCCCACGACGCTTTCGAGCAAAAAGCTGTACGGACGGTTCGCCAGATGGCGATAGAGCAGCACCGGTGTCAGAGTATCGACCCGAAGATCCCTACGGTAGACCTCGTACATGAATCAGACACTAGCTAACTATTGCCGTACTGAAAACCGCTCCACATAAACGCTGCCCGGCCCGTGGCCGGGTCGGCGGCAGAACCCCGATCACGCGCCGCTGCCGCCCAGATTCAGGAGGAGATTGAGCACCGTTCTCGGTAAGAGATTGGCCTGGGCCAGCATCGCCGATGCCGCCTGAACCAGTATTTGCCGGCGCGTAAAATCGATGGTCTCCTGAGCGATGTCCGCATCCCGGATCGATGACTCGGCCGACAGTAATGTCGTGCTCTGAAGGTCGGCGAAGTTCTGCGCCAGCTGAAGGCGCCGCTCAACACCGCCCAGCCGCGCGCGGCGGGACAGGACACGGGCGATTGCGCTGGTGACCAGGGCCACGGTGTTCGACGCACCCAACTGGGTCGTCACGCTGATCGTGTTGATCTTGAGCGCCACTGTCGACAGGGTGGAAATGGTCGTCGCGAACCGGTCGCCCTTGTCCGGCCCGACGTGAAAGACAGCGCTGCCGTAATACGTTGAGTTTCCGGGGAGCGTGAAGATGGGTTTCTGGGAGGCGTAAGCGCCGTTTAGCAGTCTTAGCCCGTTGAATTTCACCGCGGTCGTCAGACGGTCAATCTCCTTGACCAGCTGGTCGATCTCGCTCTGGTTGGCCAGACGCTCGCTGGTCGTCACGGTGCTGTTCGTCGCCTCCAGCGCCAGATCCCGGATGTCAAAGAGGTAATTCACGACATTTGACATCCCGTCTTCCGCGGTCCGGACAAAACTGGTCGCCACACCGATTCCCCGAGATGATTCCTGAAATCCGCGAATTCGGGCCCTCAATTTCTCCGCGATGGCCAGTCCGCCTGGATCGTCCGCGGCCCGATTGATCCGGTATCCCGAAGACAGCCGCTCCAGTGATTGCGCCAGGTACCGGTTGTGCTGCTCGAGGTAGAGAGCGGCATATAGAGCATTGACGTTCGTTTGGATGCGAACCATGTCGAAGTTCCCTCCTTGGAATAGCGGGTCGGCTTCCCGCTTTTGTTAGATCCCTGATACATCCCTGATATCCCCGTTAGCGGACACTGGGGGGTTGTCATCCATGACAACCCTTTGATGGGCTAACGGGGATGATACATCCCTGTATAAAAAAACCCTCTCCAGGGGAGAGGGCCGGCGTTTCAATTACTACGGATGATAACGTATGATTGCATCCGAACCGCATGCTTTTGGCTGCGGCCACGGCTGCCCTCCCGGCTTATTTGTATCAGCTGGTGCGGCAACTCCGCGGCACAACCACCTGACGTCAATTTTTTATGACTATCTCGGCTAATCCTCTTATCGGCAGATTATATTGAAACTTTAATCTAAAGGCCCAAAAGTCATACTTCTAACCAGTTGCAATATATAGGGTTTTGGAAAATTGAAATTTTTGATTAATTTTGGAGGATTACAAAGTCGCGGTTGTGATCCTCCGGTAGACCGGGCCGGTGGTCAAGAGGCGGCTTTCGTAGAGAACCACTGAATCAAGAATGTCCGGGACCGGATCGCCAAATTCCGGCAGAGCCCGAAACGCTCCTTTTTCCTTTGACCGGCCAATCGTCAGGTGGGGGACATAGGGACGGCCAGTGTCGGGAAGATGGAGGCAATGGAGGGCAAGGCTGATCAGTTGATAAATCCGGACGAGATCCTCCCCTGGCTGAACACCCAGAAATAGAACCCTTGGAAATGCTGTGAGTGGGCCCAACTTGACAGACAGGGGTGAGAAGGCGCGCAGACCTTCCTCCCAGCCGAAAATTTTATCGAGAGCTGATTCGGGCCATTCTCCCAGAAACCAGAGCGTCACATGATACAATCCCGGCTGAACCCAGGTGACTTTTCCGAACCGGTGTTTTTTTCGGATTTCCTGAAGACGGCTGGATACGGCCTCGCGGGCATTCGGCGACAGGGGAAGGCCGAAGAACAACCTCACGAGTCAGGAAGGCTGGGTTTCTTCGAGGAATGAGGCAAGATATCGGTAAAGGCAGTGAACGGCGGATGACCGCACCGACGCGCGGCCGCCGTTTAGATGTTCCGACACCGCTTCCTGCCGG
>CAZHRJ010000051.1:0-18581 GCA_964534765.1 uncultured bacterium
CATGCCTAGTCTCGTGGGCTCGGAGATGTGTATAAGAGACAGGGTCTGGCCGGGCGATGCCCCCTGGATCAACGACGAACCTCGATTGATCCAGATGGCTCTCCACGCCAAACAGTCCGGCGAGTGGCCCACTCATGGATTGCGGGGGTCCCGCGATGTCGTCTATGGCCCGGTCCCGGTTTGGATTTACACGGGCCTTCTTTACCTGACCGACGATCTCGTTCAATTGGTCCGAATCCGCGCTTTCACCGTCACTATCCTGACCGCATGGGCTCTCCTTTGGATGGCGATGCTGTGTCCGAGACTCTCCGCGCCGGCGGCCGCGCCGGCGCTTCTTTCCCCCTACCTCTGGCTTTATAGCCGGCAGCTCTGGGACAACACGTTTCTGATTCCGTTTTCCGCGCTGACTCTGGCGGCCTATCTCTCATTCTGTTGTTCCCCCGCGGTCTGGAAATCCTGGCTGGTGTCGGCGGGAATGTGGGCCATGGCCATGACGCACCTGATGAGCGTCTCTTTCCTTTTGCCCATCGGTTTTCATGCCCTATGGTTTCATCGCGCCTGGATGAAAAATCACCGGCCGGTTCTGCTCATCCAGGCGGCGGTCATCGCCGGAATTTCGGCCGGATATGTTTCCTTTTTTATGAGCTGGACCGCGGGGCATTCGAAGACGCCGGAATTTTCGGTCTGGAAAGGCTGGTTCTTCCCTTTATCCGGCGGCCGATTCTTCTCAGCCTTTGGCATGGACTATTTCTTCGGCCAAAAATGGTTTTCCTCCGCCGTCCTCCCGTCGACCGAATGGATCCTGGTTTTTGGCCTCTATACGTGGACCGCTGTCGGCCTTGTATGGCTGGGCATCGCCCTCGTACTGGCGCGTCTTTTCAAATGGCCGGTATTGGAACCCCTCAGGTCTCAGTCGTTCAAGCCGGTGGATGATTCTTGGGATAATCCCTCCGCCCGCCCGCCCGAGTTTCACATGGCGGTCATTTCCCTTGCGGCGATTGGCGTGCAGTCCGTCCTCAATGGCCTGACCCGTACCTACGGTCATCCGCACTATTTCAACGCGACTTGGATCTGTTTTTTCTTTTTCTTCTGGTTGGCCTGGAGTCATCTTCCAGCATGCCGTTTATGGAAAATGGCAAAACAAACGTATGCCCTCTCCCTCGCGGTTGTCCTGGTGTTCTTCGTCCTCAACGTCCATGTCTCCGGTGGAAATCAAAGCGTCCATTACGGCGCCACTTTGCAAAATCAAATTGATCTCATCAGAAAATTCCATTCCCTCGCCCCCCTGCCTAAAATTTTCCATCAGGTCGAGAACATCCGGCAGTTCCCGCATGCTCTCCAATCTATCCGCGAATTCTACGGATTGCCCGGTCCACTTTCGCCGCCTGAAACCACCCTTTTCGAGCGCGTCCTGATTCGCCCGCAATCGCCGGATGTCTCCGTCGGCTGGCTGACTACCGAAGTCTTGCCTCCCGGCCGGGCGCCATGATCCATCTGAATCACATTTCATAGAGCGGACTATTACACGTGATCGGAGAATCCATCAGAATGTTTTTGAGAAAGAATTCTCTCCTTCTCCTGCTGACTTTCTTGATCATCGTACGGATCGGCATCGGTCTGGTCATGTCCAATGTCTCCATGGAATTGAATCTATTCGACGTGGGGCAGTGGGTGGATGCCGGAGACAAAATGCTGTCAGGGCAGGTTCTCGGCCGGGACTTTATGGCGGGATCATATGGACCTCTTCTCTATGTGTGGTCGACCTTTTGGTATTGGTTGTTTGGCGCGAACTGGCATGCGGTACTCGTTCAACTGGAAATCGTCTCGCCCGTCGCATGTCTCATCCTTGCTTACGTCGTGTCCATCCATTCCTTCGTTCAATTGAAATTTCGAATGGCTTTTCTGCTTCTGACATCAGTGCTTGGACTGGACCATTGCTTCTGGACACCCCACTTGCGTATCTGGCTTCCGATGGTTTCGGCGGTCTTGGCCGAAGCGGCGGTTCGACGGCGGAATCCCAAGCTCTTTTCGGTATCTGCCGGCATGGCGGGTGTATGCCTCATGATCAGTCCGGAATCGGGAATCGCCGCCCTGGCCTGCTGTTCGCTCTTTTGCGTTGCGGCTCTGATGGTCAGTCGCGAGAATCGTCAACCCTGGCTGATCGCGTTCGCGGCGGGATTCGGATTGGTACTGGGAATGGGGGTCGTCGGGTGGCCGGATGTCATGATTCATTACGCCTCCATTGCCCACGGGCTTGCAAAATACACCAACTGGTTCCACGGCCTTCCCTACGAAAAATTCCAGATGTCGTTCTTCGCCTATATTTTCTACTGGCCGTTCGCGGTTATCCTGGCATTCGTCGGGATTATTCTGATCCGAATTTCAGATGTGGATGTCGTCGAAGGATTGCGCAGCATGGCTTGGATCGTGTTTTGCGTGATCCTGTTTCGCCCGGCCATGGGCCGCAGCGACCCGGCGCATCTGATCAACGCGATCCCCCCATTCATGCTGCTGTGGTGTCGAATGGTCTCGCGGATGGAGGGTTTCAGGTTATCGACGAGAGTGTTGATCGCCATCGCTGCCCTTCTACCCTATTGGTTCGCTCCCGCAAGAACGGTGAGCGCTTTTGAGCATATCTCAACCCGATTGTCCCGATCATTTCATTCTGATTATTCGATTTTGGGCAACGAAGATGTCTATGTGGCCAAAGGGGCCGCCAACCAGTGGAATGATCTGCGGAAATACGTTCAGGCCCGGGTTCCGGAAGATAGCCCCATACTCTATCTGCCCATCCCGGCCGGAGCGCATCTCATGGGCCGCCGATCCGCTTTTCCTCTCACTTTTTCGGAGCTTTTGCTGTTGACGAAGAACATGGCAGACGACGCGATCAAACGCCTGGAGAGTCAGAACATTCCCATGGTTGTGTTGGATAGGCTATTGATCATGGAGGACTCCTACGTCGATGGGCGCTCCGATTTGCCGATGAAGGATATCTATTTGCAACCGCTTACATCGTCGTCACCGGCCGATGAAATCATCACCCGAAAACTTCGCGCATGGATTCGGCGAAATTATGACGTCGACACCAACCTCCATGGCGCGGACATTCTTGTGCGGCGACCGACTCCGCGACCGGACCCCCTGGAGCTCATCTCAGGTGAGCTCGTCCCGGACTCGACGCGGGCTATCGATCTGACTCCGACGGATTACGTTATCATTCAGTTCCCTAAAACAGTCTGTGACGAAATTCGTATGGTTATCGATTGCCGGTGGAATTGGAAAATGGAGACATTCGCAAAAGCGTTCCTGCAGGTCTATTCCGTAAATTCGGCCGGCCATTCGGTGGGTGGGATGGTTCCGGTGCCGCCCCCGGACATCGGCAATGAACTTCGAATCCGCATGCCGGGGGTCCTTTTGGATAGTGTACACATCAAACTCTTGACGCCGGGTCCCTTCAACCCGAAACCCCGATCTCTTACGATTCGATCCGTCCGTTCTGTCGAATTCCCGGAATACCGTACCGAGGGGGCCGGGTATTGATAAAAGGACTTCATCACTGTTCGAAGGGGGTCAGTTTCGGAGGCGCCTGATTGGCGGGTTGGCGGGATGTCGGAGATGTACCTGATTGAGGCTGATCCATCGGTACAATTCGGGTATCGCCTCTTGCCGGTCCCCAGACCTGACGCCGAACGTCCCGCAGGATGTCATAAATCATCTGCGATGGCCACCGGGATTTTGTTAATGTTGCGTTGACGGCCCATTCTTTTGCCAAATGGGTATCACCTTTTTTTAGATAAAATGCAGCCACATGGAACGCAACATCCGCGTCAATCGGCTGCGTCCGAAGGACATAGTCCAGGTGTTGTCGCGCCTCGATCAGCCGATTACGGGACATTTCCAGCCGCGATAGAAACAGCCGGGCGGGATAAAATTCATCATTGATCTTCAGACACTGTTCGGCCCAGTGCTGAGCCATCGCCGCATTCAACGGCTCGTACTCCAGTCCCAGCATATAGGCGCAAATGTAACTCCGTGGATTGATCTCCAATTCCTTGTGAAGAATATGCCGATACGTCTGAAAATCATGGCCTCGCATATGCGTTCGTGCTGCCAGAGCCATCAACACGCCTATCACAACCGCCCATTCCAGCCCTCTCCCCGGAGGATCCCTGGGTTTGTCTGAGTTGGTTGATACGGCCCGGACAAGGACAGCGCTGTATACCAGAGATCCGATCCCAAGAGCGGGAAACATCATGGGCACATAGAGAAATCGTTCCGCTGATTCGTTATTGGTCGTGAGTATGTTCATGATCGGCGTTGATAGAATAACTCCGCTGCTGAAAAAGAAGGCATTCAGGCTCCTTCGTCGAAAACTGCCGATCAACCCATAGATCGAAAAAACAACCACGGCAGATCCCAGAATCATCAGGCCCGCAGATATGGACTTCACGAGACTCGTTCGGTGGTCGATAGATAAAATGTCCGGCCAAATCAACAGCCTCAGATAGTTCAGCAGAATCCGGATTTCTGCCGGCGCCCAGTGAATCATGCTGGGAAACGCGGTGGGAACGTTGGGCGATGGCAAAATCCAAAATCGAATCAATAGATAAATCATATCTGTCCCGCATGCCGCCAGGATCTGCCTCGGTTGGATTGATCCCCGTCGAATGTAGGCCAGAACCGCTACCATCGCAGGAAAGGGTATGGCCATCTCCTTCGAAAATAACGCCAACGCGAACGGTAACTGCGCCAGCCAGAGAAATCCTCTCAGATACATCCACAGCGCCAGAAGCAGAAAAAATGCGCTCAGGAGATCCTCCCTCAACGTCACCACATACACCGCTTCGCTGTAGGCCGGATGTACCAAAAATAGGGTTGCTCCTAATAGGCTTGCGGGACTCGGAAGTCCCAGTCGATGACCAATGACGGCCAACAACGCGCCGATTGCGGCATGCAATGCCACATTGATCGTATGGGCGCCCTCGGGACCCCACCATCGGGAATCCAAAAGATGACTGATGGTGACGACCGGACGATAGGAATCTTCCCTGGCAAACTCGAAGTATCTCCGTGAAAAAAGCCACTTGAAAGTTGGAATCGTCGCGAGATCTACGTTCCCAGTGATCACAGCCATGTCGTCCATCGAGTATTCGGCCGTAAACGCTGGAAAATAGGTCAAAATGGCAACAAAGATTAGAACAACCCCTGCGCCGGCAAACCAGATAGTCCCTCTTTTGGCTTCCCTAAATCTAGCTTCCATAAAGTAGGATTAAGTAAAATTCTTCCATCAGCTTGAAAATTTTTTTACTAATCACCTATTACCAAGGAACTGACAAATCGGTTGTAACTAACCTATATCTAATAGATAAGCAGATAGTAATTGACCTTTTCTGTTTATCAGAATACTATTTGCATAGACAAAATGCTATGAATCGAATCAGCAGCAAATTAAGTGCCCAATCGGGATTCTCGCTTCTTGAAATGTTGATTGTCGTCGTTATCTTGGGGATTATTATGACCCAGGCCGCGCCAAAATTCCGGTCTGGACCGGATACGCAGGCCTATACGAATGCCACCCGCGCGGTGATGTCGGTGTCCAGAGCCGCGGCTTTGGGAGCGATCGCTAACGCGACCAAGGATGTTATCTTTAAGGCAAACGTCGCCAGCTCGACAGACCGCTACGTCATGGCATTTGTCGATGAAGATGCAAACGGTGACTGGACTGCCGGAACAGACAACTTGATCGCCGAGTACCATCTTGTTGCCGGCAGCTACATGGAATTAAAAGGCGGCGGAACGACCATGAGATGGAAATTCATCTCGGCACGGGGAACCGCCAGTCTTCTGGATACCTATGGCACGATCTATCTCAGCTCCTCCAAATCTAAATCGGATCCGGCGGCCGCTTATCTCACAACCGACAAGCCCAATTGGACAACGCTGACCGTCGCGACCGGGTCCAACCGTGTACGGGAATGTTTCAAGGCTTATGAGTGCCCGTAATCGCCGCGAAAGCGGATTCGCCCTGATCGACGCCCTCCTGGCTGTGGCGGTTCTCTCTGTTGGTCTTGTGGCGGTCCTTGATGCCTTTATGACGGGCGGCGCCAGCCTTGAGTTCACAAAAAATACACTGATCGCCAACCTCCTCGCTCAGTCAAAAATGGAACAGTACAATTCCGTTCCAAGTTCGGCCATTTCTGACGTCACCTGCTGCACGGATCTTAATTCAACTAACGAGTTCACACCCGCATCATCGGAAGGGAGTTTCCCCGCGTTTAAATATGAAATGCAAAAAACTTCCGAAGTCGCGTCATATGTCGATCGCATCACACTGACTGTCCATTACAGGGTCATGGGTAAAGACAAAAAAATGGTTTATACGATGCTCAAAGGAAAGAAGACGTGATCGCTCTTCCTCCGTTTAGACTCGGCGCTCCGTCCGTGCGCCGGTACGCCAAAAATCGGGGGTTTACCCTGATTGAGCTTTTGGTTGCGGTTGCCATTGCCGCGGTTATCACCACCCCCGTCCTGCTCCTGACCACCCAGATGTACAACCAGTACCGTCGGCTCCGCGCGACGACCGATATGGTCCAAAACGCCACATTTGCCTTCAGCCGCATGGCTCGGGAAGTCAGCGCGGCATATTGGCATGGACCCTTGACCATCACGGAGACGGATAAACCCAATTTCATCATCGATAACTATGCTTCCCCGGGAACCCCGACGGAGTCGGATCCCAACGACCGACTCTCCTGGCATGCAACATCCTTTAACACCCATGAAAATGCGGTTGCAACTGCATATGACATGGTTGAGTTCGGACTCAAAAAAGAGTTTCATACCGCGCAAACAATGTATTATCTGGGTCTTAGAAAACAGACCCAGAGTGGAACGAACCTTGTCCCCGATGCGGATGTCACCGCCGGCGGAACCATTGATATCGGCGACGCAATCGCGTTTAACCTCAAAGCCGTCAGATTTCAAGCCATGGACGGATCCTCACTGCCGCTCACAAAAACAACCTCTTGGAGCTATCCCACGACTCAAAGCGTATTGCCCAAAGCCGTCCGTATTACGCTGGTCCTGACCGACCCGAACGGCGAGGCGGCGGATTTGACTATCTCGGCCGACATATCGACGGCAAGGCAGTAAACAGATGATGATCCGTACGGACAACGCGCAACGACAGCAAGGAATGATCCTCCTGACCGTGTTGGTTCTCCTGTCGGTTATGATGGGCATCGCCATGTCCATGCTCCAGACCATGGATAATAACGTCCAGGTCATCCTGATGGCCAAACGGGCGGCCATTGCCAGATTGGCGGCCATGTCCGCCTTTAATTACGCGGCTGGTATTCTGGTCCAGGATGCCAGCTCCTCGCCGGGCCTTGATCACCTTGCCGAAGACTGGCACATGGCGACCCATAGCGTTGGCGGCGCCTCCGCGCCGTATACTGCTTTCACACACGATTTCGGCAATGGTTATTTTGTCAACGATGTCTATGATCTGAGCGGCCGCATCCCGTCAGGGGGCGCCGCTTTCCCCCTTTATACACGGTATACGGGAGTAGTCGTCAGACCCAATGCGGCTACCATCAGCAGTACCGTCGAAAAAACCCCGTTCGAAATAAATGAATACGGAGGTATCACCTATGGTTACACTACCTATTTTAATCCCTATGACGTGACCGGCAAGCTGATTAATCTGAATACCATCGCTCAATTGTCAACTTTTTCCAGCGCGTCAGACGATATCACCACTACCATTCAGAGCACTGGTCCGATCACTGCCACAGGCGCTGAGAGAATGCTGATGTTCCGCAGACACCCCACCGCTTCCGGAACAGGTTTGAATTTTGCAAGTCAGCCATCCTACGCGCCCGGCATTAAGGATTACGATATCGGCTCCGGCAGGATTTTCTCCACTTACCCCATCCCGACATCAACAATAGTATACGGATGGAACACCGCGCCCTATATCAGATCATACACCGAGTACGGCACGATTTCCTCCGCCGGCTATTTTATGATCCATGCGAAGGCATTTTTGGCGACGGCGGCGGGTGTCGGGTCGTCCAGCCGCCTGGGAGAAAATCGTATTTTCGCCGTGGTGAAACGGACCGGGACAACATTCACCACGATCTATTTCAGGTGGTTCTGGGAAGATGCTGATATTTCGTTCACATACTGATGCTCAGCACACCTTCCTCATCCATGAATTCTCTTCAGATTTTCGGCCTTGAAGCTCTCCGCTGATCCCGGTACACTACCTTCCATCGATATGACACATTTGAAAAAAGGGCTGGGGGTTGGACTTGTCCTGCTGAGCATCGCGTGTGGCGGAGCGGACCCTCAGGAAATTACAAGGCGGGTTCGGCATCTCCGGAACACGGATAAACTTGATCGAGCGCTCCCTCAGGCCCTCGATGCGATTGAGGACTTGTCCGGCAAAGACAAAGCGGACATACAGATCCTGGCGGCGGAGACGGCGTACGATCTCTATCGAAGAACCAACAACAAGGCTTATGCAACCCAGGCACTCGAACTACTTCAGGCGGTAATGAATGACAAGCTCATTTCGGACGGCCGGCCGGAAGGACTGGCCGCCGCCATATTTAAATCCTACGAAAAATTTGACCGGGCGGTCAAATATTACCGCCTGGCTGAAAAATACGCCGCTCCGACAGACCCCGTCCGCGCCGCCGCTTATGCCTATCAGGTGATCGATATCGTAAAAGGGAGAAATAGTCACCAGGTCATCATTTCTGAAACGGAGTCTTTTTTGCGTAAATATCCCAACCATCCGCAGGTATCAGCCATCCAACAGATCAATCTTTCGTCGAAACAGGCGGACGAGTCCGAATGGCAACATACCAAAGCACAGGCCGAGGACGATGAGTACTGAGCAGTAACATCCGCGTCTACACTTGGGATGACCGCGGTTCGTGGAGTGCAGATCCCTCTCGTTATCCGCACGATGAAATGCCGGTGGAGATGATATGAAAAAATTCTCTGAATTCCTCCTGATCGGCGGCCTGCTGACTCTTTTTATGTGGATGTCGCTGAGCGCTTCGCGGGAGAAATCACCAACCTTTGACGAAATCGCTCATATCACCAAGGGATACGTGATTCACCAAACCGGCGATTTCCGCCTCAGCCTTGACGCCAGCATCCTGCCTCAGTACTGGGCGGCCTTGCCGTTGCGGGTCGAATCGCTTCGGTTGCCGCCGCCGCAGGATCCCTCGTGGATTCGAAACGACGTGATCGACGTTGGCCGCCAGTTCTTCTTCACCCTTGGCAACGATGTGAATAAAATTGTGTTCCGGGCAAGAACCATGATGGTCCTCGTCGCCGCCGCGCTCGGTTTTGCCATCTATCTCTGGTCGAAATGTTTGTTCGGTATCACCGGAGGACTCATCTCACTTTCTCTCTACGCCTTCTGCCCGTCGTTTCTGGCGCATGGGAGTCTGGTCACCACTGACGTTCCGCTGGCCCTCTTGATGCTGATCTCCCTCACACTCTTATGGCATTTTCTCAACAACGTTCATTGGCGTTCATGCCTTGCCGTGTCCCTCGCTGTCGCCCTCCTCCTCATTACGAAATTGTCCGGTCTCCTGATTCTGCCCATGGCGATCCTGCTGTTCGTTCTCCGCTGTTCATTGGGCCCAAAAATTGGAATTCCCTGGAGAGTATCCGCGTCTCAAACGATCGGATGGGCGGGTGGAACGGTTATCCTTGTTGTTTTCTTCCTCTGGGCGTTTCATGGTTTCAAATACTCCGCAAATCCGTCTGATCATCATGACCCCATCGCCGGCCCGGGCCAGGGATGGGCTTCCATCCATGCGGCGCCCGGTATCAAGACCGGCATTTTCAGCTTCGCGCAGAACCACAAACTCTTGCCGGAACAATTCCTCTATGGAGTGGCATTCATGGGACAGGATATCAAAATCCGGCGCGCTTTCCTCAACGGCGGGTATAGCGTCACCGGCTGGTGGTACTTTTTCCCCTATTGCTTCATCATCAAGACCCCTTTACCAGTACTTTTGCTGTTGCTTCTTGCCCTTGGAGCTGTTCTTGATCGGCTGGGAAGTCCAGGCAGTGATGGTGGGAGCAAATTTGATACAGGAGTCCTCAAACAAGTGTATACATCCGCTCCGCTGTGGGCATTCAGTCTGATGTATGGCGCAAGTCTGATCACAAGCTCCGTTAACATCGGGCACAGGCATCTATTGCCGATCTATCCACCGCTCTTTATATTGGCGGGGTCTTTATCTTACTGGATTCAAACTCGTCGGCGCTGGATGGCTCCGGTTGTGCTGTTGTTGATTGGATTTCACATTGTGGACTCCGTTCGGATCAGACCTCATTATCTCGCTTTTTTTAATCAAATTGTCGGCGGCCCGCGCGAGGGATACCGTTACCTGGTCGACAGCTCACTAGATTGGGGCCAGGATCTCCCCGGCCTCAAACGATGGCTCCATCGGAATGTACCCCAAACCCATCCCCCGGTCACTGTTTTCCTATCCTATTTTGGGACGAGCAGCCCATCCCACTACGGTATCGATGCGGAATCACTGCCGGGATCTCCGGATATTGACCATCTGAATGTGAGACGAGTCGCGGCGCTCAGGGGTGGTATCTACTGTATCAGCGCAACGATGCTTCAGTCCGTCTATCTGTCCGCCATGGGTCCGTGGGCTTTCCCCTATGAAAAGGCATATGAGAAGGTTCTTTCAAAAATGTTTGAGTGGCAGCAGGCGGAGAAAAATCCGACGGATTTGGAACAGTTGAGGCGGAAATATGGCGAGAAGTTTTGGAATGATACTTTCATTTTTTTCGATCACCTCCAGTTTTCCCGGCTCTGCGCGTACCTGCGTAAAAAAACTCCTGACGACAATATCGGATATTCCATACTGATTTACCGGCTGACGGACGAAGAAGTCCGGGCGGCCCTCTACGGGCAGCCGGCAGAGTTGGTTCCGGATGTCCGGGTCAAGGGGATGGACCAATGGAGATAATGCCAGATTGGCCTTACATACCGGCGCATGAAAACAAAAGCCAAAATGACAAATACGTTCCAATTGCCGACATCCATTTTGATACAGGGCGCGCCGCGGGAGTGAACATGATAGATGCTCGGAGACAAACTGTTTGTGGAGGAAGTATCTGAAAAATTGCGATCTCGCCGCGGACATCCCTTGACACTCTGAGGCGCCCCAAGTCACGATCGGATTGTGAATGATTCTAAACTCCTGATACTTGAAGACGATTCGGCTCTCCGTAAAACACTCCAAAAACTCTTTGCCTCACGGCTCAGTGGCGTTGATGTCCTGGCGGTCGAATGCCTGGCGGAGGCTCGCTCCGTGCTCGCGGATCAATCTCCACACGTCGTCCTCAGCGACCTCCAACTCGGCGACGGGTCCGGGCTGGATCTCTTGAAATCGGCCGCCAAACTTCCGGCCCGACCCCATTTCATTTTCCTGACTGGCCACGCCACCTTGGAGTCCGCGACCGAAGCCCTCCGGCTCGGCGCGTTCGATTACCTCCAGAAACCCTATGAGGAGGAACATCTCGTCCATACCGTCCGCCGCGCATTCGAATCGAGACGTCTCCACGAACGCGTTCGGGACTTGTCGGAATTGACTTCCGTCCCCAGCCCGGGAGAATGGGATTCCACGCCGGTTTTTCAAGATCCGCTCTCCCAAAAACTATTCACCGAGGCCGGCCACCTCGCCGTTGGCGACGCGCCTGTCCTTCTCACCGGCGAAAGCGGCACGGGCAAGGAAGTCCTCGCGCGGCATATCCACGCCAAAAGCCGTCGCGCGGCGGAACCCTTTGTCGCGATCAATTGCGCCGCCATCCCTGAAACTCTCCTCGAGGCCGAACTCTTCGGATTCGAAAAGGGCGCTTTCACCGGCGCTTCCGGCCAACGCAAAGGCAAATACGAACTCGCGGCCGGCGGAACCCTGTTCCTGGATGAAATCGGCGACCTCTCCATCGCGCTCCAGCCCAAACTTCTCCGCGTCCTCGATGGCCATGGATTTCTCCGCCTCGGCGGCCAGGCCACCATCCAGCCCGATGTCCGGATCATCACGGCGACCAATCGGAAAATCGAGGCCGAGGTCGCCGCGGGAAGATTCCGCGAAGACCTCTTTTACCGGCTCAATGTCGGCCGGATCGATATCCCTCCCCTCCGCGCCCGCCGCGCTGATATCCTCCCCCTCGCGGATCGGTTCATCCTGTCCCTCGCCAGAAAATACCGCCGGCCGAATCTGGGCCTCTCAGCCGAGTCACGCAAAAAAATTCTCGACTATCCCTGGCCCGGTAACGTTCGCGAACTCCAGAATGCCCTCGAACGCGCAGCTCTCCTCTCATCGGAGGATTCGATTGAACTCTCACCCATCCTCTCGGCCGCGGCTCGCCCCTTGATGCCGGCCGGCGGATCTCTGGCTGATCTCGTTGACGCCTACGAAAAAGAATTGATCAAATCCGCCCTCGCCGCTCATCACCGCAACAAGGCCGCCGCCGCCCGCGCGCTTGGCCTGTCCAAACAACTCCTTAATTATAAATTGAAAAAATTCGGTATCGGCTGAGTCTCATTCCTGAACCCATGACGGATCAATCCCAAACTCGCATTGGCCGCATGGGTCTTGCCGTTATCCTCATCCACTTTTTGATCCTTGCCGCTCTCAATCTCGACTTCTTGCCGGGATTCGTCGGCGACGAACAGGCTTACCGCGTCGCCGCATGGGAAATTTTTACTGGTGGGCCACGCTCCAATCTCGAACATCCTCTCCTTGCCAAAACCATCCTGGGATTCGCCGCCGCTGTGTCTGTAATCACAAATACCGACCCGGTCGTCGGCATGCGCCTCGCGTCCATCCTTGCGGGTATGGCGGCCCTGATCGCCGTCTATATGCTGGCCGCACGTTTTTTTTCCATACCCGTGGCGCTCACCGCCGTGGCTCTCCTCCCGGCCAACTCTCTCTTCCTCGTCCACGCGCGTATGATCTCTCCGGACATCTTCGCACTGGCCCTTCTCGTCGCCGCTGTTTGCTGCTTCCTGATATCTCTTGTCGATTCCTCCGCGTCGCCCGGCCGCGCCCTGGCTCTCGCCGGAATGTTCCTCGGCCTTTCTCTCAGCGCCAAGTGGATTGGGATCTGGCTGATTCCGTGGTTTCTTGTCCGGTCGGCCCGCGCGGCCGGAGTTCGAGCCGCTGCCGTTTTTCTTTTCTCTCTGATCCTGTTTTATACACTTGGCAATGCCGCCTATTTCCTCAATCACACCCCGTTTGACGCCGTCAGATGGCATGCGGCCATTCTCAAGTACCACCGGATATCAGTCGAACTGTCGCCCTTTAACGGCTCTCCCGCCTGGACATGGTTTGCCATTCCGCAAAATATCTACTACGCCCGGCTCGTCCCTCAGCCCGCCACTGCGCAAATGGTTCTGGTCGCGATCAACCCCGTTGTTTTTGGATTGACCATACCCGCTCTCTGGTTCGCGGTCAGTCGCGCCCGCCCCGTCGGCGCGTCCGACCACCGCGCCCGGGCCGCCCGGCTCCTGGTTGAAATCGTTCTCTGTCTCTACCTGCCGTGGCTCTTCGTTGGCCGGCCCACCTATTTTTTCTATTCGCTGGCGATTCTGCCGCCCTTGGTGATCCTGCAGGCGTGGCTCTTGCAGTCTCTCTGGATGTCGATGGGATTCCGGCGTGCCATCGCCGCCGCACTGGTCGGGGCCGCGGGTTTTTGTTTCGCCTGGTTTTATCCGGCGGCCGTTGGATTCACCATTTCCTCAACTCATGAAAAAATCATCGCACGGTTGAATTTCTATAAACGTCCGGTCTATAGTTCTCTCTTCTGCCAGGAATGTAATCTGTACGCAGAATCCGGAATACCCGCCGGCACGGATTGACCGGCCGTCACTGGAGCTGATGACCATGTTTGACCGTCTGGGACAGCGTCTCTCGGGGCTGTTTAAAAAAATCCGCGGCCAGGCCCGCCTCACAGAATCCAATGTCTCGGACGCCGTCAAGGAAGTCCGCACGGCCCTGCTCGAAGCCGATGTGAGTCTCGCTGTCGTCCGCGCGTTCACGGAAGAAATCCGCATGAAGGCCCTCGGGTCGGAAGTCCTCTACTCCATCCGGCCGGCGGACGCGTTCGTCAAAATCGTCAATGATTCTCTCGTTAAATTCCTCGGCGGCGCCGTCGCCCCTTTCCGACTCGACCGCCGCCCGGCCGTCATTCTGCTCATGGGCCTCCAGGGCAGCGGAAAAACAACCACCGCCGCCAAACTCGCCGCGCTTTTTCTGTCCCAACAAAAAACCGTCCTCCTCGCTTCCATCGACCGCAGCCGGCCCGCGGCCGCGGAACAGCTCGCCAAACTCGCCAAATCCGCCAACGTCCCCTTTCTGCCCACGGACGGTGACGCCGTGACTTCCGCCAAACGGGTCCTGGCTGAGGCGGAATTCCAGAACCGCGCCATTGTCATCCTCGACACCGCCGGCCGCACGGAGGTCGACCCAGCGGTCTTTGCGGAGCTTCGAGCAGTTCGCGACGCCGTCTCGGTCGAAAAAAAAATCCTCGTCCTTGACGCCATGATGGGTCAGGCCGCCGTCAACGTCGCAAGAGGATTCGCGGACGAGGTCGGCATCGACGGCGTCATTCTGACAAAATTCGATTCCGATGCCCGCGGCGGCGCGGCGCTCTCCGTTTACCATCTCCTGCGCGTGCCGATCCTGTTCGTGGGCGAGGGCGAGGCCATCACCAAACTCGCGCCCTTTCATCCGGACCGCGTGGCCGGCCGCATCCTCGGCATGGGCGATGTCGTGTCCCTGGTGGAAAAGGCCGAGCAGACCGTAAAAGCCGACGATGCCGCACGGGTGGCCAAACGGATGGCCAAGGGCGAACTCCATCTCGAGGATTTCCTCGAACAAATTCGCATGCTTAAACGCATGGGCCCGCTCGGTGAACTCATCCAGCACCTGCCGGGCGGCATGACCGGAAAAATCAAATTGGACGCCGTCGGCGAGGCCGGCGAGGAGGGGATGAAAAAAATCGAAGCGATCATCCTCGCGATGACGCCCACCGAACGACGCCATCCCGAAATCCTCATCCCGCCCAGACGGCTCCGCGTCGCCAGAGGCAGCGGCGTTAGCCTCGACGAGGTCAACCGGCTCATCAAGCGATTCGAAGATTTTAAAAAAATGATGAAAAAAGCCGTAAAAATGGGTATGATGGGCCGGTAGTCTCAGAAATATCTGGAGGTACTCATGGCAGTCACATTGCGTTTACGCCGGATGGGAAAAAAGAAGCATCCGTTTTATAGGATCGTCGCCGCTGATCACAGAATGCCGACCGATGGCCGCTTTCTTGAAATCGTCGGAACGTACGATCCGCTTCCCCGGCCGGCTAAAATTGAATTGAAAAAAGACCGCGTGAAGGTCTGGCTCGATCAAGGCGCTCAGCCCTCGGATACTGTCCGCAGCATCCTTCGCAAACACGGCTTTTTCAAAAAACCCTGATCCCTTAAGTTGGATTGGACCGTACTGACCCTCTTTCCGGGGTCATTTGTTGGCGGCGTTCTTTCACAAAGTATTCTCGACCGGGCCATGTCGGCCGGGCTGGTTTCCGTTGCGGCGGTTGACGTCCGCGAGTTCGCCGAGCCGCCTCACCGGGTCTGTGACGATTCGCCTTATGGCGGCGGGCCGGGAATGGTCATGAAAGTCGAACCGCTCGTCCGGGCATGGCGGTCGGTCTCCGCCAATGCGTTTGATCACGTCCTGGCGCTTTCGGCGTCCGGTGAACTCTTTACCGACCGGATGGCCCGGCAGCTCGGGTCGGCCGGCCGGATTTGCCTGGTCTGCGGCCGGTACGAAGGCATCGATCAGCGTGCGCTGGAGATCATCCAGGCGCGCGAGATATCGATCGGAAACTTTCTGACGACCGGCGGGGAAGTCGCGGCGCTGGCGGTGATCGACGCCGTAAGCCGCTATGTTCCGGGCGTCCTGGGCAAGGCGTCTTCATGGGATGAGGAGTCGTTTTCTCTCCCGGCCGGCGTCGTCGAATATCCGCATTATACCAGGCCGCCCGTGTTCGAGGGCCGGCAGGTGCCGGAGGTTCTGAAAAGCGGCGATCATGCCGCTATCGCCGAGTGGCGTGCCCGGGAGGCGCTGGTCCGGACCGCGAATCGCCGGCCGGACCTGCTGGACGAAAAAAAGATATTGGAGTCCAATTACGCGAAGGTTTATCTCGAATTGAAAAAGGAAGGTGTGGTTCATGGATAATCGAATTGCCATTCTCGAACGAAAACAGGCCAAAAAACAAATCCCGGAAATCCATCCCGGCGATACACTGGCCGTCTTTGTGAAAGTCGTCGAGGGCGGCGAAGACACGAAGGAAGAAAAAGGCAAAAGAGGAAAAAAAGAGGGCGCCAAGGAGGCCAAAGAGCGCATTCAGAAATTCGAGGGAACCGTCATCGCCCTCCACGGCGACGGAATTCGCCGCACCGTCACGGTCCGCAAAGTGTCCTGGGGCATCGGCGTCGAACGCGTGTTCCTCCTCCATTCGCCCAAGGTCGATCATGTCAAAGTCATGCGCCACGGCAAGGTCCGGCGGGCCAAACTGTTCTATCTCCGCGGCCGATCCGCTCGCGCATCCCGCATTACCGAGGGTAAACGCGTCGCCACATCCGCCGAAACCGCGGCTGAATCAGAAAAACCCTCTCCACCGGCCACTCCGGCTGATGGCACGGATTCGGCCGCCGACACGGCCAAGCCTCAATAACGCCTTCCCGCCCGTCGTTCGTCCCCAAGGGCGGTCTGCCCTATCGGGTTGGCCAGCAGGTCGCGGGGAGAATCCTCGCTCAGATCGCGCCCCGTCTGTACAAAATTGAACTCTCCGGCAGGCACTATACGGCCGAACTGGCCGACGATGCATCCCGAAAACCGTTCAACGCGGGTGACCCGGTCTTTGTCAAAGTCATCCGGAAAATGGGCGCCCGGGCATTCCTTGAAATCGTTACCGTCGAGTATCCCAATCCCAACTCCCCTACCGAATCCGATCTCGCTAAACTTGCCGTCGCCGCCGGCTGGCCGGCCGATCCCGCTGGTCTCGCGCTCGTCTCCGCTCTCGTCCGCCGCCGCCTGCCCCTTCAGTCCGATACCGCGTCTGAAGCCTTCCGGCGCATCCGGTCGGTCGACCGGCCGACCCCGGAGGATGTTGACAAGATCCTGATTGACATTCTCTCCGCCACAGCTTAGATTGGCGTGGGCTGATCAGCCCAAATCTGCCAGTGAGTCCGTCAGGAGGTTGTTGTGGTTAAAGCCTATCACCGTCCGGCGCAGGTTGCCGAAGCGCTCAGTTTGATTATGGATCCCAACGATAAAAATGTCCCCCTCGCCGGCGGCACGACCCTCGCCCTGAACCCCAGAGGCGTTGATGGAATCGTCGACTTGGCGGACCTTGGCCTTTCCTATATTCAACCATCCGGCGGCAGCCTCAAAATCGGCGCCACGACCGTCCTTCGCGAAATTCAGCGATCCGAACCGGTTCGCCAGTTCGCCGGCGGGATGCTGTCCGAATCGGCGAAAAATTATCTCACAGCCCTCATCCGCAATCGCGCGACCATCGGCGGGATTCTCGCCGCAGGTAATTTTTGGGCTGATATCGCCACGGTACTCGTCACGCTCAATGCCTCTCTCAAAATCATTCAGGCCTCTAACGGTTCCGGCGCCGGCAAACGGCCGTCCGAACTCGTTGTCTCGGTTGAAGACTTCATTCAGAAGGGTCCGAGAAAAACTCTCGCCGGCGGCATCCTCAAGGAACTGGAGATTCCATCCTGTCCCGCCGGCGGCGTCTGCTCGTATAACCGGCTGGCCAAAGTGGAAACCGATATCTCGATTCTGTCCGCGGCGGCAATGGTGACGATGTCCGGAAAAACCGTTCAATCCGCGCGCGTCGCCGTCAGCACCGGGGCTAAACCGGTGCGGCTTAGGTCCATCGAGGACAATGCGCGCGGAAAATCGCCGGCGGCGCTGGCCGACCTGGCGTCCGCCGCTGCCCGGGCGATCCCGGCGGAATCGGACATCCGGGCGTCGGCGGAATACCGCCGGGAAGTGGCGGCGGTGTTGGTCAGGCGGTTGATTCAAACTACGGAGGTTGCGTCGAAATGAAACTTAATGTGACAATTAACGGGGAAGAAAAAGTACTGGATATTCACCCGAAAGATATGCTCCTCGATGTCCTCAGGGACGAGGGGTTTTCCGGAGTCAAACGCGGCTGTTCCACCGGCGACTGCGGCGCTTGCGCCTGTATCGTCGCCGGCAAGGCCGTCAACACCTGTATTCTGTTCGCCGCCCAGTGCCAGAACGCCCAAATCACCACCATCGAGGGTATCGGCAACCCAAAAGCGCCCAGCCCGGTCCAGAAGGAAATCACTGACGCAGGCGGCGCTCAGTGCGGATTCTGCGTGCCGGGCATTGTCGTGTCGGCGACGGCGCTGATCGACGAAAATCCGGAACCGACCGTCGAGGAAATCCGCGAGGCGCTCGACGGCAACCTCTGCAGATGCACCGGATACG
>CAZHRJ010000052.1:0-18367 GCA_964534765.1 uncultured bacterium
CGTGGGCGTCAGCGACGCCAGATCCGACGCGTTGGTGTTGCTCAGTTTCGTGCCCCGGTACACCACCGCGTCCACCGTGTCACCGGTGGAGGACAGAATCACCACCTCGTCGGTCTGCGGCTCCAGAACCGGGCCCGGAGTCACATAGATATCCCGGTACCCGTTCCCGTTCGCGTCGCCGGTCGCGTCGGTCTCGTCCACGCCGGCGATAAGCCAGATCACCACGCGCTGGCCGGCTGCCATCGTCAGGGCCGAGCCGGCCAGAGTCACCGGAGCCACATCAAGGTCGGTGACGGAAAAAGAACTGACGTCGATCGGACCGGTCATCGCCTCAAGCTCTATAAATTCCGGACTTTCCTCCAGGCCGATTTCCGAAATCAATACCGCGCCCCGCGTGCCTGTGGTGCCGACCGCCTCGGCCGACAGCGGGCCCACATTCCCAAGATCATCCACACCGGCGATCCTGAACTTGTACAGCGTGTTCGGAATCAGACCGGTTACGGTGGCGTTGCGGGCCGTCACGAAATACAGGGCCGGATCGTTGTCCCGGTCCCAACTCGGCGACCCGGTCGTTACGGTGTCGGTCGCGTAAAAAATCCGGTAGGTCGCGAAATTGGCCTGAAAGGTCAACGGGTCCCAGCTGAGCGAAAACCCAACACCGGTTGTATCGCTGATCTGAAAATTGCCCGGCGCCTGCGTGATGCCCTTGATCACCTTGAACCGGTACGGCACGCCCGACAGCTGAATCACCTGGCCGCCGATGACAAACACAAATTTCACCAGCGCGCCGTCCACAATCTCCGGATCGGTGCCCGGAATCACAGCCTGCCACTGAAGGCCCGACCCGGAAGCAAACACCTGCCGGTCGGCGCTACTGCCGCCGGGGCCGTCGGGATTATTGCCGACGTCGTACCAGACCTGGACATCCGACGCGGCCGCCGGGAGTTTGTCCAGAGTAAAGGAAATCGTGATCGCGTTGTCGGTGAGAGTGCCGGTGCCGTCGAAGATGGTGATCTGGGCCGAGCCGTCCGTGGCGTTGGACACGGTAACGTTCGTGCCCTGCTTGGTGGCGGAACTGATCTGCGGGGACAGGCCGCTGACGTTGCCTAGAACATCCCGGGACTGGATTGCCAGGTAATAGGTCGTGCTGATCGACAAACTCTGAATCTGAACGCTCGTTTGCGTCCGGGTCGTCACTGTCACCGATGGATCGCTCAGCGTCACCGGACTGTTCGGCGAATAGAAGATGTCGTATTGGAGAAAATCGGTGTCCGCAATCGCGTTCCAGCCGACCGTCAGATCGGTAAACGCGTTCGACAGAATCTGCAGACCACCCGGAAGCGTGACCGAATCGTCGATCGCAAACCGGTAAAATAACCCGCCGTTCGTGTACGTGTCGGCGTCAATCTGGATGAGAAACCGCACCTGCGCGCCGTGGACGATGGCCGAGTCGGTCGCGCCCGGAATCAAGGCCGTAAAATTCACCCCGGCGCCGTTCGTCGCAACCTGCCGGTCCGTAGTCGACCCGCCCGGACCGTCCGGATCCTTGTTTACATCATACCAGAGAACGGTGCTCGTGTTCGGCGTGTTTTGTACGGCATAGGAGACGGTGATGCCGGTTTGAAGCAGAAGCTCGGCGCCGGTCAGGAGTGACGCGGTGTTGATGCCATCGGTGGCTGAGGCCGACACCACGTTGTTCGACGCGCCCGGCGGAGGAGGCGGTGGGGGTGGCGCGGCGGCGACCAGGGTGAGCGATCCGGCGTTGATGTTGCTGATGGTCACGCCCAGATCGTCCGTGGTCGAAACCAGAACCGACGCCGATGCGCCGGCGACAGGGGAATTGATCACTGAAATCCGAAATTGAAGCGTTTCGCCCGCATCGATGAACGCCGAAGCCTGCGAGGTCGTATAGGTCAGAATATTGCCTGAAAGATTTACCGTCCAGTTCGCCGGCGCGCCCGTCTGGGACGCGGCCGCCGTCTCGCTGTTGGTTGCCGTACCCAGATTCACCACCACCTGCGTGATCGGCCGAGCGGCGCCCACGTTGTTGCCGACCTGCAAAAGCAGAGTCGACGCCGCCGAGGTCACGTTGGATGCGCCGGAATCGAAGGCCACCGACGCCATCGGCAGGGCACCCGGCTGGGCCGGGAGGCTCTGGACCGGGCCGACGATCGACACGGCGCCTTCGTTGCCGTGCTTGTCCACCGCCACCACCGCGACCCAGTAGTTGGTGTTGTTCTGCAATTGATCGCCGACGTTGACCGTGGTCACGGTTGTCACGATCGACGCGCCGGCGGTCTGGTTCTTGACCTGCTTTTCTGGATACATCCACGGATCCTCGTCCGTGGCGCCGTCGGCGTCGTCGTTGTTGGACGTGCCATTGCCGCCGCCGCTGGCGAACAAATCGGCGTCGCCGACCGGGTCCTCGTCGAAATAGCCGTCGCCGTCGTCATCCAACCCGTCGCCGATGTCCCGCTGGGCCGTGATCGCCGTGGGCGAAACGAAGAGGTAGTACCGGGACAGATCACTGCTGTTCGGGCCGGTGAAACTGACCTGCAACTCATTCGATGTGCCCGGCACATCAACCACCGACAGATTCGTTATCCCGCCCGGCGCCACCTGCTCGAAACTGTCCACCTGGCCGACGTTGTCCGGCGCCAGAAGCGCCATCGACCGGCGAAATTCGCGCGTATATTTTCGGGCCAGCCGGAAATCAAAAATCAGGTTCATGTTCTCGATGTTCGCGCTGCCACCGGTATTGCGCATCGACCCGTACGAATGGTTCGCCGATCCCATCGCCACGATGTCCATGTCGAAAATCATCACTTTGTGGTGACCCTGAACATTCGAGAATGCCGCCCAGTCGCGGCAGGTGTGATCGTTCTGCAAAACCCCCAAATTGCTCTGCGGGTCATTGTCGATCCAGCCCTCGACCAGCACGCTCGAATTTGAAGCGCCGGTCAGGGATCCGGAAAGCTCGCTCGTCATGCCAAACTGGTTGATCATGTAAAAAACCGATTCGCTGCTGTTCGAAATCCGATACTTCAAAACGTCCTTCAGGGCGCTGCCCGCGGTGTAGGGCGAAAGATTAATGTTGCCGTTGTCGTCCGGGGCGAAAAAGACCTCGATCCGGTCGCCCATGGGGGAAGAAAAGAGGTTCTGGGGCGAGGGAGTGTTTTCGACAAAAGCGTTGTTCAGGAACTGGTCGTCCATTTCATTCAGGTACGCCTGAGCAACGGATGGCACACGCAGGATGACCATGTTGTTCGGCTGGTTGGATGCGGCGCCCGCGGTGAAGTTCATGGAACCGGTCATGACCGATCTGGTGCCGATGGTGATGACTTTGTTGTGGGTGGCGCTTCCGGTGTTCTGTGGGGATGCCGTCATCGGAATGGCCGGGTTTTTGGTGGCGTTGATGTCCACCAGATCGTCCCCGTCCGCAATCACCCGGATCGGCGCGCCCGCTCCACCCCGATTGGTGTACAGGGTGTTGAGGCCGATATTCCCGCCGTTCACCGGATCGTTGGTGCCGGAACCCCACGTAAAGGAAGCCATATAGACTGTGTCCGGATTTTGGGCACTCATCACATACTGGCCCAAATACCTCTCAACCGCTGAACTGCTGCTCAGGGACCCACCATCGCCGTCGGAGAAAATGACCCACCACCAAGGCGCGGCTACGGCCGATTCTACGGCCAGGAACCCGGACACGAAGGCCAGACAAAGGACAAACACCAATCCTCTACCCCATCGTCTCCCAGAATTGGCTGATTTTGCGGATTGGTAAGAAATGATTTCACTAGCGCCCCGCACCCCGTATGAACCACGGCGCCCACCACCGAAAACGCCGTAATTTTTTTGATTCCCTCCTGCCTGTCCAGTTCCTGAATCCATAATGCGATATTAGGTCAATACAAATAATTGAACTGGACATACCAACGCCTAAACCCATATTATAAATAGGTATATATATAACAGCAACTACTATGCCTATTAACTTTTAAACGAGGATACTGCAGAAAAAAGACTCACTTTAAGTTAAAGTAGCCCAATTGTAATAACTTCACATGTAATATATTAACATTAATGAACTATGATTCATCCCCCATTCGAATTTTTGTTTGATTGTAGACTTGTATTTACACTTTCTTGATACATTCCACATCATCCTATTTCACGTATGTTTAATTTTACAACAGTGATCTACTTCAGGCCTGACTCCTTTTTTATGGCAGACTCAATCATATCACGGACATCCTTATCCGATGAAAAAATTAGGTCCACATAATCCTCTCCTCTTTTTACACTCGGCCACCCGACAAAAAGTCCGTCCTTGCCCTCAATCAGCTTGCACCCTTTGATTGTCACAGCCGAGTTCAATGTCACATCCGCAAACCCCTTGACCTTGCGAGACCCGTCAAGCTCTTTCCATCTGACCTCCGTCACCTTCAAAGTTCCAGGCGCACCCTTCCCACTAGCCTTCCCCGCCTTGATAGCCTCCTTTATCTTATTGGCTATCGTCCTATCATCCAGATACACAATCGGATACATCTTCTCATTCTTGCCAGGAGTCTTTGGAAAAAACAGCTTCTCCTTGCCCTCATCATCATCCTTGAGTTCTAACTCCCTGAAAACTATAGCATTATTAAGCGTTGCCGAATACTTGCCACCGTCTTCCTTTCGAACATCGGTGATGGACAACTCCCCACTTACGGTTTCACCGTTTGGTTGTGCTTCTGTAGCCGCCGGTGTTGGTTGATCAGGTGATTCCGAAACAGTTTCCTTGGAGGAGGACCCTCCGCAGGAGATGAGAAATCCGGACACGAGGAAAGCGATGAAGATTTTTTGGAGACGCATAAGTGAACCCCCTGAATTTTTTTATGTTTCCGAGAATGCTGAGCAAATGAACACGTATTTTTCTATATGGAGAGGGATAAAGTCAAGATAGATGAACAGAAATTTCGTCACTGCTCAGCAGGCGTAGGAACCACGAATGGACACGAATTGCCATTAAAGGACGATGTGTACCAGATCGTGGGCCCATGACGATCATAACCTCATTCGTGTCTATTCGTGTTCATTCGTGGTTCATTCCTCCTGAGTTGTCGCAAAATTTCTCACCATGCCGGGGATTGGGACTTTCGAGCATATTTATCTGGCGCCGCGTAATTTCCACACCAAAAGAGGGTTAGGATAAATACATCAATTTTTCCTTGTGCCGGACCCGGTTTTTGCATATAATACAGGATATATGGAGACGGAGGTTCCTTGAGCATGGCTTCACCAGTCGGGACTAAAAAATTGATAGTGATCGGTGTGGCGAGTGTGTTGCTTCTACTGGCTGTCTGCCCATTTGCGGGGGTGGCGGTGGAGCAGGAAAACATGGACATCATTCATTTCGCCACGAGACTTCAACGGTTCGACGAACTGGTCTTCAAGCTCGCGCCCGGCGACAACCAGCAGGCACGTATGATATTGAAGGGACTCGACGTCCTCTCCGGTGAAATCGCGGACTACCGGATCCGGCAAAAACTTGCTGCCGACCCCACACTCGAATCGGTATACACCCGAATCGTCAAACTCCGGCAGGAAATTCTCAGGATCGAATCGGCGTCTCCCGAGGAAGTCGCCCAGGAGACCCAACGGCAGGTCGAAACGCTTAAACAGGTTTCCTGGGATATCGGCAACCAGGAAGACCGGGTGGCCCGGCTGGCGGACGCTGTCACACGGGTCGAGGAAAAAACGCGGCTTTTGGCCGGAAAGAACCTGCCCGCGGTTGCCGAGGACATCGGCCGCCACCTGGTGCAGATCAGCGAGGGACTGGAGCGTGTCTCGGAGGCCAATGGTATCATGTCTTTCATCCAGGATAGGTTGCTCGCCAATCCCGGGCTATATTCATTTGACCCCAAACTGATCGATCAAATCGCGACCGACCGCCGGACGCTCGACGATCTTCAAGCGATCCTGTCCCAGCGCCGGCATGAGTTCCAGTCGGTCCAGGACGCGATATCGGAACTCCAGCAGATCGAGACTGAAATCCTTTCTTATCCGACCGCATACGCCCAGGCCATTCACAATTTTCGCGCCCATCTCATCCTCGCCTCTCCGGAGGAATTCTCCACTGAAATGCGGGCCGCGCACCGCAAACTCCAGGACGCCGAACGGCTCATCGACGAGGGCCGCCGGACCGAGGCGACTACGTTGCTTCTTGAGTCGCAGGCGTCGTACGAGCGGTGGGCGCCGACGTACCAGCGAGCGGAGGAGTTGTATCTGGCGTCGAAGACCGAGCATGACCGGGTGGACGCCATCGGGGCGCGCCGCACGGCCCTCTTTGCCTTTTTGTTCCAGACCATGGCCGGCGCCCTTCGGGATCCGTCCGCTCTTGAAAGGGCCGAGTCGCGCGGGATTCAGAAGTACCTTCGGGCGGTCGAGCCGTTGCATGATGATTTCGCTTTTTTTGTCGATCGATACCAGACCGTCGCCGAAACATGGGCTTATGTCGGCGGCGCCGGACTCAAACAGCGCCTCCAGGCGCTATTCCTGGAAGTGCCGGCAACATCCTCAAAAACCCGCGTCGTTCAGAAATAGACATCGCCGTTTAGCGTTGGCCCCATTTCCGCACGCCTTTAACGCACACGTCCAGCCGCCGGTATGGGACTGGATCGCATACCGCAACGACCGCCTGGCATCCGGGCCGCGCGCGGCTGATGCGGACAAATTGGCCTGCCGCATCCGCATCCAGTCATCCTTCACGACCGATTTTATTCAGCAGGTCCTGGAATCCAAACTTCTTTTTTACCGTGATCTGTTCGGAGCGGTGAGCGCCGGCGGATTCGGGCAGTTTCGGCAGGAACTGCTGAATCCCGACAGCGATCATTACGCGCTTAAACCCACCCACACGGTTCTCCTGCTTGATCCCCGGGTCGACTCGGGCGAGGAAAGCCTGCGGGAGCTGGAAGAAATCGTCCGGGTCCATACCGGAGTTTTGCCTGATGGCATCCTGATTGTCTCCAATTTTTTCCGGACATCGGACGCGGCCCCGGATGTCCGGACCTGGAACGACCGCCTGTACGGCATGGCCGGAAAAACTTCCCAAGTCCGAATCCTCGACCTCGATCGCTGGGCGGCCAGGTGGGGCTGGCAAAAAGTGATTGATCCCAAACAGGATTTTCTAGCCGGCCTGGTCATTGCGCCCGACATGACGCCGCATCTGGCTGAGGAGATATTGGCTTTTGTGTACGAGCGACTGGGTCTGCGGAAAAAATGTCTCGTCCTGGACCTTGACGAAACGCTCTGGGGCGGAATAGCCGGCGAGGACGGACCCGGTGGGATTTTGCTGGACGTTCAACCACCCGGGAATGTCTATCGGGCGATTCAGGAAACGGCGCTGGCGATTCAGAAAAAGGGCGTGCTCCTGGCGGTCGCGAGCAAGAATAATCCCAGGGACGCGTTCGAGATCATCGACTCCCATCCCCACATGCTTCTTAGGCGCGACGCGTTCGCCGACATCCAGATCGGCTGGCAGCCCAAAGACCAGATGCTGCTGGCCGCCGCGCGCGCGCTCAATATCGGCGTCGACAGCCTTGTCTTTGTTGACGACAACCCCACCGAACGCGAGCTGGTTCGAAACCTCCTGCCGGCCGTCACGGTGCTGGACCTTCCCGCCGATCCGGCGTGGTGGCCGCGGTATCTGGAGGGTCTCAAGTGTTTCGAAGCTTCGACCGTGACCGCGGAGGACCGGGGCAGGGCCAGGATGTACGCGGCGGAAAAACAGCGTAAGGAAGAACTGAAATCCGCCGGAACACTCGAAGATTACCTTCGGACGCTCGACACGGTGGTCACTATCGGCGCTTTGAAGCCGGACGGTGATGTGAACCTTCCCCGGATCGCCCAGCTTTCCCAGCGGACCAACCAATTCAATCTGACGACCACCCGCTATTCCGAGGGGGCTCTAACGGACCTGGTCAGGGGCGGTGGGCGGGTGTGTTGGATGAAGGTGACGGACCGGCTGGGAGACAGCGGATTGGTGGGTGTGGCGGTCCTCACGCGAGAGGGCGCTGGATGGTCCATACAAAATTTTTTTATGAGTTGCCGGGTGATCGGCCGAAATATAGAAATAGCGTTTCTGAGGGAGCTGATCGGCGATCTGAAGACCAACTCGGAGGGAGCGGCGGTGACGGCGCGGTTTGTGCCGTCGGAGAAAAACATGCAGACCAGAGGATTCTACAACGAAAAAATGGGGTTCGATGTCGTTCGGACAGAGCCAACCGGTACGTCCTACCGGCTGGCTCTGGGCGGGTTTGTCAATGACCGGGTCGCGTACATCACAATCCGGCGGGAGAACTGAGTGGATTCGCGGCTAAAAACCATCCTTGCCAATTGCCTAAAACTCGCCCCGGAAGATGTCCGGCCGGAGGTATCGCGGGACGACTGCAAAGCCTGGACGTCGCTGGCGCATCTCTTGCTGATCACCCAGATCGAGTCGGTGTTCGGCATCCAGCTGGCGACCGCTCAGGTCGTCGCCATCCGCACACTGGGGGATCTGGAAAAAGTCGTCGGCCAAGCCGCGGCCGGCGGCGGGGACGCGGGCGCAGCCAGCACTTGGGGCCGCGGAGCGGCTGATCCGGAGACGCGTGCGCAGCCCGCACTTGGAGCGCCGCGGGCGGTACGCCGTCAGGCCGGTGTCAAAATGGCGGCCTTAGTGACGGGATCGAGCCGCGGGATTGGGGCGGCGACGGCCCGATCGCTGGCGCGGCGAGGGTTATCCGTGGTGGTCCATTACCACTCGCAGGAAATGCCGGCGCGGCAGGTGCAGGAGGATCTGATCAAGGAGGGCGTCGACGTTCTGTTGGTCCAGGCTGATCTGTCGAGCGAGCCGGATCTCGCGAAACTCCGGGATGCGGTCGCCGGGAGGTTTGGCCGGCTGGACGTTCTGGTCAACAACGCCGCGCCACCCATTTTCCCCGCGCCGCTCGAATCCCTTTCCAGAGAGGAACTGGCAAACCAATTGAACGCCCATGTGGTCGCCCCGTTGCGGATCAGCCAGACTTTTTTCCCCCTGCTGAAAGACGCCAAAAGCGCGTCCATCGTCAATGTCCTCTCCATATTTATATATGGCGTTCCGCCGCAGGGTCTCGGCGCCTACGTAGCGGCCAAATCGGCCCTGGCGGGTTTGACCCGGTCGATGGCCGGGGAGTGGGCCAAATACAATATCCGCGTCAACAGCGTCACCCCCACCATCACCCGGACGGCGCTGTCCCGAGGAATGCCTCCGGAGATGCTGGACGACTATATCCGCCGAACGCCGCTTGGCCGATTGCTGGAGCCTCCGGAAGTCGGCGAGACGATCGCGCAGGTGGCGTGCGAGCCGACGGAATACATGACGGGCGCCGAGATCGTTCTCGACGGCGGATTGAGGATGAAATAAATGGTGAAAGACGCCGACCGGAACAGCACCCTGTTTTCGACCGTGCCGGCGACGGCGTATATCCGACAGGGCCTGTTTCACAATCTGTTCGGGCTGGTCAAATACATTCCCTCCCCGGTTGGCGATTGTTTGAGGGTGGCGGTATTAAAGCTGTTTGGCTGTGATGTCCGGTTTTCCTGGCTCCGGGACGGTATGACGGTTTACTATCCGTGGAGGCTGTCGATCGGAAAACATTGCTGGATCAACGAGTACTGCCACTTCAACGCTTACGGCGGGATCGAGATCGGTGACAACGTCCTGATGGGTCATCGGACGACCGTGATGTCGGACGACCACGTCTGGTCCGACCCGGCCCAGCCGGTGATTGTTCAGGGTCGGATCGGGGCGAAGACGGTGATCGAGCGTGACGTTCTGATCGGATCGAATGTGTTTATCGGCAAAGGCGTGCGGGTTGGCCATTCGGCCGTGATCGGCACCGGGTCCGTCGTCACCCAGGACGTCGACCCCTACGCCATCGTCGTCGGCAACCCGGCGCGCGTGATCGACTACAGAAAAAAATAAACCGGACTTTGACCTATTTGACCAGAGTGATCCTTCGCACGGTCGTTCCGAACTGGCTTCTCACCAGGTAGAGGTACATCCCGCTGGCCACGTACTGGCCGCCGTCGTTTCGGCCGTCCCAGGAGGCCGATGATCCCAGGGACGATACGACGATTTCCCGGCCGCTGTATAACGTCCGGACTTTCCTCATATCCAGCGTGTAGATCTCGATCGACATCGTCGGATCCGCCGGGAGACTCTGGATCACCAGCGGTTCGCCGGACGTCGGATTCCACGGGTTGGGCCAGCTGCGGGTCTTGGTCACATCCTGGATCGGCGTGGTGATCCCGCCCAGATCGGGCAGCCATCGGGCGGAATTGGTCACGGTCTTCGGCGCGGCCTGGCCGGGAATGATCTGCAGCCGGGTCGCCGAAACCGCTCCGCCCGGATTGACCTTGATCTTCCTTGCCGATTCGTTGGAATTGCCGCCCGTAAAAGTGATCGTCCCGACAAAGAGGCTTGAATTCTCGGTCGATTCGGTCAGGAGGAGTTTGAATCCGACCGCGTCGGCGTCGCTGGAGACGGTAATTTCGGCCGACTCGATCAAAGTCCCAAGCGTGTTCGCGGTCGGATCGGTCAGCCGGATCTGCGCGACGTCCTTGAATCCCTTGTACTCGGTCTTGTCGAACACGATCGACGCCACCGGATTGATGATCGATATCTTGAACGGCCCGTTCGACGAAACCGACGTGTTGCCCGCGTTGTCGATGGCGATGACCCGCCAGTAGTAGGTGTCGGGCTCGATCGAGTTCTTCGGCGTCGTCTCGGTATAGATGGACGGGACCGTTTCGGTAACGATTACCAACGTCGTGAAACTTGTGTCCTTCGAAAATTCCACCCGGTATCCCAGGAGGCCGCCGCCGCTGTCGTGCGAAGCCGCCCACACGAACATCGACCTGGTGTTCGACGTGTCATGCCGGTCAACCGGCGTGAGCAGGACCGGCGGCGCGGGCGGGGTGGTGTCGATGATGAAGACCGACACGCCGGATGCGGTTTCGTTGCCCACCGTGTCCACCGCGACGACTTTCCAGTAATAGGTGTCCTCCCCAAGCGCCGTTGCCGTGTCGAAGAATGTCTGGCCGGAGACCGTGTCCTGGAACGCGAGGGTGGCGAAGGTTGAGGTTCTGGCGACGAGCACGCGGTGCTGGACAACGGCCAGCTGGGAGGCGGTGGTCCAGTTGAAAGTGGGCGTGGAATCAGTGAAAACCGCGCGGTCAGCCGGGGAAATGAGCGTGACGGTCGGTACCGTGGTATCGATGATGATTTTCCGCCCGCTGACGCCGAGTCCGAAATTGCCCAGATCATCAACGGCGATCACGCGCCAGTAGTAGGTGTCATTGTACAGAATCTGGGCCGTGCCGCCGGCGGCGATGGTGTCACGGGTGGTCAGGACGTCGACCGTATCAGCGAATACCACAGTCGAAAACGTCGTGCTCTTCGACGCCTCCACCACGTAGCTGTCAATCCCCACGCTGTCGCTGACCGCCTGCCAGGTCACGACCGGTCGGACGTTCGAGGTCTCGTGATTGGTGATCGGAGTACTGAGTGTTACGGCCGGTACGAGCGTGTCGTGGAGGAAACCGCGGGTATCGGTGAATGGCCCGACATTTCCGAGATCATCGACGGCCTTGACGCGCCAGTAGTAGGTGTCGTTATAGAGCCCGATGATCGAATCCGTCAGCGCCGTGCCGTCTACAGTGTCGGTGAAGGCCAGACTGGAAAACGACGTCGACGATCGGGATACTTCAATCACGTAACTGTCAATCCCCACACTGTCGGCCAGCGCGTTCCACCGGACCACCGGCCGGATCGCGTTGGTCTCATGGCCGGATGCCGGAGATGCCAGGGAAACGGACGCGGCGTGGGTATCAAGGACGAATCCGCGGGATTTGGTGTCGGTCGCGCCGACCGTATCCTTGGCGACCACTCTCCAGTAGTAGGTGTCCTCGGTCAGGATATTCCTGACGAGCCGTGTCGTCCGGGTGTCGACGACGCTGTCGGAGATCGACGTGAAGAGGATGTTCGTCGACAGCTGCCAGGTGAACGTGTCGGCGTCGTTTGCCGACCACTCGAACGTGACCGCCGACACGCTGGTCTCATGGCCGGCCGGCGGATTGATGAGGGTGACGACGGTTCCGGAATCCATGTAGAACGTGAACGCGGCCGAGAACGCCCCGCCGTTGCCCAGGCGGTCGATCGCCCGGACGCGCCAGTAGTAGGTGTTCGGCGTGAGCGTCGTGTCGGGCGTGTCGGTCGTGACGGTACCGTCAACCGTATCTTTGAAAATCAGCAGCGTGAAATCGGAATTCCTCGACAGTTCGACCGCGAAACTGTCGATCTGGACGCTGTCCGTCACGGCAAACCAGGATAGACCCGGCCGGGAATCCTCGATCACAACCGCATTCGGCGGGGAATCGAGCGATACGGTCGCCACGTGGGAGTCCAGGAAGAACCGCCGGGCGATGGCGGTATCGGAATTGCCAGCGGTGTCGGTTCCGATCACGCGCCAGTAGAACGTGTCCGCGTGGTTGATTCCCCGAATCAGAACCATTGCCGACGTATCGACCACGCTGTCGGAGATGGTGGTAAAGATCGACTGTTTCGACAACTGCCAGGTGTAGGTCTCCGCGCCGGTGGAACTCCACTCAAACCGGATCACCGCGGCGGTCGTCTCGTGTCCGTCGACCGGGGCGATCAGGGTCACGACCAGGCCGGTATCGATCACCAGCCGGAACGAATCGGTCACGCTGGTCCGCATATTGCCCAGGTCGTCAATCGCCCGGACGCGCCAGTAGTAGGTCGAATCGGCCAGAACGCCTGTCGTGTCACTGGTCTTTAAGCCGTCGACGGTATCGGCGAAGACGAACACACTGAACGTCGGGCTGGCGGAGACTTCAACCACATACGAGTCAATCCCGACACTGTCGGCGATCGAACTCCAGGTCAGGGTCGGCGTCGTGTCGGAAATCTGCGTGTTGTGGCTCGGAGAAACCAGCGGCACGGTCTCGACGCCCGTATCGAGCAGGAATCCGCGGGCGGTGGAGTTGGCTCCGACGTTGCCGAGGTCATCGATCGCGCGGACCCGCCAGAAATAGGTGTCGTTATAGAGGCCGCTTAAGGTGTCGGCGGTCAGGATGCCGTCAACGGTATCGGCGAAGGCCAGCGCCGCAAACGTCGATTTGTTGGAGACTTCGACCGCATACGAATCAATCCCGACGCTGTCAGACGCCGCCGACCACGTGACCACCGGCCGCGAAGCCGTGGTCTCGTGGGCGTTCGACGGGGCTGTGAGGCTCACCGTGTTCACGATCGTGTCGGTCACAAATCCACGGGTATCCGAGTAGGACCCGCTGTTGCCCAGATCGTCCACCGCTCGGACCCGCCAGTAGTAGGTGTCGTTGTAGAGGCCGCTGATGGTGTCGCTTGTTTGCGCCACGTCCACCGTGTCGGAAAACGCCATCGTCGTGAATGCCGTCCCGCGGGAGACTTCCACGGCGTAGCTGTCGATGCCGACGCTGTCAGTCACCGCGCTCCAGCTTACAACAAAAGTCACAGCCGTCGTCTCATGCCCGTCCGCGGGAGCCGACAGGCTCACGCGCGCCACCAGGGTGTCGGCCAGAAATCCGCGGGCGGTCGAGTACGATCCGCCGTTGCCCAGATCGTCGATCGCGCGGACGCGCCAGTAGTAGGTGTCGTTGTAGAGGCCCGTGAGGGTATCCGCGGTTTGAGCGCCGTCGATCGTATCGGTAAACGCCAGCGACGTGAACGCCGTCCCGCGGGAGACTTCCACGGCGTAGCTGTCGATACCGACGCTGTCGGTCACGGCCGACCAGGAAACGAGGAACGCGGCCGAGTTGGTTTCGTGGCCGTCCGCGGGAAGAACCGCGCTCACGGTGTTCACCAGGGTATCGGTCACCAATCCCCGGCTCGCAAAATGCGCGCCGACATTGCCCAGATCGTCGATCGCGCGGACGCGCCAGTGGTAGGTGTCGTTATAGAGGCCGCTGATGGTATCCCCGGTGAGCGTGCCGTCGACGGTGTCGGAGAAGATGAGACTGGAAAACGCGGTATCGCGGGACACCTCGACGGCATACGAGTCAATCCCGACCGAATCGGCCGAGACGAAATTCCAGGACACGACAAAACTGATCGCGGTCGTCTCATGTCCGGCCGACGGCTGGCGGAGGGTCGAAGTCTCGACGGCCGTATCCAGCACAAATCCCCTGGCCGCCGAGTTGACGCTGACGTTGCTCGCGTCGTCGATCGCGCGGACCCGCCAGAAATAGGTGTCGTTGTACAGACCGCTCAGGGTGTCGCTGGTGATCAGGCCGTCGACCGTATCGGCGAAGACGAGGGATCCGAACGCCGAGGAATTGGAGACTTCGACGACATACGTATCAATCCCGGCGCTGTCGCCCGGAATGGACCACGACACCACCGGCCGGGACTGGGTGGTCTCGTGACCGCTCGCCGGAGCCGACAGGCTGACCGCCGAAACGCTGGTGTCGATGAGGAACGACCGGGCGGTGGCGGTGTCAAAATTATCTCCGGTGTCGCGGGCGATCACGCGCCAGTAGAACGTGTCCTCATACGAGATGCTCCGGACCACAAAGGTCGACCGCGTGTCGACCACGCTGTCGGCGATGGAGGTAAAGAATTTATTTTTCGACAACTGCCACACGTAGGTTTCGCCGCCCGGGCAGGTCCATTCGAATCGGAGGGAGAGGGAATTGGTTTCGAGACCGTTGATGGGGCTGGAGAGGGACACGATGAGGTCGGTGTCGATGACCAGGCGGAACGAATCGGTGACGCTGGCAAGGACGTTGCCGAGATCGTCGATCGCGCGGACGCGCCAGTAATAGGTCGAGTCGGCCAGCTGGGTAGTGGTGTCGCAGTCCCGGGTGCCGTCGACGGTATCGGCAAAGTGGAAGAACGAGAACGTCGGGCTGGTGGAGACTTCGACGACGTAGCTGTCAATTCCCACGCTGTCCGCCACCGTGGACCAGCAGAGTTCCGGCGTCGAATCGGAGATCTGAGTGTGGTTTCCGGGAGTCAAAAGCGGCACCGTCTCCACGGCGGTGTCGACCACGAATCCCCGGACCGCCGCGGCGCCCAGCGCGCCCACGTTGCCCAGCCGGTCGATTCCGCGGACACGCCAGTAGTAGGTGTCGTTATAGAGTCCCGTGATCGTGTCGCTCGTCAGAACAACATCAACCGTATCGGCAAAGGCGAACGTCGCGAAAGTTGACCGGCTGGAGACTTCGAGCAGGTAACTGTCCACGCCGACGCTGTCCGCGGATATTGCCGTCCAGCTGACCACGACGCTCGCCGCGGTCGTCTCGTGGCCGGCCGCGGGGCTGGACAGCGCCACGGACTCGACATGAGTATCGAGCATGAATCCGCGGGCGGCCGAGTTCGACCCGAAATTGCCCAGATCATCCACCGCGCGGACCCGCCAGAAATAGGTGTCGTTGTACAGACCGCTCAAGGTGTCGGCGGTCAGAGCCGCGTCGACCGTATCGGCAAAGACGATTGACGCGAACGCGCTGGTTCGGGCGAGTTCGACCGCGTAACTGTCAACGCCGACACTGTCGGATACCGCCGACCAGCTGACGAGGAACGTTGCCGAATTGGTTTCGTGGCCGTCGGCCGGCAGAAGGAGACTGACGGTCGACACCAGCGTATCGATGAGGAATCCCCGGGTGTCCGAGAACGACCCGGCGTTGCCCAGATCGTCAACGGCGCGGACACGCCAGTAGTAGGTGTCGTTGTAGAGTCCGGTGAGCGTGTCGGCGGTGAACGCGCCATCGACCGAATCGGCGAACACCAGGGACGAAAAGACCGATGTCCTCGCGATTTCCACGGCGTAGCTGTCAATGCCGACGCTGTCGGCCAGAGCGGTCCAGGACACGGCGAAACTGGCGGAATTCGTCTCATGGCCCGTCGCCGGTAGAGCCAGCGACACCTGTCCGATCAGCGTGTCGGTCACAAATCCGCGCAGCGTGGACGCCAGACCCCGGTTGCCCAGATCGTCGATGGCGTGGACACGCCAGAAATAGGTGTCATTGTAGAGGCCGCTTACCGTATCGGACGTCAGGGCCACATCGATGGTATCGGCGAACATCAGAGACGAAAACGCCGACAGCCGCGAGGCTTCCACAACGTATGAGTCCAACCCAACCGAATCGGCGGCGATGGCGGACCAGGTCACCAGGAAATTGATCGCGGTCGTCTCGTGTCCGGCCGACGGCAGAAGCAAGGATACCGTTTCGACGGCGGTATCGAAGAGGAAACCGCGGGCGGACGAATTTGAGCCGATATTTCCAAGATCGTCGATGGCCCGGACACGCCAGAAGTAGGTGTCATTGTACAGCCCCGTCACCGCGTCACTGGTCGACGTGCCGTCAACGGTGTCTGTAAAAGAAAACTGCGTAAAGGCGCTGCGGTTCGATACCTCCACCGCGTAGCTGTCAATTCCCACGCTGTCGCTCGACGCGCTCCACACCACCAGGAAATTCTGCGCCGTTGTTTCGTGTCCGTCCGCGGGCGCCGTGAGGGTCACATGGGCCACGAGGGTATCGGTGACGAAGCCTCGCGAGGTCGAGTATGACCCGCCATTGCCCATATCGTCGATCGCGCGGACGCGCCAGTAGTAGGTGTCGTTGTAGATCCCCGTGATCGTGTCGGTCGTGAGGACACCGTCAATCGTGTCCGTAAAGGCCATGCTCGCGAAAGTGGTCAGCCGCGATACTTCAATCGCGTAACTGTCAATTCCGACACTGTCCGCGGTCGCGGCCCAGACGACCAGGAAATTGATGGCGGTGGTTTCGTGTCCGTCCGAGGGTTGCGTCGCACTGACCTGGTTCACGATGGTGTCGGTGACAAATCCCCGGGTCGTGGAGTACGATCCGCTGTTGCCCAGATCGTCCACCGCGTGGACGCGCCAGTAGTACGTATCGTTGTAGATTCCCGTGATCGTGTCGCTGCTGAGAACACCGTCGATGGTGTCGGTGAATGCCATGGTTGCGAATGTCGACAGCGCGGATACCTCCACCGCGTAGCTGTCGATCCCGACCGAATCGGCCGACACGGCCGACCAAGTGACCACGATGGCGATCGAGGTCGTTTCGTGGCCGTCGGCCGGAGTCGACAGAGACACCTGAGCCACAATCGTGTCGGTGACAAAGCCCCGGACCGCGGAGTATGACCCGCCGTTGCCCAGGTCGTCGATCGCTCGGACCCGCCAGAAGTAGGTGTCGTTGTACAGCCCCGTCACCGTGTCGCTCGTGAGGACTCCGTCCAGGGTGTCCGTAAACACCATGCTTGCGAACGTCGACAGCCTCGACACTTCAATCGCGTAACTGTCCACGCCCACGCTGTCCGAATTCGCGGACCATACCACCAGGAAATTGATCGCGGTGGTCTCGTGACCGTCCGCGGGCTGGGCAAGACTGACCTGGTTCACAATCGTGTCGGTCACGAATCCTCGGGTCGTCGAATACGACCCGCTATTGCCCAGATCGTCCACTCCGCGGACGCGCCAGTAGTAGGTGTCGTTATACAGCCCCGTAATGGTGTCGCTCGTTGCCGCCACATCCACTGTGTCCGTAAAGGCGCTCTGCGTGAAATCGGTCTTGTTCGACACTTCCACCGCGTAGCTGTCAATTCCGACGCTGTCGGTCACGGCGGTCCATGCCACGACAAAACTGATCGCAGTCGTCTCATGGCCGACCGCGGGAGACGATGCCGCCGGCGGATTCACGATCGTGTCGGTCAGAAATCCTCTTGTCGTCGAATAGGTCCCGCCGTTGCCCAGATCGTCGATCGCCCGGACGCGCCAGTAGTAAGTATCGTTGTAGATTCCCGTAATCGTGTCGCTTGTTAGAATGCCGTCGATGGTGTCGGTGAATGCCATCGACACGAAACTCGTCAGCCGGGAGACTTCAATCGCGTAGCTGTCTATTCCCACGCTGTCGCCACCCACCGCCATCCACACCACCAGGAAATTGATGGCTGTGGTCTCGTGGCCGTCCGCCGGCTGGAGCGCGGCCACCATTTCGACCGTTGTATCGACCACGAATCCGCGAGTCGGCGAGTAGGACCCGCCGTTGCCCAGATCGTCGATCGCCCGGACACGCCAGTAGTAGGTGTCGTTGTAGAGTCCCGTGATCGTGTCGGTGGTCAGGACTGCGTCGATCGTGTCGGTAAAGGCCATTGCAGCGAACGTCGTCAGCCGCGATACCTCGATCCCATAACTGTCCACACCCACGCTGTCGCTCACCGCGCTCCACACCACCAGGAAGGTCGGCACGGTCGTCTCGTGGCCGTCCGCGGGCTGGG
>CAZHRJ010000053.1:0-18352 GCA_964534765.1 uncultured bacterium
ATATTTTCGTCAAAATGTTTTATGAAAAGCGCACTTTTTCACCGGGAACTATGTAAAGAAATGGGGTTGCGTGAAATTTCTTATCAGCGGCAGGTCGAAGTACCGGTGGTGTACAAGGGAGTTGTATTGAATAGTCATTTTCGCATGGATTTGATTGTCCGGGATAAGGTCATCGTTGAGCTGAAGAGTGTGGATCATGTCGAAGAAATTCATATGGCCCAATGTTTGACATATCTCAAATTATCCAGTAAGAAGCTGTGTCTGTTGCTGAATTTCAACGTCATCAGTTTGCGCGAGGGCATAAAACGAATCGTATGGAACCTATAAAAATGTTTTATTTTATCTCTGCGTCAGCTCTGCGTCATCTCCGCGCCTCTGCGGTAAATCTTTTATGATTTCCCAGCGCGCCCTGAATTGCGCCGGGTCGCCCACCCTTGCCATGGATGCCATGGCCAAGGCCCTGAAAGCCGAGGGCAGGGATATCGTGTCGTTCACGGCGGGCGAGCCGGACTTCGATACGCCCGATCCCATCAAGGAGGCCGGCATCGCCGCCATCCGAAACGGACAGACCAAATACACTCCCGCCGCCGGCACAGTGGAGCTTCGCAAGGCCATCAGCGAAAAATTTAAGAAGGATAATCAGATCGACTATTCGCCGGAACAAATTATCGTCGGCGTCGGCGCCAAACATGTCCTCTACACTTTTTTTCAGGCCGTCCTCGACCCCGGAGACACGGTTCTGATCCCCACTCCCTACTGGGTGAGCTATCCCGAGCAGGTCAAACTCGCCGGTGGCGGCCCGGTGTATGTTGAGACGACGCCGAGGGAGGGATTTTTGCTGTCGCCGGAAAAGTTGGAAGCGGCATTGAAGAAGGGCACCGGAAAACCCAAGGTCCTGGTTCTCAATTCGCCGAGCAACCCGACCGGGGCGGTCTACCCGCCGGATCATCTCCGGAAACTGTGCGAGATAGCGGACCACGCCGGGATGTTGATCGTTTCTGACGAAATATACGAAAAACTCATTTATGGCCTGCCTCACGCCTCTCCAGCGGCTTTTGGCCTCTCCATATATAATAGGACGGTTACGGTGAACGGGGTATCCAAATCCTATGCCATGACCGGCTGGCGGATCGGGTACGCCGCTGGGCCAAAAGACATCATCGCCGCGATGGGCCGGATCCAGAGCCATGAGACGTCCAATCCGACCTCGATCGCCCAGGCGGCGGCGCTGGTGGCTCTTCGCCGGGGAGATCAGGATGTCCGGCCGATGGTGGATACGTTCCGCAAGCGCCGGGACCTGATTTTGTCGCTCCTCGGCGGGATTCCGGGCGTGGTATGCCCGCAGCCGGCGGGGGCGTTTTATGTGTTTCCGGACGTCTCCGCCCATCTGTCTCATTTCAAGAACGCCGATGACCTTTCCCTCTCCATCCTCTCCGACCAGCTCGTCGCGGTCGTATCCGGCGTCGGGTTTGGCGCGCCCACCTGTCTTCGGTTGTCCTACGCGGTGTCCGAAAAAGACATCGAAAAGGGTCTTGCCCGGCTGTCCAAATTTTTTGAAAATATTTCTTGACAAGACCCCCTAATTTCGTTACACTGCCCTAATATCTTCAAAGGGCCGATGTGTCCGTCCGCGGTACGGGTCGGGACTTGGCGGTCTGTTGGAGAGGCTGTTTCATAGATGAATAGGAACTCAAAAGCTGATTTGAGTTTTAGCAAGCAAGTCAGACAGCGCGGGACGGGCGCCCAAGACAACCATTGGGTGTCGTCCGGCGTGGGGGCGGATCAGGTGATCTGCCCGTACATGTAAGGGAATTTGGTGTGTGTACCTGATAGAGAAGAGTTTCACGGGCCTTGGAGGGTTTGACCGCTTGGCGGTTGACACGTGGCCCGGTCGAACTTGTGATATACACCCAATATGAAAGCGAGAACACTTTGGACCTTAACGGCAAAGGGGGAGTTCACTCCATGAAAAAAGGTCTTCTTGTATTAACCGCTCTCGTCGCTTTCGTCTTCGCCCTTCCGATCATGTCGGAAGCGAAGATCGAAATCACGGGCGCAGCGCTCCTGAGCGCGCAGGACATCGATTTTGACACGACGGCCGGCGTTCTGGACGAGGATTTCAATTTTAATGACCCTCGGGTCAATCTGTATGTCAACGGCGAAGTCTCGGATAAGATTTCCGTGACCGCCAAGTTCTGGGCTTCCAATGACTGGAGCTCGGAAAATCAGCGTGCCGGCGGCGTCGGTGTGTTCAACGGTGTGAACACCTCCAACACGCCTGTTGGCGGTACTGGTGGCAATTTTGGCGCACTGAACGACTCTGTGGAAATGCTTCGCGCCTATCTGACCCTGAAGGATTTTATGGGCAGTGGGTTTGACCTCAAAGTCGGTACGATCGACATCCCGTATGGTTGGGAGTACATGATGCGGACCAACAACGGCGATGACATGAAGAACGATTTCATCACCAACAGTTTGCTCGACATCAATGGGGGCGACGATGGTCTTTCCATCTCGGGCTCCTTTGATATGGGTCAGACGAGCACCCCGCTGGCGTGGGAATTGGCTGTGTTGAACGGTGGCGACGTCACCGACGGTAATCCGTCCGGATCGAGCAACGGCTCGCGTTCAAACGACGACTTGGCGTGGGCGATCCGCGCCGAAGTCGGCGTGATGGAGAACCTGACGATGCAGGCCAGCTACTACACAAGCGACAATCGGAAGGACGGCGAACAGGATCCTCTGAACGTCGGAAGTGCCTTCCTGGTTCAGAACATCAACGCCAACAATAACAACGGGAATCTTGCTGGTTTGGTGTTCACGAACGATGTTGTCGGCGGTTATGAGCGCGACATGTGGGAGCTCTCCGCCAAGTACGACTACGGCCAGGGATATCTGATGGCCATGTGGGGCAACATTGACGCCGATACCGGCAGCGCCGCGACGGTGACCGCTGGGAATCGGGAATATGACTACTGGGGAGTTCAGGGTCGATACAACTTCGACGAGAACTCCTATGTGGCAGGCCGCTGGAACCGGATTGAGCCTGACTACACAGTGTCCGGTGTAGCCAACAACCTTGGCGATCCGGAGCTGTGGACGATTGCGGCCGGTTACAAACTGGCTGACAATGCCATGGTCAAGGCCGAGTGGTCGTCCTTCGATGAGGACGGCAACGGATTCAGCAACCCGGCCAGCACGGCGACGGACAACAGGAAAGCCGACGCCGATGCTCTGACGGTTGCGGTTGGGGTGTCGTTCTAAGCAGCCCAGGTTTACATAAGCTCTTAAGGCCCGTCCGCCGGTTTTCCGGTGGACGGGTTTTTTTTGTGCGCCCGGCAGGGCGCACCCATTTGGGGTGTGTGTAGTTCCCTGCCCCGCGGATTATTCAGTATAAAAAAATGGAGTCAATTCTTCGATGGAGACATATTTTGACGCCTGGCGTAGGATCACACGACATGTACCGGTATCGAGTTCGGCGTGATTGGGAACAGTCAGCGTCTGCGAACCCAATTTTCTCTTTTCAGGATGGATTTGGTATGGTTGAATGGGTTTGTATGTGGCGTCTGATGTGTGTGGCATGGATCTGTTCCCTCTCACCGGTTTTTGCGGTGGATCATCTCCGTGGACCGCTGGTGGTTTCTATATCGGACAAATGGAAACCGATTGAGGAAGCGGGTCCGGAACTCCTCAAGGCCCACCTGGCGTCGAATCCCACCGCGACACTTTCCATCTGGAAGTACAACCCCGGGTCGATGTCACCGGACCAGTTTCTGTCGAGCCTTCGCGAGGACCTCGGATGGAGCCGGGTCTCGACGGACCTTCGGGCCGACCAGAGATTTGGCCGGACAAACGTGGGCGTTTACAAAAAGTCCGGCGCTTATGAGGAATTGCCGTTCAAAATCCGGTCTTACGATTTTCTCCTCGATGGCGACATCTACGTCCTCGAAATGCGCGCGCCCGAATCCCTGTTTGACCTCGTCGATCCCGAATTTCAAGATGTTTTCGCAAATCTGGCCAAATCCAGCCGCACCTTGGCACCCGCGCCCGCCGCTTCACCCCTCAGTCCCAATTCCCCGCTCCCGGCGCCGGGCCTGCGGCCGATTACCGATCCGCGGATCTCTGCGGCGTCTCCTCCGCCCGACGGGTCGAAGCGGATTGGCGATGGCTGGACCGAGGGGAAGTTGATTCCCAGGATGGAGCCGCCACCTGAGGAGCGGCCAAAGGCCGCCGCCCGGCCTGCGCCGGCTCCGGCGCCCGCGATGCCGTCTCTGGTCTATTCGGTATTCTACCGGACTCTGGACGGGCTATTGGTCGGATTTGATCCGGCATCGCAGATGGCGGCGCTCCTCAGTCCCGATGGGCGCCCTCAATCGGTTTTCCCCGTGACCGGCACGCCGCTTTTGGCGCCGGACGGCATCCACGTCCTGACCGAAGACTATGCGTACACGATCGATCCGAAAACCGGATCGGTGACCTCCCGCGTCCCATCGGGGCAGGTGGTCTCCTCAAAAATTATATCCTCCCTTCAGAAACCGGCCCCTCACACCCTGACCCTGACCTCCGTGCCGCCGGCCCGGGCCGTATCCGTCGCATCGGCGTTGTCAGCGCCGTCGGCGCGGCCCGGCGCGCCGGAGGGGGACATCGTAGCGGCGGCGATTCATCAGGCGGAGGGCCTCCGGTCATCCAAGGGCGTGCGGCCGGCGCTGGAATTTCTGATGGGCCACCGGCCGGTGGCTGAGAAGAGTCAGAGTCCGCATCTGTATGAGTTTTATTTTCGGCTGGGCGAGTACTGGGAGGAGACCGGCGATCTGGAAACGGCGCTGGCCTATTACCGCCTGGCGACCAAGGCCATCGACTAACCGACGGATCGCGGGAGACACGGAGAATGAGCGCGCAATTCAATGCCCTACCGGATTGAAATCGTCCCCATCGACAGCCTGCGCCAGCACGAGCAAATCATACCGGAACGGCTCGAAAAGGTCCTCGCCATCATCACCCGGGAACAGTGTGTCGACATCCCCGTCGTTGTCGATGAAAAATCCCTCGTCATCCTCGACGGCCATCACCGCTATAACGCCCTGCTTTCGATGGGCGCCAAAAAAGTCCCGGCTCTCCTCATCGATTATTTCGACGATGCCCTCATCACCGTGGAGGCACGCCCGGAGTCGGGACTCGAATCGCTGTCCAAACAGCAGGTCATTGACATGGGCCGCTCGAACAAAGTATTCAATCCCAAAACCACGCGGCACAAATTGAAGTTTACCGTTGACAGAATTAATGTGCCTTTGTCTCAGTTGATCTAGAGAGCGCGGCGCGAAAGGACGACCATGTACGTACCCACAAAAATATTTCTGACGAAGGGCCGGGGAATTCACAGGGAAAAACTGGCCAGTTTCGAGGAGGCGCTCCGGGACGCGGGAATCGGGCCGTTCAATATCATCTGCGTCTCCAGCATCTTCCCGCCTCACTGCCAGCTCATCAGCCGCGACAAGGGCAGCCTGATGTTGCGCGAGGGCCAGATTCTTCATGTGGTGTTGAGCAAGAATGAAACCAACGAGCCCGGCCGGCTGATCGCCGCCGCCAACGGGCTGGCCATTCCACGCGATCCAAGCCAGTACGGGTATCTCTCGGAACATCATTCGAACGGCCAGACCGCGCGGGAAGCGGGGCTGTACGCGGAAGTTCTCGCGGCCAACATGCTGGCGACGGTGATGGGGGAAAAGGAAATCAAATATTCCAAACCCAAGGGCGGACATGGATTCCGGTGGCGGATCAATCCCAAAGACCGCGGGCCGAAACTGGGCCGCACGATGAGCGTCGCCAGCGACGCCGAGGGCGACCGGCAGGGCCGGTGGACGACGGTACTGGCCGCCGCGATCCTGATTCCGTGAAGTCCTTTCCCGCCAGGATCCCCGACTTCCTCGAAATCTCTCCTTCAAAAAATCCCAGTTACGTCCTTCTGCCCCTGCCCTTTGACTCCGGGTCATCCCGGCCGGGCAGCCGCAAGGCGCCCGCGGCGATCCTGGACGCGTCCCAGTCGATCGAGTGGTACGATGAGACGGTCGATTGGAATCTGGAGAAACTGGCCTATCAGACCCGTCCGCCGATGATGCCCAAAAAAGGCGAGCGCCCGCGCGCGTATCTGGATCGCGTGCGGGCCGCGGCATTGGGTGTGTATCGTCGAGGAGCGATTCCGATCGGCATCGGCGGTGAACACACGCTTCTGGTTCCACTCGTCGAGGCTCTGGCGGCCGGGCGCGCGGACAAGCAATTTTCAGTGGTGGTGTTTGACGCCCACAGCGATCTTCGGGAGTCCTTCGATGGCAATCCCTGGAGCCATGCCTGCTCGACCCGCCGGGTGGTCGAGATGGGCATTGACGCGACGGTGGTGGGGCTTCGGAGTCTGTTGCCGGAACACCGCGCCGCGGGCGCCCGGCTCATTTTTCCGGAAGACATCCGGAACGGATCGTGGAAAATGAAGTTGGGGGAGATCGAGCGGGACGTCTATATTTCGATCGATGTGGATGTGCTGGATCTGGGGATCATGCCCGCCGCGACGAATCCGGAACCCGGGGGACTTTCGTGGGACTAGTTCTCGGAGGTGCTGGCGTTTTTATTCGAAGGCCGGACGTTTCTGGCCGGGGATGTCGTCGAGCTTTGCCCGCCCGCCGGGCCCGCTTACGCGGCCATCACCGCGGCGCGCGTGCTGACTCGACTCATCGCCCTCGCTGAAAAATCCCGAAGTCTTACCGGAGCCGGCAGACTTGGAGTTCTCCCGCGCGGCCTCTGACCCGCCACTCGCCGAGCCGCTCGACATCCTGCGCGCCGCCCATGGCGGCCGCCTTCACGGTTTCCTCCGTCAGCAAAATTTCCCCGCCGCACGCCTTCGCGACCAGCCGGGCCGCGATGTTCACCACATCCCCGATCACGGTATATTCCATCCGGCCGATCGATCCGACCGGACCCACGGATGCGATGCCGGTGGCGATGCCGATGCCGACCGGGAGGGCCAGTCCGGACCGGGTTTTGAGGTTCCGGCAGGCGGCGAGTATCTGTCGGGCCGCGCGGATGGCGCGGGCGGCGTGGTCATCCTGAGCGATGGGCGCGCCGAAAAAAGCGAGGACGCCGTCGCCGGTGAATTTGTCGATGGTACCGTTTTCGGCGAAGAGAGCCCGGGTTTTTTCGGCGAGTGCGTGATTGAGACTTTCCAGGAGATCGTCCGGCGGCAGGGTTTCGGAAAGGCTTGTAAAACCGCGGATGTCGGTGAACAGCACGGTGATCTCCCGCCGATCGCCTCGAAGACCCTCCGAAAGACCGCGCCGGCGGACTTCCTCGGCCACGGTTGGAGAAAAAAATCTGGATAGCGCGGCGCGTTCCTCCGTTTCCCGGCGAACCTCGTCGATCAGGTTCACGTTTTCGATCGCCGTCCCCGCGAGATTGGCCAGCACGACCAGGAGCCGGAGATCCTCCGCGTCGAACACGCCGACCTTGCCCCGGTTTTCGACAACGACCGCACCCAACACCCGTTCGCGGCCCGACAGGGGCGCGACCATCGCGGATCGGATCGATCCCGCGGCCAGCGACGCTCCGGCCAGCCGGGCGTCCCGGCCCGCGTCAGCCGTGACCAGCGCAAGGCCCTGCTCCATGGCTCGCCGAAGAATCGTGCGGGAAAAGGGGAGCGAGTCGGCCGATTCGGCGCCTGATCTGGAAAAAACGATTTCAGGTTCCGATTTCCCGCGCAGAAAAATTCCGCATCGGTCCACCTCCATCGTGTCGATCAGCATGCGCGCGAGTCGTTCGAGCAGCCTTCGGATCTCGCGTTCGCCCTGAAGCGACAGGCCAATCTGGAGCAACGCCTCGAATCGGGCCGCCTGAGCTGCGGGATCCTTGGTTGATGATTTTTGAATCAGCGGCAGGGACGCCCGGGAATGATCGGTAGTGGACTGAACAAACAGCACGTCCGACGCTGTGCCGTCGCCCGCCGGGTCGGCCGCGTCGCCGACCACCCGGAGGGACACGGGGCCGATGCCGATCAGATCGCCTGATTTGATCTCCCGCGTCTTGACCCGCTCACCGTTCACGCTCGTGCCGTGCGCTGATTCCAGGTCCTCGATGAAAAGACCGCCGCCCCGCCGGATGATCCGCGCGTGCCGGCGGGACACGGACGCGTGGCTGAGCGCCAGATCATTTTCGGCCATGCGGCCGATGGAGAGAACGTCGCCAACGGGGCATTCGAAATTCGATTCGTGTCCATCCAGGACCCGGATGCGAAAGTCGGTCATTTCTTAAACCGCCACCCCGCCGGCCTTACGTTCCAGGTTATGCCGCATCGCCGTGAACACAAAGCTCGACAGGAGGTATCCCAGGAGTGGCGCGGCCAGGGCGAAAGAAAACCATCCCATAGTACGGATCGTCCCCCGCGCCCAGCCGTATTTCTGAATGGTCTCCTCATATCCTCCAAGAATATGAATCGCTCCAATGCAAAGTCCGATCCAGACCGCGGCCAGCGTGTAACGGGATAGAAGCCGGAAAATCTGGACGCCCTCCATCAGGGATTCCCGCGATCGGTGACCGGGACTGCCTCGAAAAAAGGCGCTGAACGCGCCGCCGATCTCCGTTGGCCGAAACGTCACCAGGGTGGCACCAAAGGCGAGCGGCAAGATCAGCACCAGAGTGCTTGGCGAAAAAAAATTCCAGCTCATGCGTACATTCTCTATCTTGCATAACATCCAGACGCCGACCGCGAAGAGAAATATCCCAAGAGCGCCGAAATGATCCTGTGGGCGGGTCTGAATGTTCAGGAATGCCGTCTGACCGCCCCGGCGTTCTACCATACTGCGAAGTGGGTCGAATACAAAATAGGCGATCAAAACCCCCCAGATGGGGCCTAGAAGCGCCAGCGCCACTCCGCCCGCCAGCCGGCCGATCTGGGAAAGGCTTGTCATTTCGGTAAACGCCTCCAGAATATGCATGGCTCCGACGATCACACTGATCCACATCGACACCATGGCTGACCGGGAAAGAGTGGCGAAGATGCGGGCATGATCCTCCGCGGCCTCCCTGGACTCATAGGCGTCATTTTTGAAGATGGCCGATATGGCGCCGCCAATTTCACCCCAACTGTAGACCGTTAGAGCGCCGCCAAAGGCGCCCAGAATAATGATCGCCAGGGCGCTTGGCGCAATCAGGATGGTGAGATCAATGCCTTCGATCGTCAGACACCCGGCGACTCCCATGGCAATCAAGAAGAATCCGAGATACTTCATGAAACTGACCTCCTTCGGTTGATTGTAAACGATGTGCTCTGAATCTATTTCAGCCATGCACGCCGATTTCGGCCGGCCGCTCATGGATAGTGCCAGACGCGATGCGCTTGGACGCATGGCCGCCTGCCGATCAAGGCACTGACCGATGATCCCGGCCAGTTTTTCCGGAATTTCCGCCCGAAGGCGTGTGGGGGACTGCGGCGTGATGTTGGTGTCTGAAATCTTCGCGATGATCGACGCCGCCGTCGTGCCCGGAAACGGGAGATGCCCGGTCACCGCCTCGTAGAGTATGACGCCCATCGACCACACATCCGCCGCGGCCGTCACCTGTTTCGAATCCCGAAATGACTCCGGTGACATGTACGCCGGCGTTCCGAAATGCGACCCCGTTACCGTCAATGATGCCTCGTCCAGAATTTTTGCCACGCCAAGATCGATCAGTTTCACGCATCCGGACTCCGTCAGAAATATGTTTTCGGGCTTCAAATCACGGTGGATCACACCACGGCGGTGGATATGGATCAGCGCTTCAGCCAGATCCGTTACGATTCGCTCTGCCTCCTTGACCGGAAGCGGCGACTCCCTCGCAAGCCGGCTGGCCAGGGTCTCGCCTTTTAGAAGCTCCATCGCCAGGTAGGCCCTTCCGGCGGCCTGACCGAACTCGAAGATGCGGACGATCCCGCGATGGTCGATCCGATTCAACGCCTTGGCTTCGCGCTCCAATCGGTCAACCAGCGCCGGATCGGTCATCAGGAATTCCGGAATGAGTTTGATCGCGACCCTGCCCTTTGGCCCTTCCGCTTCCCATACTTCCCCCATCCCGCCATGCGCGATCCGCGCGATTAAACGGTACTCGCCGATCGGTTCGCCCGGATTCATTTCAAACGGTGGCGGAAGCGCCGACGCCAAGTTTTCGGCTGATGCGATATTTACCGAGCTGGCTGATCTGAAAAGACGCCTCCGGCCGGCCCGTCGGAGGACCGGTGGTCGCGCCGCGCCGATCCGTCGTCGGCCGGTCCTGCGGCCGGTCCTGCGGCCGGTCGGTCATATCAGGGGTTTATTTCTTTTCCCAGGCTTTGTAGAGAGGCAGCAGAGTGTCTTTCAGTTTGATGACATCGTCGTAAACAACCGACAGGGTCAGGGTGTCGGCCGACTCCGGCCAGACGATCAGGGTGTTTTTTTCCGTTGATAGAATTTTTCCGTTCGATGTGACTTTGGCGCCCATCCCCATCTCCTGAACGAATATCCGCTCGCCGTTGGACCGGCGCAGTCCAAGATTGTGTTCCAACGCGTACTGGGTGACCAGTCCGCGGTATTCGGAGTTTATTTTTCCGTCGGTGCGCAGGTAGATTTTCTTGTCGAGAAGGTAAATGCCCTGGTCGGAGAGGTCCTTTTCGTATTGGGGAGTGGCGAATTTCTCGACCAGATCCTCAAAATCCTTCTTGATTTTTTCCGGATCGGTCTCATCCGATTTCCAGCCGGAGTAGGTGACATGGATTTCCCCGCCGGCCGGCGTCAGGACCAGGCGGGACTCGGTTTTCTCCGAATGCAGACACCCCGATAGAAGAGTCAGGCAAAGAAGAACGACGGCGAACTTTGCGACCGTAACGCGCATGCGGGGTCATGGAACCACAGCGGGCGGTCATATTCAAGTTTTCGATGATGTGGTAGTGATGGATCTCTATGGTGATCGGCTCTGGATGTCGGCGGGTAGCGGTTTCGGTTGTTGCGTGTCTTTGCGTCATCGGTCCGATGTTGGACCGGGAAGACGCCCTGGCCGACCTCCGGCAGGACGACAGCACGCTTCGGAAGGTCGAAGACAAGATCGGCAGGCCAAAAGAAAAACCGCCCGAAGACGCGACAAGTGAAGACAGGACGGTGGAGAATGAGCGCCGCCGCCGGGCCGATCGCGAAGACTGGAAACGGGATCATCCGGGCGAGCCTGTGCCGGATTGGGTTGGACAGGATGGAGATGATCTTCTGTGGGGCGACCTTGCTTTCCTCGCCGTGGCCGTGCCGTTCGCGGGGCCTTACTACCTCCTGGACGACGATTATCGCGAACCGATCGGGTTTTCGGCCTATCCCTTTGCCGCCGGCGCCGAGGGGTGCACCCGGAGGGACGGCCGGTCGTGGATGGTGAATTCCAATATATCCCTGCAGCGGATATCAGGGAATATTTATGCGCCTCGCGGCGACGTCATCTTAAATTTCTGGCGCCGATTCGCGTTTGAGGGAGCGTACAGCAAATTTGAGGAGCGGTTGAAGAACCGGACCGAGATTCTGTCCCTGGGCGAGGGGCTTTTAACGTTTGCCTTTGCCGCAAGAGACGTTCTGGATTTCCGTGCCGGAGTTGGGATTCAGACGATCGACGGCCGGAATGTCAACCGCGGCGTCAAATGGGCGTACCGGGTTCGATGGTTTCATCGGCCCATTCAGATCAACCTGGATGTGGGAATCACCACCGGCATCGGCGCGTCGACCCTGTCCGAAATCGCGCCGAGCGTCGGAGTTCACATGGGACGGGTCGAGTACAAGCTGGGGTACCGGCGTTTGAAGATTTCCGGCGACCGATTGGCCGGCCCGGAATTATCCCTGCGTGTGTGGTTTTGACCGTGTTCACGCACTTGCATCTTCATACGGAATCCTCCGTCGCCGACTCGATTCTGAAACTGGATCAGGCCCTCCTGGCGGTTCGCGCGGATGGTCAGCGGGCGATGGCGATTACCGATCACGGAAGTCTCAGGAGCCATTTTCCGGCCCTGATTCCACGTCATTTTGGCCCAGGGACGTCCCCATCCGGAGTTGAGCCGCTCCTTGGAGTGGAAGCCTATCTGGACGCCGGCCTGCCGCCCTATCCGGATGGATATCCGCGACTCTGCCATCTGGTGCTCATCGCAAAAAATATCGAAGGCTATCAAAACCTTGTTCGCCTTCAGCGGTGGGCCTGGACACATAACCTCGTCATCGGGCGGTTTCCGGCGCTGACCTTGCCGATGATCGAGCAATTTCACCGCGGCCTCATCTGCACCACCGCCTGTGTCGGTGGACCGGTCGGCCGGCCGGTCACACTTGGCCTCTGGGATGTGGCCGAGGACCTCTTTTTGCGATTCAACGATCTGTTCGACGAGGATTTTTATGGGGAGGTTTCCGCCCATCCTCTGGCCGAACAGCCGGAAATCAACCGGGCGGTCGCCCTCTTTTCGGGCCGCGCCGGCCGGCGGATCGTGCAGACCGTCGATTCTCATTATCTCGGCCCGGCCGACTGGATTTCCCATGACTGTCTGCTCAAAACAAAAGATAAACGAAAATCCGGATACCGATATCCCGCCGCGTGTTTTTATCTCGCCCCGGAATGGCGGGTTCGAGGCTATGGATTCAATCCGGAATGGATCGATGAAACCAATCGCGTGGCTGAAAAATGCTCCGCAGCCGCGGAGGTGCGGGCCGCGATCCTGACCGCGGCATCGGTCCGGGGCGGGCCCCAGCCGTCCGCGGCGGCAACCGCGATGACGAGTGAGGAATTATTTCTTTCAAAAACCGTCCCCATCACTCCTTACGATGCGCTCCGTTCCGTATGGGTCTGGGCCGGTCTTCCGCCTGGCGGATGGTCGGAGCTTGCCGCCCACGCGCGCCGAATAAAACGCATGGCATCCGTTCAGTCGTATCCGGTCCGAGCGTTCTCCCGCAAGTATCCGAATCTCTGGTCGATGGCCCGCGGTCTGGCAGGATTGCCCCGGGCGGTCTGCCCCGATTTCCGGCATAAAATTCTCGTCAGCGACGCGCTGAAAGACTTGATCCCGGTCCGAACGGTTGATGGTTTGCCGGTCGCGGAAATCGACTGCGTCACCGCTCGCGCGCTTCATCTCCCGGTGCGTCAAACCGCCGAATCGGAACGCGAACCCCACAAGGGCATCGAAGAATTCTACAGAGGCCTCGCATTCTGGTGGAACGATCGGCCGCGTCAGGCTCTGAGGGCTTTTCAGGTCAGCATCGCCGCCGTCCCGTCGGCCGGAATTGGGACATCCCTGTCCATTCCGGCACTGGGACGTCCCTGTCCGTCGGCATTGATCCTTGCCAGAATTCGCCTGGCCCAGTCGTTGCGTGAACTCGGCCGGCAGGACGAATCCGATAAGTGGTTGCGGGATCTTCGGCAGGATCCGCATGTGGACTCGCTGCACCTCAAGAAGTTTGTCATGGCCATTGGTCGACCCGCCGTCCCCGTGCCGGGCATTCAACTTGAGCTCTATCCGGAAGTGGCGGTCCTGTCCATGCCGGATTCCATAACACCCGATTTCGGAGAAATTCGAAAAGCGTGTGAACCGGCAGTCGCCGCCGGCATACGGGATGTGATCGTTTCCGGGCCGGCGATCGCGCGGCTCGAGTCCCGGCACTCGCGCGCAGCGCGGTTGAATCCTGTCCTTGCCCGGTTCAGAAAATATTTGAAATCCCGGGCCATCGATTTGCATATCAACCTGGACATCTCCCAAATACCGTCTCGAATCGATCCGCCGGCTAAATCGCCGCCCACGCGAGAACGGAATGTGAGCCGCTCTCGACAACGGCGTCCCATCGGAGCCGGAACCTCCGCCTGAGTTCACGGTCCGTTAGACTCTCGGCCAATCGGTTCAGGAGGTCTTCTGTCCGTCGGCCGGAATTTGGACATCCCTGCCCATTCCGGCACTGGGACATTCCTGTCCGGCGCCTGTGTTCCCGCTGTGCGGGACCTTTTTCGATCGCCGACATCACTCCTGAAATTCTCATCGCCAGCGGCAGCATCTGCCAGGCAGTAGCCCGATCCGATATCATGCGGCACCGGCGGATTCTTTCCCCCGGCCGGTCCCTCTGATCCGCCATCACGGCCAGACAGTCCGCCCAAATAGTCATGTCGGCCATTCGGGCGGACTGCGCCAGACGCATCAGACGTTTTCCCCACCGTCGGGCGTCGCTGATATCGCCGATCGCCATATGGCAGCGCGCCGCGCCCAGGATGGATTTGACCTTCATTTCGAAAAATCCAAGTTTACAGGCAAGGTCGTGCGCCCTCCGAAACCGATCCAGTGCATGGATCGGCCGGCCCATGGACAATTCATAAAGCCCGCAAATTCGATCCAGATCCGACTGGAGGTTTGTGTCCTCGATTCGCGATACGGTGTCGGCGCCCATTCGAAGAAACGGCTGGGCAAGCGGCGCCAGACCCATCTCGATATAGCACTCAGCCATGTTCAGAGTCGAATACGCCAGCGCCCGCGGTTCGCCCAGTTTTTTTCGCACCTCGTACCCTCGCCGATGCCGTGTGATCGCCAATCCAAAATTCCCCGAGATCAATTCGCAGTAGCCCAATCCGTGCAGGGCATAGGCTGTGCTTCCTTCGTGAGTTTGTCTCTCCGCGATTTCCAGAAGAGTTTGAAATGCCCCTCTCGCCTCCGCAATACGGCCCAGTTTCACATGGGCGTTTCCCGCCAAAAATAATCCCGCGCCCGCAGGCTCATCGGCGGACTGTCGCTCGATCTCGTTGGCCTCATCGGCATATCGAATGCATTTCCCATACCGACCCTGATACCAGTAGGTCGTCGCGATGGTGTTCAGGATATCCTTCCGGGATCCTGTGAGGCCCGTTTTTCCGGCGATGCGAAGCGCCCGGAGGCCGGTCTTTAGAGAATCCGGGTGCCGGCCCATCAGCCGCTGACATGAACTGATGAAATTGGCCGCATCGACTTTTGTCCGAGCTTCCGCGGACTTTTCCGCCTCCCGGTAGTCCCGAATGGCCAGTCCGTAAAGGCCCAATTGTTTGAGCGCCTTGCCCCTGATTTTTCTGAGGACCGATCCTCTTTGACGCTGATCCCGCCGCGAAGCGGCCGTTCGACCGATAAGGTCCAGCGCGCGGCTTGAGTGAAACCGCACCGACTCGTGCATCCGGGATTTGCTTGCGTCCGCCGCCGCGCGCTCGTGGTACAACACCGCCCGCTCGTCATCCTTCCCGGCTTCAAAATGATGTGCCAGCCACCAGGCCTCTTTTCCCAGCCGCTCCCCTTCCCGCCCGATTTGCCGGTGCAGCTCCGATCTCAACTGGTGGGACATCGATTCATAGACGGCGTTTTGGATGGTCTCGTGATGGAAGCAATAGACGGGAGGCTGTGACTCCACAAATCCTCCCTCGGTCAGCGTCTCAAGCGCCCGCCGGGTGTCGTCCTGATTTTGGCCGAGGTTGGGCAGGTCGGATAAAAGGTCAGGCTCGAAGATCAGGCCAAAGACCGCTGCCGCTCGAAGAATCTTCCGGTCAAATTCCGCCAGCCGGTCCGTCCGGCATAAAATCGCGGCCTGGACAGTGTCCGGGATCCCGGTCCAACCATCCCGCTCGACCATCATCCGGAATATTTCGGAAATATAAAGGGGATTGCCTCCCGCTCTCGCGTGGATTTCCTCGATCTGCCGTGATTGCAGGGGCCGATCTCCCAGCATATCCTCGGCCATGCGTTTTGTTTCCTCAACCGTAAATGGCCCGATCATCAGTTTCCGAACGCCGGCGTTCCGGCCAACAATGTGAGCCGGCCGGGCCGTCGTCATCACAGGTATTGTCCAACCGGCCTCGTCGAGATCGTCCAGAATCGTCAGACTGTCGGGCGGCGCCCAGTGCAGGTCCTCGATGATCAAAAGCATCGGTTCACGTTCGCGCCGGATCAGATAGCGCACCGCCTCCAGGCGCATGCGCCGAAGCAGTTTCCCGTCGCCCGTTCCGACCGGAAGGCCCAGAATGGAGGCGATGCCGTCGGCATGATCGGCATGGTCGGTCCTCAGCAGGTCCAGGGCTCTCTGTTCAGTCCACGGATCGGGCAATCTCAGCATACGGCCGATGATCGACCGCCATGGCAAAAAAGCGTCGCCCGTTTCGTGCGGCAGGCACGCGCCTTTCAAAATCCGGCCTCCCCGTTCGGCCCATCGTTCAACACTCCATTCCAGGAGCGTCGTCTTGCCCACCCCCGCCTCGGCGATCAGCGCGAGGCGCCCGCAGGACCCCTGCCGGGCTTTCGAAAAAAAATTCAGGATCTCGTCTCGCTCCGCATTCCGGCCGATGAGCGAGGTTTTGGAGAAACCTCCGGCGGTCATCGGCCCGGTGGCCCGGCCGTGAACCAGCGAGGCGTCGATCGGGAGTCGCTTGCCCTTGGCCACGATTTTGCAGGGGGATGTCCGAAATCGTCCCCAGGTCCGGGCCGTCATGGAACGAAGACACAGCACCTCGCCCCATGGCGCCGCCGCCATCAGTCGCGCGCTTGTGTTCATGACGTCGCCAATCACCGTGAAATCACACCGCCGGTCGCTCCCCACCAGACAAGCGAACGATTTCCCGGCGGCAATCCCCATCTTCGTATTCTTTCGCATCTTCCCGATCCGGTCCCTGAACGCTATCGCCGCCTCGATGGCGGCCGTGTCCTGCCGTTCCAGCACGGCAGACACCCCAAAGAGACCGATGACCTTCAACCCATGAGCGGCGATGTCGGTCCGGGCAAATATCCCTCCATGCCGCCTCATCTCATCGCGCAGCAGGGTCAATTTCCCGGAAAGAAAGGATAGCACCGTATCCCAGGATTCTGACCGGATCGCCGATTCGGCCATGGGAACCAGGCCGCGGATTTCCGTGAAAATGGGCGTCACATACCGGTGTTCGCACAGCCACGCCGCTCCGCCGGCGCCCAGCCTCTCAATCCGGTCGGCCACCGCGTCCGGCACGTATGCCCGGTACCGGTCACCCTCCTCGACAGGGATGTCCCGGCTCAGGACTTTCTCAGTCTTCAATGGAATGTGCGCCGGATCAGTGTCTCCGACGCCCCAAGTGCCGGAGTCTCCGACGCCGGCCGGAAATTGCTTCAACTGACAAAAATGTCCGGAGTGACCAATCCACCGCCCGCCGGCCAGCTTGGCGGTGATCCTTGACGCGACAATTTGCCCGCGCTCGGATACATCCTCTATCGCCGCCAGCTCTTCAAACACAGTTCCCAGCGGCACGTACTCCAGCCGGCCGGCGCCCAGGCTCGCGGTGACGCCCAGCCCGCGGCCGCGATGCACGGCCACTTTGACACCCATCCGTATTATCTTTTTCCCGATTTCTGTCTGTCCGGTTTCCCGAATACTTTGAAGAATCCGAGTGGAAATCCAGACTCCGGCGCGGCAGGAATCGTCCCCGCCCGGCACATACGCCAGAATCGCGTCACCGCCGAACTTGAGAATGGATCCCCCACCCGTTTCGATCGCTTCAATAAACCGCGAAAAACACAGGTTCAATGTCCGCGTCGCCTGCTCCGTCCCCTCCGACCCCGCCGCCGCGGCCGCCTCGAAGAGCGCGGTAAATCCGGAAATGTCCGCAAACAAAAACATCCCATCAAGAATCTCAACGGGACTGACGTGACCCCGCCGAGTATGTTCGGGTACGAACGCCGCCAGTGAGTGTCCCGATGTCGGATCACCGCCCATGGGGTGACTCTGCCATATCCGCGCGGCGGCCGCGAGGATGGAGGGATTCCGCGAATATCCGTAAGCCGCCGATGATTAGCGCGAAGCGGACAAAAAAACGGACAAAAAATTCGATTGACTTTCACCCCCCGCTGAAGCACACTCCGACCATTATCAGGCTATGATACATACGATAGTGCGAATTTGGGGCTTAGGGGGTCTCAGCCAGCCAGCCGTTAGTTCGTCCACAGTTGGCACGCCGGATTTGCAATCCATTCTTCTCCGTCCCACAGCTTTTTCCCCCATTTGTTTGATGTTGCGTCATAACGAACCCCTTGCACCCTTCGACGGGCGAGGGGCGCTTTTTACATGGAAGATCATTTGTGATTTGTGATTCCCGATTTGTGATTTGTGATTGGAATCACAAATTGGAAATCACAAATCACCAATCACAAATTCCGGGGGGACTGTCGGCACACCCGACCCGCCCTCCGGTCGGGTACCCCGGGGATTCCCTTCGGTCATGAGCCGCTTCCGTTGGAAATTGCTCATTGGCGCGTTGCTCATTGTTTCATTGTCCTTGATCGCCTACGCCCTTCTCACCTCCACCACCCACCAGATCACCGAGCCGGTCATCT
>CAZHRJ010000054.1:0-18205 GCA_964534765.1 uncultured bacterium
GTGCGCGGAGATAGGCCCCCTGATCTCCATCCGGCCCGGGCGGCTTCGGGCCGCCTATTTTTCCGAACTGAAAAAAACCTACGCCTACCAGCCGGTGGCGATCCATCAGAATCTCACCGAGACCCAGACGGTGATACTAGGCGAAAATATATGGCGCTGGCCGGAAGCGCGGTTTCAAAAGCGGCTCAGCCGATGGTATCCGGGCGGAGAAGTCCTGTCGCACGCGCTGGGATATGTGAATGAAGTTTCAAAGGAGGACATGGAGCGGGATGCGTCTTTCAGCGCATCTTTCAGAGCGTCCTTGGGCTCGTCCTTCGGCGCGAATTACCGGATGGGGAGTCTGATCGGCCGCGCCGGGATTGAGGAGATCCTGGAGCCCTACCTGCGCGGCCGGGACGGCTGGACATGGGAGGAAGTCGACGCGCAGGGCCGGCTTCGCCGGGAGCTTGTGGAGTTGCCGTCCGTAGCGCCCATGACGGGATCGACGATCCAGCTGACGCTGGACCTGGAGATGACGAAGGCGTTTGAGGACGCGTTCGGCGATTCCAACGGATTTGGCATCGTGATGGATGCAGGTTCCGGAGCGATCCGCGCCCTGTTTTCCCGGCCGGCGTTCAATCCCAACCGGCTGGTGACGACGGATTTGGTTTATATCCGGAATCTTCAGGCCAATCCCGATCATCCCTTTTTCAATCGCGCGGTCCAGAGCGCATTCCCGCCGGGATCGACCTACAAGACGATCAATTTTCTCGCCGCCGCCGAGGCGGGGCTGGCTCATCCCGGAACCACGTATTACTGCGGCGGACATTTCCGGCTGGGCAACCGCGTTGCCGAGTGCTGGAAAAAACAGGGCCACGGCCGCATCGCGCTGATCCCGGCCCTGACCCATTCGTGCAATGTCTTCTTTTATAATCTCGGTCTGGTTCTCGGAGTCGACCGGATGGAACCGGCGGGCCGGATGTTCAAACTGGGCGAGCGAACCGGAGTGATTCTGTCAGGCGAGCCCGCCGGGATTCTACCGAATCCGTCGTGGAAGCAGAATCGTCTGAAGGAAGCCTGGACGCGTGGCGACGATGTGAACATGAGCATCGGCCAGGGATTTGTCCTGGTCACGCCGCTCCAGCAGGTCTGCGTCATGGCGAGTCTGTTCAACGGGGGTGCGCTCTATCGTCCGTATCTGGTGGAGTCGATCCGTACCGCCACCGGCGAGGTCCTGCCCGGCGCCGCTGTCGGGGACGGCGTTCGTGTCCGGGGAACCCTCACGGTATCCGACACGTCCCTGGCATGGGTCCGCACGGCGCTTCGGGAAGTGGTCCTCAGCGGAACGGGGACCCGCGCCGGCCGGGACAGCGGTCGGAGGCCGATGCCGGTGATGATTTACGGCAAGACGGGCACGGTTCAGCGCGCGTCGAGGCAGGTTGTGGATCAGGTGGGCGTGGAACCGGAGGATCACGGATGGTTTCTGTGTTATTTCGAGATGGCAGACAGGCGATATGCGGCGGTGGTCATGAAGGAGGCCGCGGGACACGGAGGAACCGTCGCGGCGCCGGTGATCGGCCGGCTGATTGAATTTCTTTTGAAACAATCGCCCCGGGCGGTCAAACTCCCTGATTCGCCAGGCATTCATTCCCCGATCTGACAATCATCAAGAACGGCAATGTCATCAATGTCAATACCCGGCCCCATTTACGGGGTCTGGATGAGGATGGGGATTTGGCCGCGTGCGGCGAGCATCTGATTTAATTTTGAGATCCATTCGATGGCGACGGTTTCGGTGTTGTCGAAGGCCATGCGGATCTGGACGCCGAGGTGGGAGGTCAGGAACCGGGATTTGATGAGTTCGAGGAGACTGTCCAGTTCTCCCTGGCGAATTCGCTGAAAGGAGATGTCGACCACTTCTGTCCGGCCATCGGCCGCGGGCCGGCCGGCCGCCGCCGCGACGACGGGGCCGAGGAGGGCTTCGTTGAATATGCGGAGTCCCTCCAGCAGTTCATCGACCTGGATTTTTCCATCGAGTTCTCTTCGGATCGCGCCCTTTAAGACTTTCATGTATTTCAAATCCCTCTGCCGGCCGGAGAGACTGGCTGTCAGGGAGGGCTCGGCCTCCCGGTGGATCCAGAGGGCGGTGATGGCCGGGACCCATCGAAAGAGGGTGACCTCGGAGAGGCGCACAAGAAAATCCCAGTCTTCCAATCCCAACCGGTCCGTGTCGAAAAGACCGATGCGGTCGACGAGTTCCCGGCGATGCATGACCATGATCGGGATCCGGCTTTTCATCCGGATTTCCACCGGATGAAACTCACGCAGAGGCTCGACGTTCCGCCGCGTGACCTGGTCCCGGGCATCTCTCCATTCTTCGATGAACCCCGCATAGGTGACGCCGACGCCCGATCCGTCCATCTGAAATGGAGTCAGGAGGGCCGCCACGTGGTTGCTGGAGAAGAGATCGTCGGAATCGAGGTAGGTCACGAAGTCTCCCCTGGCCAATTCCAGCGCCGTGTTTCTTGCCGCGCCCGGCCCGCGGTTGGGCTGCCGGTGATACCGCAGCCGGCCGTCGGCCAGCGCGCCGGCGTAGACGCGCTCGATGACCTGCCCCGTTCCATCGGTGGATCCATCATCGACAATGATGTGTTCGATCCGGCCGGCGGTCTGCCTCAAAACGCTTTCGATCGCCGTCAGCACCCGCCATTTGCGGTTGTAGGCCGGCGTGATGACCGAAACAAGAGGTCGATCCATACCTGCCTTATCGGCAATTTCGGAATACGGTTGGACTCGATTTAAATCGAATTTTGCATCTGGCGGGAATTTTTCGCGGGACCTGGCCCGGCATTTTGATCATTCGTGGCCGGTGGACCCTGACGGAAAAAGTTCCAAATCCGCTGCAAACGACTTTCCCGTCTTCGACCAGGCCGTCCGAAATGCTTCCAAGGATCAACTCGATCGCTGATTCGGCTTCCGCCTGGGTCAGTCCGAGCGTCTTTATTTTTTGGAGGACGGCCTGCCTGCCTGCCGCCGGCTTCCGGCCGATTTTTATTTTCTCCATCTACACTCTCTCCATTCGGAACGGCCGGGCCAGGAGGGACTCGACCGCCCGCCGGACACTTTTGCGGCGGTATAGAATTCGATGGACTTCCTCGATGATCGGTATTTCCACCCGCTCCCGGCGGGCCAGCCGGACGGCGGCGGTTGAGGTTGCGACACCTTCGGCCACGAACCGGTGGTTTTTCTCGATCCACTGCCGGCTTCGGCCCCCGGCCAGGAGTTCTCCAAACCGCCGGTTCCGACTGTGCCGGCTGGCGCACGTCACCACCAGGTCACCCAACCCGGCCAGCCCGGCGAAGGTATCGCGCCGAGCGCCGCAGGCGACGCCGAGCCGCGTGATTTCAGCCAGACCCCGGGTGAGAATGGCAGCCAGGGTATTGTCGCCGAATCCGAGGCCGACGCAGATACCGGCGGCGATGGCGATGCAATTTTTGAGCGCGCCTCCCATCTCCACGCCGATCACGTCCTCGTTGGTATAGAGCCGGAACGTCCGGTCGGACACGAACTGCTGGATCTGTTTGGGCAAAGTCCCGGACCCGGCCACAACCGCCGCCGTCGGAATATCCCGGATGACCTCCTCGGCGTGCGACGGCCCGGACAGGACCGCGTACCGAGTCTGGTCAAGACTCGGGATGAGTTCACGGAAAAGCTGGGAAATTGTGCGGCCGGTTTTGATTTCGATGCCCTTCGATACATTCACCAGGCACTGATCCCGCCAGATGTCTGCCCCCGGGTCCAGGGTCGACCAGACGTTCCGGATGAATTGCGTCGGCACGGCATTAAACAGCAGCCCGGATTGCCGGAAGCAGTCTTTAAGATTATTGGATATTTCGAGCGATCTCGGAAATCGAAATCCGGGCAGAAAAAGCCGGTTGGTCCGCCGATGTTTCATCTCCCGCGCCACATCCGGAAAAAACTCATACAGAATCACCCGCCCGGTCCTGAGTTTCGCCGTCCTTCGCGCCAAGCGGATCGCGAGGGTTGTCCCCCAGCTTCCAGCGCCGACAATGGTAACCGTGCGGGCGTTCATGGGATCAGAACAGTCTCGGTTCTTCCCCGCGAAGGAGCCGCTGAATATTGGGGCGGTGTCGAACCAGAATCAGGACGACCGCGAGTTCCGCGACGGCGATGAGGACCGGATCCTGAGCGTACTTGAGGATGGATCCACCCAGTGAGAGCCCCGCGATGCATGAGGCGGGCGCGACCCGGCGGGTTGCGAGGAGGACCAGCGCAAAGGTACCCAGCGCGATAAGAGTGGGGGTGACGGCGAGGGACAGAAACACCCCCAGTCCGGTGGCGACGCCCTTGCCGCCCCGGAATTTCAAAAACGGCGAGAAGGAGTGACCGATCATGGCGGCCAGACCCGCAAGGGCCGTCACCGCCCCGATGCGACTGGATATCCAGACGGCGAGCATTCCCTTGGCGACGTCGAGGAGCAGCACGAAAAGACCGACGGCCGGGCCCAGGACGCGAAAGGCGTTTGTGGCGCCGATATTGCCGCTGCCCTCCCGCTGAAGATCCTTTCCGAAAAACAATTTGCCGATCCAGTATCCCGGCAGAAGACTCCCGCAGAGATAACCGATCACCATCCCGGCCGCCAGGGAGGTCATGAGGAGGCGACGAGTTCAAGTAAAACCGGGACCTGACGCAGGTCGAGCGAATCCCGAAACCGCCGGATGAGGTATCGCATCGCTTGCGGTCGAAAGGCGTCTGGATCATTGACGAAAATTTTAAACCGGATCGGCGCCTTCCCGGTCTGCACGGCGTATTTGAGTTTCCCGGCCTTGCCCCGGAATAGTCCGGTGGGCAGTTCGGTGGACCAGGATTGAAGGTGCCGGTTCAATTCGGACGTTCGGATGGCGCGATGAGCGGTTGCATGAATGCGCTCGGCCATCTGAATGAGGCGGGGTATGCCATGCCCGGTTTTGGCGGAAATCAGGATGAAGGGGACCTCAGAGGCTTCGTGGGCTTTTTTTCGAAACGCCTTCTCAAGGCTGCCGGCGTCATCGGCGGACCGATCGGGAACGAGATCCCATTTGTTTGCCGCGGCGATGGTGGAGACCCCCCGGCGCCAGAGGAATGTGAGAAGCCGCAGATCCTGTTCGACCAGACCGTGGGAGATGTCCATGAGGACAATGGTGAGGTCGGCCGACTGGCCGGATTGGAGCGCGATCCGGGAGATGGTGCGTTCCAGCCCGTCCTCGATTCGATCGATTCTCCGCACGCCGGCCGTGTCGACGATGCGGATGGTCCGGCTGTCGAATCGGAACCGGCTTTCGACGGCGTCCCGGGTGGTGCCCGGTTTGTCGGAGACGACCATGCGGTCCTGTTTGAGAATGAAATTGACGAGAGTGGATTTGCCGACGTTGGGCCGCCCCAGGATGGTCAGGCGAAGCTCGTCCGACGGCGATTCGCCGACCGGCTCATCCCGCGCGGCCGAGTCGGTATGCGCGGCCAGTTTTGATTCGAACCGATCGAGCAGATCGGCGATGCCGCGGCCGTGTTTGGCGGAAAGCGCGAAGGACTCGTTCCAGGGCAGACCCGCGAATTCGGAGTCAGCCCAGCGCGTTTCGGGCCGTTCGAGCTCGTCGAGTTTGTTGATGACCAGGACGGTCTTATTCCGGTAAGGCCGGAGCCGTTCGGCGAATAAGTCCTCAGCCCCGGTCCGGCCGGCAGTTCCGTCAACGACCCAGAGAATCATTGTGGATTTCTTTAACGCCCGCTCGACGGTCCGGTTGATTGCGGCGGAAAGGCGCGGATCGTCGCCGGGATACGGCCAGCCCGCGCTGTCCATCACGCGAACCGTTTCGCCCCGAACGGCCAGGTCGGCCTCCAGGAGGTCCCGCGTCACTCCCGGCCGGTCGAATACCACCGCGGCGGCCTTGCCCACCAGCCTGTTAAACAAGGTCGATTTTCCGACGTTCGGCCGGCCGACGATGAGGATGATCGGTTGATTCATATCCCGGCATCCGCGGCATCCGCGTCCAAGGCCGGCCGTGTCGGGCGGGTCTATCGCGCGCCACTGCCGGGCGCGACGAGAAGTCGATGAAGGGCGGCGAGTGTCATGGCGGCCAGTGGAATGGCGAGGAGGAGCCCGAAGAATCCAAAGAGATGCGAAAACGCCAGAAGAGCCACCACCGCCAGCAGGGGATGGAGGCCGACCGCGCCGCCGAGCAATTTGGGCGTGAGGTAAACGGCGTCGACGAATTGAACCAGCCCAAATACGGCCGATGTGAGGACGAGATGGATAAGCGTTTCATGGGTGTAGATGGAAACGCCGAGGGCCACCAGGAGTCCGGCCGCGACGCCGGCGTAGGGGACCAGAGACAGGATCCCGACCGATATTCCGATGGTCACGGCATAGGGCAGCCGGACGGCGAATAGGCCGATGGCGGTCAATGCGCCGATAGCGGCCGCATAGAGAATCTGGCCGCGGAAAAAGGAGCGGAGGATCGTGTCCGATTCCTCGAGAAATCCATCGATTTGCCCGATCCGATTCGGCCCACATCCGCACCGGGCGAGGAGGTTGATCAGGCCGGGCTTAAGCATCGGGAAATCGAGCATCAGAAACACGAATCCGATCAGAAACAGCAAACCGCGCGACACCGCCGCCGCAACGCCGCTGACCAGCCCGAATCCGGCGCCGATCATGTTCGCGGCCCAGGCAATGATCTTGCCGCTGAAATCGGAAATCGATTCCGCCACGCGCTCGGTTATCTCCGGCGGCAGCAGATCCAGATATCGGTGGAGAGTGGCGTTCAGGGCCGATATGTTCTGCTGGATCGATTCCGCGGCCTGAACGCTTTCGCCGACGACATACGGAACCAGAAAGATGAGAAGGACGCACAGGAGGATCAGCAGGGCCGAGAGCGTGGCGGCGACCGCGGCGGTTCGGCCGACGCGGTCCGCCAGCCGTCGGACGACCGGCTCGATCATGAACGCCGCCAGAAATGAGCAAAGAAGCGGCGTGAGGACCGGTCGGGCGGCGTAGACGATCGCCGCGGAGACCACGGCGGCGATCCATCGATCCAGATTGGCGCGATCACCCACGGGTGAATCCTCCCATGCGTTTGTACCACTCCGCGAAACACGCGCCGCCGGACGTCAGGGTCGTTCCGACCGTGATGATCCAGGCGGCCTGGAGCAGTCCCTGCGGCACGCCGGCCGCGGCGTGTCCGGTCAGGGCGATATCGAGCAGCACCAAAATAGCGGTGACGAACTGGCAGGTGGTGTTGAATTTGCTGATCCACAACGGCTGGATCCGGGCGTCGCGCTCGAAATAATGCAGAGACGCCCACCCCATGACGATCAGCATGTCTCTACTGACAACCAGAATCGTCACATACAGCGGCATACCATACTTGACTGAGAGGATATACGCCATTGTCATGAGGAGTTTGTCGGCGAGTGGATCGAGAAACGCGCCGAGCTGGGTTTTCTGGTTGAAGGCGCGCGCGACCCATCCATCCACGGCGTCGAGAATCGCCGCGCCGGTAAAAATGAAAAATACGGCCCAGCGGAGGATCGACGGTCCATCGGACATGTACATGAACGCGACGACGAACGCCGGCACCAGCGCGATGCGAAAGACCGTGATGAGGTTAGCGGCCGTCAGCATCCGGTTCCTCCACGCCGGTCAGGATCAGGAAACCGAACATGAGCAGTATCGTCAGTGACACAATGGCCCAACGAAAACTCGAGGTCCATTCGTGGACCAGTCCGAAAAGGAGCGGCCCGGCAGCCGCGGAAATTTTTCCGGACAATCCGTAAAAGCCGTAGAACTGCGCCTTCTCGTCTTCCGGAATCATCCGGCCAAAAAAACTTCGCGATATCGCCTGCGTGCCGCCCAGAATCAGCCCGATCACGCAGCCCGCGGCCCAGAATTCCTCCGGCCGGGTCATGAACACGGTCCAGACCAGGACGACCGCCCAGGCCGCGATCGCGGCCTGGATCGTCCGGATGTTGGACCAGCGGTCCGCCGCGCGGCCAAACCCCAGGGCGCCGGCGAAAGCGACGAACTGGATCAGGAGAAAACACGAGACGATGTCCGACTGGGACATGCGGAGTTCCGAGGAGGCGAAGATAGCGGCGACGACGATCACGGTTTCGATCACATCGTTGTAGAGCATGTAGCTGATCAGAAACCGGAACAGATTTTTTCGCAATCGCCGCGCCTCCCGGATCGTAACGAGGACGCGTTTCCATGCCTCCCTCCATATAGAGCCGGTCCGTGCCGTCGCGCGGGGCGGCCCCGGGGGTTCCCGCAGAAATATCAAAACAGGAACCGTGAAGATCATCCACCATGCGCCCACGCTTAGAAACGTCAGCCGGATCGGCCAATGGGAATCGAGAGGGATATGGAATGTCTCCGGGAAACGGATCATGACCAGGTTGATCGCCAGGCACAACCCTCCGCCCAGGTACCCGATCGCCCATCCAAATCCCGACACCCAGCCGATGGTTGACCGGGTCGACAGGTCGTTCAGGAAGGAGGAATAAAAAGTGAGGGAGAGGGTAAAACAGACGGATGCGACGACAAACAGAGCCGAAGTGAGAATCCATGTCCCGGGCGCGGCGATGACGAGCGAAGACGTTGCGGATGCGCCGGCGATCGCCGTGACCGTCAATCCCCACTTGCGTCGGCCGGTCAGATCGGCCACGGCGCCGAGGTAGGGCGACAGCCCGGCCGAGATGAGAGTGGACGTTGCAACAAGAATGGACCAGAGCGTGACTCCCTTGACCGGCGCGGCCGACGCGACGACACCGGCGAAATAGACGTTGAACACCACCGCGAGAATGCTCGTGGCGAACGGGCTGTTGGCGAAATCATAGAATGCCCACGCCCACAGTTCCCGGCGGTCGGGCCCAGCAGGTTCCCGAGGCCCGCTTGTGCCCGTCAAACTTTCCGAGGCGCTTTCCGTTTCCGTGTTTTCTAAAACCGCATGGCCACACCCGCAAGGCCGCCCTCATGATAAAAGGCGTCCTGGTTCCAGCGGGCGAAAATCGAATGGCCGTTGAACCGGAATCCCAGTTCTCCCGTGAGTTCCTCGCGCCGGCCGTGGTTGGTGGCGTTTCTCAGCGTGCCTTTCGCATAGGGAATGATCTCCCATGTCTTGAACGCGCGGGATTTCCCGTCGAGTCTGATCCCCGCCCGGGCGTCCCAATTCCTCGATTTCTTGAATGAATTCTCAATATAGTTGCCGATCGAAAAATGCGCCGCGATGCCGCGGGCCGTCTCCTTTTCCCGGCCGGCGTCCCAGCCCGGAGTTTTGACGCCGAGCCGGACGATGTTGTAATTTCTTTCGCCGAGGTTTCTGTCCAGTCCGTGGGTTGACCGGTGGTCAAGGTACAAACCGGAGATAAACCCCTTCAGGTGGCGGCTCAGCCTGGGCAGGGAAGGATCGATCACCGTCTCGATTCCGCCCTGGATATTGTATTCCACCATGTTCAGGTTGCCCCACGTCGTCCGCTGGAGACTGTCGAGAACGATCAGGTATGACCGGCCGCGGCAGGGCGCGCGCACCAGGTCGAAATCGGCCTGGAGTTCCGTCGCGACGTCCTCGCCGCGGAATCCCGTGACGATTTCGCCGGAGGTATTGCCCAGAAAATAATTGAACACCTCCCCCGCGTGTTTGCCCTCCAGATCCAGATCAATCCGGATGCCGTCGTCTCCATGGCCGAAGGGATTGTTGGAATCGTAATATTTTGCCGAGATGGACAGCGAGTTATCGGCGCCGGGAAAAAAGAGAAACCGGATGCCGCCCTCCACGTCGGCCATGAGTCCCCCGGGGGCGTCGATGGCGTCGATTTGGCCTTCAAAAAAAATCTGCCCCTTGGCCAGCGCCAGATCACCGAACCGGCCGGAAAATTCGCTGTAATCGTACCGGACCATCGCGAGGTACCGGACATCTCCCTTGAATCCGCTTTCATTCACCAGCCCGCCGCCGGCGACCCGGCCATGGAGCCGTCTTCGCGAGCCGAACCGGCGCAGATCAAATTCGGGATCGGCAACGCCCACTCCGAAAAAATTAGCGTCACGCCGGCCGAGCCGGTCCGTATTCATCCGGCGCAGATGTTCCGCGTAAAAGTCGATGACCCGGTCTTCCCGCCGGTGCCGGTATCCGGCCGCGATGGCGACCCGGAGGAAATCGGGGTCGTATTCGGTGCCCCGCAGGAGGGTCGTAGTGAAATCCATGTCGAAAAAAAGTTGTTTGGGGCTGGGCCCGGACTTCTGTCGAGTGGAGAGAATCCCTCCCACCCGGACGCTGCCCTGGGCGTCGTGGAGCCGATCGCCCCTGACCGCCGCGACGCGGCTGAGCGCCTGGACATCGGACATGGTGAGTTCCCATTTTCGGAACAGAGTCTGCGCGTGACCGGCGGAATCGCCCGCCGCAACCGTACAGGCCAGCGCGATCAACAGCCTCAACGACTTCATTCTCCCCATGTTATCGGCCGTTTTTGATCCGGCTCTTAGCCAGCCACTCCTTCGCTCCACGGGTCACCGCTTTCGGTCCGACCAGGCAGAAGGTGAGATTGTCTGAGGAGAAATGCCGTCTGGCGCTCTCGTGGGCGCCGGCCCGGGTGACCGCGTCGACCCGGTCGGGATAACGGTGGTACTCGTCGAACCCGAGTCCGTAAAAAAGGTAGACCAGAAGTTTGGCCGCGCGCTGACCCGGGGTTTCGGTCTGAAGGAAAAAATATCCCTTGTAAAATTCCTTCGCCTCCGCCACCTCCTGGTCGGTCGGCCCTTCCGCGGCGTAGCGGTTGAGGACGTCGAGGGTGATCTGGAGGCTGGGGATAAGTTCTTCGTTGCGGGTGGTGAATTTGACGTCGAAGAGATCCGATGTCGCCGTCATGGCGATCCCGCTGCGGATTCCATAGGTCTTGCCGCCCCTGCTGCGGACCGCCGCCATAAGGCGGGACACGAATCCGCCGGCGCCAAGGACGTAGTTGGACACCAGGGTCGAATAAAAATCAGTCTCCAGCCGGCCCGGCCCGGGTTTCCCGATGAGGACGGTGGTCTGGGTCAGGTCCTCCTTTTCAACCTCGATGACCTGGTCCGCCGCTCTGGACGAAGGAATGCCGAACGGAATGCTTGGCGGACTGCCCGGCTTGACGGAACCGAACATCTGACCGAGCCGTTCGGCCGCGCTGTCCGGCTGGACGTCGCCGATGCAGAGGGCGATGGCTCCCTGCGCCTGAAGGAGGGTTTGATGAAATGCGCGGACGTCCTCCATCCGGATCGCGTTGACGGTCTCCTCGGTTTTGACTTTCCCCTGCGGCGAGTCTGGTCCATACACCGCCGGCGAAAGCCGGATGGCCGCCAGGTACGAGGGGTTGGATTTTCTGGCCTTGATTTCCGCGAGAGTCTGGTCTTTGAGGAGGGAAAATTCACGCGGGTCAAATCGAGGTTCGAAAACGACATCATGGAGAATGGTGAGTGCCGTGTCCAATTGATCGGCGAGGCAATTGCAGCCCATGACCGTATATTCGGCATCGGCGTCCGCGATCAGTTCGGCGCCCATGTGATCCACCAGTTCCGCCATCTCGGCCGCGTCCCGGCTGCCGGCGCCTTTCAACGTCAGTTCCGCCGTCAGATCGGCCAGTCCCGTCCGGCCCGGCGGCGCGTCGTTCTGACCGCGCGGCAGGAGTACCCGGAGAAACACCGCCGGCTGTTCGTGATCCGGAATGACCACAACCCGGAACCCGTTCGGAAGGGTTTTTGAGATGATGTCAGCGCTCGCGATCGGCATATCCACCCCGTTTGTGCCCAGCAGTGCCCATAAAAGACCGGATAATAGCTTGCGGTTCAATAATTCTCCAGGCCGGCGAACCGCTGCCATGGATGGCAATCGCCGGCACAGACCCTCCATGCTCTAGCGAAACCAGCTAAGGACGGTGACGTACATCTCCCGGATCGAATCGCCGATCGATTTGAGAATCCCCAACACGACATACAGCCAGTTCGTCTTCTGCGGCTCGGCCAGCAGAACAATCTCCCGGTCCACCGAAAGATATTTCGCCGCCGTCGCCCGCAAACCCTCGGGTGTGAGCGCGCGGTACCGGTCCAACACGGTCTCGAAGCGGTGAAAATCGCCTTCGAGGAGTTCCGACTCGCCCAGTCCCTGGGCGAGATGATCGGCGGAATAGGATCCGAAGATGTTGTCCGCGAGGGTCTGGTTGACCGCCTTTTGAAGTTCCTCCGCCGTGACACCGTCCCGGATCACGCGGGACACCTCCTCCCGCAGTTTCGATTCCACCTGCGCGCTCCGGCGGTTCGGCAGGTACGCCGCTCCCACACCGTACAGTCCGGGATCTTTTTGCAGGAGCGTAAATCCCATCGCATGCACCGCCAGCTTGCTTTCCCGCACCATCTTCCGGTACAGCCGCGAGCTTTCCCCCTCGGACAAAATGGCGGTGAGGACTTCCAGCGCCGGAATGTCCTCGTGGGATGCGGGCGGGATATGATAGGCGAGCGTGACGACGGGCAATTCGAGATTGAGTTTGAGGGCGATCCGCTTATCATTCAACCGTCCGGGAACGGTTGGCGAGGATTTGTCGTCCGGCGCCGTCCGGCGGCTGGGTTTAAGAGGGCCGAAATAAGTTTCGGCGAAGGTTTTCACCTGGGGAGCCGAGACATCGCCGCAGACGATGAGGACGGCGTTGTCGGGAGCGTAATGGGTTCTGTAGAAATCGAGACAATCATCGATCGATATTTTGTCCAGGTCCTCCATGTCGCCCAGAGGCGTCCATGCGTAAGGGTGGCCGGGAAAGAGGCGTTTTCGGAATTCGATGTAGGCCAGGCTGAACGGATTATTGAGCGACTGCCGGAATTCCTCCTTGACCACTTCCCGTTCCGTCTCCAATATTCCGCTGTCCAGTTTCAAACCTCGCATCCGGTCGGATTCCAGCCGAAAGGGCAGTTCCAGATGTTTGGCCGGAAGAGTCTGGTGGTAGACCGTCATGTCCTCGGCGGTAAACGCGTTGTCGTACCCGCCCACGCTCTGGATCAGCCGGCTGTGTTCCTCCGGCCCGAATTTGTCGCTTCCCCGGAACATCATGTGCTCGAACAAATGCGCGATGCCCCGGATTCCCACCCGCTCGTTCCGGCTTCCGACCCTGTACCATACCTGGACCGTGGCGACCGGATGCCCCCGTTTTTCCCGGACGATTACTTTTAGTCCGTTCGACATCTGAAAGCTTGTCGCTGCGGCTGTGTCTGCGGCCGACGCAGACACCGACAGCCCAAATCCAAATCCGGTCAGACAGATCAACCCAAACCCTCCTGTTGCCAATATTCCACGCCAAAGGTCAAAACTTTTTGACCGACGTTCTCTCCATATATATATGCGCGGCGTGGAATGGATATTGGTTATTTTCCGATCAATTCACGGACTTTGAGGGCGAGCTGAGACCCGGAGAAGGGTTTGGTGAAGTATTCGTCCGCGCCGACCTGCATGCCCTTGCGGACATCATCGGGGGTAGTCTTCGCGCTGATGAAGCAGACTTTGAGTTCAGCCATATTCGGATTGGACTTGAGCATTTTGCAGATTTTGTAGCCGTCCATTCCTGGAAGTTTGATATCGAGGAGAATGAGGCTGGGGATTTTCTTAGCGAGAGTTTTAATCATGCTCTCCCCGTCCAGAAACCCCTCGACCTCGTACGCGGAACCCTTCAACGATTCCTTAACCAGTTCAACCACGGCGGCCTCATCGTCCACCACATAGATCAACTTTGCCATAGAATAGACGCCAGTGTGACAAACAATCGCACGCTCTTCAAGGTCTCCCCGCAAAACACTGCAATCACCTGTAACGGCCGCGCGCCCCGTGAAAAAGGGATTTTTTTTACCGCAGAGGACGCGGAGTTCACGCGGAGAAAGATTTTTTTGAGGGGTTTTGAAATGACGGATGCTCAAACCTTCCCCATCCTCCGCGTCAGCTCTGCGACATCTCTGCGCCTCTGCGGTGAATTTTTTTCAATCTTTTCATATGTTGCGCCGCATTCTTTGAACTTTGAGCATGCTGAGTTAGGATGCGCCTATGGATGTGGATTCGTCAGAGAGGCGCCCGCGCGGAGGTATTCGAATCGGGATCTGGATCATTCTCGCGGTCGGCGTGATTGGATATCTGGTCGTCACGTCGATCTCCGATTTTCAGCTGCCCTATGTCTCCGCCGCCGATCTGCCGGGCGCCTCCGGCCGGTTTGTGCGGGTGGCGGGAAAGGTGGCGATGGGCGGCGTGGAGTTGGACGGTCCGGGCGACATCTCGGTTACGTTTGCCCTGATCGATGAACAGGGCGACACGGTGAGGGTTGAGTACCGTGGCGTCCGGCCGGACGCGTTCCGGGAGGGCGCCCAGGCGGTTGTGGAGGGAACATTCGATCCGTCCTCGCGCCAGTTCAATGCCGTTTTGCTGCAGGCGAAATGTCCATCGAAGTATGAAGTCGGCGTCGCGACCGCGACACAGAAATCGTAACCGGCCGGAAGAACCGCTGGAACGAGGCGCCGGTCGGTGACGTATCTGGGTGAATGGGCGATCCGGTTTGATCTGGCGGTTGTCAGCGCGGGAATGCTTGCCGGGCTCTACGGCATCTGGAAGCGGTCCGAATTTTTTCTGGAAGCGCAGCGCCGCGCGCTGGTGTTGTCGGCGGCGCTGATCGCCACGGCGACGATCTCGCTGGTCTGGGCGTTTTTCGCGCACGATTTTTCGATTCGATACGTCGCATCGTATTCGTCCCGGCAGCTTCCGCTCGGATACTGCCTCACGGCCCTCTGGGCGGGCCAGGAGGGATCGCAGCTTTTCTGGCTGTTCGTGCTGTCCGTATATTCGTCCGCCTATCTGTGGGTCCACCGCGCGGACCGCGGGGACCTTCCGTATCATTCGACGGGTCTGGTTCTTCTGGGTGTCCAGCATTTTTTTCTGTCGATCGTGAATTTCGCCTCCGATCCGTTCGTCCGGCTCTGGCCGGTGCCGCCGGACGGCAACGGCTTAAATCCTCTCCTTCAGCATCCGGCCATGGCGATTCATCCGCCGATGCTCTATACCGGATTCGTCGGCATGACGATCCCGTTCGCCTGCGCGATGGGCGCCCTGATCGTCGGCAGGCTGGACGAGGGCTGGATCAAAAAATGCCGTGTCTGGACGATTTTCTCATGGACCATCCTCGCGATCGGCATTCTCCTGGGCGGGCGGTGGGCGTATGATGAACTGGGCTGGGGCGGATACTGGGCATGGGATCCGGTTGAAAACGCGTCTCTCATCCCGTGGCTGACGGCGACGGCGTTTCTCCATTCCGTGATGATCCAGGAACGCCGCGGGATGCTTAAAATCTGGAATATGACGCTGATCCTCCTGACATTTCTCCTCACGATTTTTGGAACCTACATGACCCGCAGCGGCGTGGTGGCTTCGGTCCACTCATTTGCCCGCCAGCCGGTGCTGGGCGGGATGTTTCTGGCGTTTATCGTCTCCGTCGCCGCCCTTGGCGCCGGTCTCATCGGCTGGAGGTACCGTGCGCTGAGATCGGAGAACCGGATCGAGTCCTATTTGTCGCGGGAGGCGGTTTTTCTGTTCAACAATGTCGTCTTGCTGGGACTGGCGTTCGCCATTTTGTTCGGGACGATGTTTCCGACGGTGTACGAGATGGTCAAGGGAAGCCGGATCAGCGTGGGGCCGGCGTTTTTCAACAAAGTCACCATCCCGCTTTTTTTGATTCTCCTGGTTCTCACGGGCGTCGGCCCGACGATTTCCTGGCGCAAGGCGACCGCGTCTCATTTGATTCGAAATTTTTCCCTGCCGATCGCCGCCGCCCTCGTCACGATCGGGATTTTCGAATTCTGGGGCATCCGGGGTCTGAAAGCTCCGGCCGGAATCGGCTGCATTGTTTTTGTGCTGTCGTGTTTGATCCTGGAATTTGCGCGGGATTCCCGCGCCCGATCGGCGTCGACTGGCGAGGGCGCGTTGGCGGCGTTGGGTTCCCTGATCGGAAAAAACCGGCGACGATACGGCGGCTATATCGTTCACGCCGGATTCGCCATCACGGCGCTTGGAATTGTCGTGTCTTCCGGATATCAGATCCAGCAGGAAATCCGGCTGTCGCCGGGCCAATCGGCCCGGGTCGACCGGTTCGACCTGCGGTTTCTCGGTCTGACGGAAGGCCGATTGCCGAACGCGGAATTTGTCCAGGCGACGCTGGACGTCGTGAGCGGCGGCGTGCCGCTGGGCCGGATCGTCACGGAGAAACGGTTGTATGAAAAAACCGAGCAGCCGCATACGGAAACCGGTCTTATCAGCCGCCTCGGGTATGATTTCTATGTGGTCCTGGCCGCGTGGACGGAGTCAGGCGAAGTGACGTTGCAAGTTTATGTGAATCCGATGGTGACCTGGGTCTGGCTGGGCGGCGGGGTATTGCTCATGGGCGCGATCATCTGTCTATGGCCGCCGATTGGGAAGCACAAATGAAATCCCTGTTCGTTGCGGTGTGGGTGGTCGGTATCGCCTCCGGCTCGTGGGCGGTGTCTATGGATGATATGGTCCCCGAGTTCATGTGTCCCTGTCCGGACCAGTGCGGGAAAGCCCTGGAGGTGTGTGAGTGTTCGGACGCGGCCGGATACAAAAATGAGGTGGCGACGCTGTTACAGTCAGGTCTGACGGCCGATGGCGTCCGGGAAAAGTTCGTTGAAAAATACGGCCCGGCCGTTCTGGCTTCCCCGCCCGCCCGCGGGTTCGGTCTGGTGGCGTATCTGCTGCCTCCGCTGGCGATCGGGCTGGGCGTGCTGATCGCCGCGGCCCTGGTCCGGCGATGGCGCCGGCCGGCAGCGAGAGTGCCGGGGCTCACAGATCGGGATATTCGCCGGGCGGAAGAGAGGATGAAGAAATGGAACTCATCGAATGGTTCGTGATGGCGTCGTCGGCCGGATGTGTGTGGTATCTCCTGGCCGCCTTTCGGTCCCGGCCGCCGAAACTGGTGGACACGGGGATAGGCGCCGTTTCTGATCCATCTGAACGCGCGGCCGCGGCGGTCCGGGAAATCGAATTTGATTATGCCGCGGGCAAACTCTCGGCAGAGGATTACGAAACGATCCGCCGCAAGACCGTAGAGGATCTGGCGGTGGAACTCAAAAGCAAAGCGGGTGAGGCATGAACAAATTGTGCGCGGGCGTGATTCTGGCCGCCCTTTTGGCGCTGGGTCCCGTCGGGGTGGCCACGCGCGCGAGCGCGGCTCCGGATCTGTCGGTCCGGCAGAACCATCTGTTGTTCCAGTTTGCCGAACATCAGGGCCGGACCGTCTGCGGCATTCAGGAAATTGTGGTGATTGAGAACGGCGGAAAAGAACCGTTTCAAGACCCCTCCGGAACGGCGCGGCTCTCGGTGCCGTCGGGCGCGCTGGAAGTTTCTCCCGTGCCGGTTCCGTCGATGATGCCGGGCGCGGAGACGAACCGCCCGCTCGATCCCGAAGAATACGAAATCCGGGCGGATCATATCCTGGTCAAACGGCATCTTCATCCGGGCAAGAACACGTTTTCCTACGCCTATCTCCTTCCCGTTCAGGATGACCGCCTTTTGCTGGAAAAAAAGATCTTCTACCCGACGCGCCTCATGGTTTCCTTCGCCCCGCCGGTCGACCGCCTGACGTCGAAAACGCTGTCGGTGGAAAAAACCGAAGACGGATACAAGATCATGGGATCGGGTCTTGCGACGGACGCCGTGGTGGATTTGACATTCGAGGGCATATCAAAATCGGTAATGGCTGAAAATCGATCCCGGCCGGGCGGGGAGGTCGATGGCGGAGTTTCCCCGGCGGGCGAAGCGCCTGCGCCTGCGCCGGATCGGCGGGACCCTTTCTCATCGAAGCTGCGGCTGTATCTGATACCCAGCGTTGCCGGCGCCGGTTTGGCCATTCTGGTTTTTTTGTACAGCCTGAGCCTGAGGCGGTCCAACAGCCTCCGGGCCGACTGGCGAAAATTCGTGATGGACGAGATGGAGTCCCTGGACGCGGCGGCCGAGAAGAAAGAGGTCACGGTGGACTTTCACAAGCGAAAGAAAAAAGAATGGATGAACCGCCTCCGCGGGCTGGACTGAAGGCATGGCGCCGGGCGTGGAACTGATCGGTCTGACCGTCGATTACGGCCGGACGCGGGCGTTGTCCGGCGTCCATTTTC
>CAZHRJ010000055.1:0-17658 GCA_964534765.1 uncultured bacterium
TGCAAGGCCGGCGGCTCACCGGCACGTTCCAGCGCCACGGGATTCACGCCGATCAGCTCGACCAGATTGGCGGAATAAGTGGATTGAACCCTGACGCGGATCGCGCCGCTTGCGGCGTCCGGGCTGACCGACACAATGTCATAGTCCCAGCGGGGGTTGTCCAGAGCGAGGAACGTTGATTGAAGCGTCCGGCGCCAAGTCGCAACGTCCTGCCGGCCGGTGGGAAGCGAGGCGAACCCGCCGGGTGAAAAATACCGCACGATGCCGTCAGGGTCCGCCCGGGCATAGGCGTCCTTGATAGCCAGAAGAATGTTTTTCACTTGCTCCTCCGGCGACCCGACAAGCTCGGGGACGGGCGAAGGCGCCGGAGGGGCCGACGCCGGTTTTGGAACAACGGAAACGGGCGCGGTTTCCGCAGCCACCGCGTCTCCGCCAACCCTGAACACGTCCACCACTTCCCCGTTTCGATGGCGGTAGAACGGATTTTTTGAGAAAGGACTTCGAAGCGCCGCGCGGGCGCGGTATGTCCCCTGCTGGGCGTCGCGCGGTAGATCAAATCTGAATTTGACAGTCTCCGATTTCCCAGCCGCAAGCTGAACCTTTTTCTTGCTCATCAGCCGGTCCTGCGCGCTGCGGTAGACCGGCTCGCCGTCAGGCCCGTCGACGTCCAGAAGCGGTATAAACGATATTTTTTTGGCGACGTCGTTGACGACCTTGATCGAAACTTCAACCGCGTCGCCCGGGCTGTAGGTTTCCTTTTCCGTTACGGGATCGCCCACCTGCACGGCGCCGACAGGTCCGGCCAGGGCCAATAGAAATCCGGCCAGACACGCCGCCAGCATCCCAAGGGTTCGGGTTGACTTCATTCTGTCGGGGCGGTAAATTGTATAAATGAAGGGCGAATCGATGCCGTTCCAGTTAGGGGCCGGATGAAATTCAGCGAACTGGTTCGCCTGCTGGAGCGAAACGGCTTTCGACGGATCAAGGAGAAAGGCTCGATTCGCTATTTTGCGAAAGAAGGTTGGCCCCATCTGATTCGCGTGGATTTTCATGGTTCAAAGGAGGTCCCTACCGGGACCTGCCATGCGATCTTGAAGGCGGCCGGCCTGAAAGAAACGAAAGGGCAACCCCCATGATCGATCTTCCGTATTCCTTGGTGATTGAAGCGACCGGCGACCCGACATTTTTTGGGTTCTATTCGACCGATATGGAGGGATTTTCCGGCGTCGGACATTCGATCGAGGACTGCATCTACAAGGCCCGGACCGGCATGCAGGAACACATCGACATGCTGAGGCAAAGAGGTTTGCCCATACCGCCGGCGACCGCTCAGCCGAAGATACTCATCCAGAACGAATTTCCCCTCAAAGCCACGGCCTGACGCACGCCGTTCCCTCCGTAACAGAGTCGGGTGATCAGCACTTAAACGCATAGAGGCTACTCCTCAACCTCCTCGCCCGGCGACACGGAAATCTTCAACGTCCCCACCGGCACCTGCCCGGAACCGGATGCGGTAACCGTCACCGGAAGCTCTATATTGTCCATGCTCTCCTCACCGTCGAAGGACACCTGAAGCGACTGAAACACGACGCGCGCCTCGCCCGGCCGCACCGCCTCCACCATCCCGGCGCCGGCGAATTTCAGCGGAGACTCCCGCAGGTCCAGTTTCACCTTGAAAGCCTTGCCGACGGCCACTTTGAAGGAGGTCTTCTCGTCCGCCGGGAAGTCGAATTGAATCGTCCAGCCAGCATCCAGACCCGGCGCTCGGACCACGAGAGACCGATCGCCAAAGGACGCCCGGACGTTCCCGTCCGTCCGGAATGTCAGGCCGGCGGGATCCAGTTCCGTCTTCTGCATTTCTCCGCCCGGCGGTGGGACTTCCGTGGGTGGCAGAAGAACATCCAGTGACTTGCTCGCTCCCGAGTGTATCACGTTTTTTGAAAGGGGTCGTGGAGTCGCAGCCACCTTTTGGAGAGGTCTGCCGTCTTCGCCAGAACCTGATTCGGGCGACCTTCCCGTAATCTTGTCCAAGACGACATTCAAATGGAACATCTCCTTGGTCCCATCGGGGATTTCATCCTTCATCTGGCCTGTATATCCCTCGCACTCATAGGCCACCGTCATTTTTGCACCCCGTCTTACTCTGTCCATAGTCAGTTTGTAATGTCCAGCGTTATTCGTGTAAATGTATTTTTCTCCAACAGAAACTTTAACCCCACGATGGAGGGCTGCCAATCCCGTCGGATCTCTCAGATTGACGATACTATACCTGAATAATACCTGAAAAAGCTCATTTTCTCTCGAGAACCGGACTTTGCACAAACCTACTTTTTAAGTAGGTTTGTGCAGGATGCCAAAAGGACTCCGAAAGTTCGTATTTTCCCTCGATGGAGACGGTCTGACACGATATGGCGGACTCGTACTTTTTCAGGCATTTTGCAAATCGATTGCTTTGCGGCGATTCCTTCAGACCTATGTTCGTTGGCCGCGCTACGACTACCTCAAGTTTCATCCCGCCGACATTTTTCTCACGCATGTCTATGCGATCGTCGCAGGCATCGGACGAATCGAAAATACCCAATCGCTCATTTCCAACGGCCTTTTGCCGTCTCTCTTGGGCTTGCCTATATTCCCTCATCGGAAAACGCTGAGAGATTTCTTGCATCGGTTTGGACCCGAACATCTCCGAAGTTTGCAGGTCGCCCACGACAAGTTCAGAGACTGGTTGTTTCCGACATTGGGGCTGCAATACAGCGCAATTATCGACGCCGACACCACCACCCTGACCGTGTTTGGCGGACAAGAAGGAACGGCGGTGGGATTCAATCGCAAGTACCGCGGAAAATCTTCGTATGCGCCGATTATCTCCAGCGAGGGACGCATGGGTCTTTCGTTGGGCATGGACCTTCTGGCCGGCAATGTTCATCCCAGTCCTGGGGCGTGGCTTTTCCTCAAACAGATGTTGGAAAAACTGCCGTCGACGATTGCCACCTCCAGAACCCGCGTTCGACTCGACGGCGCATTTTACGACAAAGACCTCATTTTCCCTCTCGAAAGAGCGCGGATCGGCTATTGTGTAGTGGCCAAGATGACGGCGCCGTTGAAAAGAGTCATGGTTCGAGCTCGATACAACGAATTTGCGGAAGGATGGGAATCCGCCGAATTTCTGTATACGCCCTTCCATTGGGAAACCGCGCATCGGTTTGTGGCGGTGAGACGGCCTTCCGCCTTGGAATCGGAAAGAGTCCAAGCCAGTCTCTTCCCTTTTCAGAACTACACCTACCACCGCGTCCTCGTGCACGCCCTCGATTTGGAACCGCACAACGTCTGGCGATTCTATTGCGATCGAGGATTTCAGGAACTCCTGCTTCGAGAATTCAAAGACTCCTACACATTGTCCAGAATTCCGACCCGGCGTTTCTTGGCCAATGCCGCTTACATGGAAATCATCCTCTGGGCCTACGATCTCGTTCGAGCCTTTCAATTCCTGTGCTTGCCGGAAGAGTTCCAACATTGGAATATTTCCACCTTGAGACGGGAACTTTGGTCTATCCCTGCAGAATGGGTTCGGACTGACAACAGAAATTGCTTGCGACTCCCCAGGCTGTTCCCCAACCACGATTTGTTCCAAAAAGTCTACAAGGCTTCTCTGAAGGCCAGCCCTCTGATTTGAGCCCATTTGCAAATCCATCTCGACATCTCTCCCTCGTAAAAGTGCAAAAAATACCTGTTTTCAGGTATTATTCAGGTATAACAACTCTCGTACGATGGGCGTCACGGCCTGAATTCACATCGACCCAATATGCCGTTACAACTCCATCGGGAACAGCAGGCGTGATGCCGGTGGAGACTGAGGACGTCTCGTTATATGCAACATCCCTGGCTTGAATCGAATTGGGAGGAATACTTGGCGGCGTGGGAGGCCAGGTCGGTATCCACGAAACACCGTTCACATACGTCGGCAAATTGGTGCCATTGTGCCGGCCGGGGGCGGCCCCAAAGATGTTTTCGAATCTAAAGGAGTCTTTTTGAAAATGACCCCATGTCAGATGATCGATCGATGAAACGATGTTGATTTTCCTTTCCTGGGTGCTCGGCCCCGATGCTGACGAGTTCGCCATTTTCGCGCCATTGATTGTCTGAGTCAATATGAGAACGACGAGAAAGATTCGGCAAAAGAAAAGAAATGCGTTTCGAACCATCTGCCACCCCGATTCAGGTATGTCGTGTATACATCCACCGTCTACGAATTGGATGAAATCAGGCCGAAAAAAACAAAGTCAAGTGTCAGCTTCGCTCTCGGCCGCTCTCGCGTTCAATGTTCACACACACGGGCTTGTTTTTTGCGCCGGCAGGAATTTAAGTAGGCAGTCAATGATTCGGCATCTTCGGAAGAGTCTGGTGACGGGCGTGGTGGTGCTGGTGCCCATCGTTGTCACCATCAAGGTCCTGCAGATATTGTTCAACTTTACGGACGGCATATTGGGGAACGCGGTGACGCGAATCCTGAACCGCCCGATCCCGGGACTGGGACTGCTTCTGTTTCTCATCCTGATCTATCTGGTTGGGATCATCTACCGGACGTTTTTCGGAAAGCGGATGTTGGTCTGGACTGAGCAGGTCATCGAAATGATTCCCGTGGCCCGGACGATTTACTCGGGCGTGAAACAACTCGTCGGGCCGTTTGTCGGGGACGAAAGCGAGAAGACGTTCGGCCGGGCGGTGCTGGTGGAGTATCCGTCGCCCGGGATCTACACGTACGGGTTTCTGGTCAAGGAGCAGGTCGGCCCGAATGGATCGATGGCCAACGTGTTTGTCTCCAGCAACCACCTGCACCTCGGGGTCGTGATCCTGGTCGACCGTCGATCGCTGATTGAACTGGATATCTCGTTTGAGGAAATGATCAAACTCATGGCGTCCTGCGGCGTCGCCGCTCCGGACATACACGCTTCACGGCTGCCCGGCGCCGCCGCCGTAAGACCGCCGGACGCCGCGATCCGGCCATAACCATGGACACAGGCTCGCTTAAAGAAGCCGCCGCCGAACGCGCGGTCAGCCGACTCACAAACGGCATGGCGGTGGGACTTGGCACCGGATCCACGGCCTATTTTGTTGTGGCGGCGGTTGGCCGCAAACTCCAGGAGGGCCGCCTCCACGATCTGCGATGCATCCCAACGTCAGAAAGAACTGCCGAGCAGGCCCGGTCGCTTGGCATCCCCCTGGTGGACTTTGATCGATACCCGGCGCTGGACGTGACCATCGACGGCGCGGACGAGGTTTCACCCAAGCTGGACCTGGTCAAGGGTCTGGGCGGGGCGCTACTTCGGGAAAAAATCGTGGCGGCCGCCAGCCGGAGGCTGATCATCGTCGTCGATGACGGCAAGCTCGTACCGGCTCTCGGCGTCAAAGCGCCTCTGCCGGTCGAGGTTGTGCCGTTCGGATGGGAGACGCTTCCAGCGCGGATTCGGGCGCTCGGCGCGGAGACAATCCTTCGAAAAAATCCGGACGGGAAGCCGTTTGTGACGGACGGCGGGCACTACATCCTGGACTGCCGGTGGAACCGGATCGATGATCCGGTCGATCTGGAGCGCAAGCTCAAATCACTGGTGGGCGTGGTGGAGACGGGACTTTTCATCGGGATGGCCTCCGAGGTCATCGTCGCCGGCCAAGCGGGCGTGAGGGAGATGACAAGACCATGAGCCAGGTATTCACCCGGTTTCCGCCGTCGCCGACGGGCGCGCTTCATGTCGGCAGCGCGCGGACCGCGCTGTTTAATTATCTCTATGCCCGGTCGCAGGGCGGCCGGTTTTTACTGCGGATAGAGGACACCGACCGGGAACGATCGCGGCCGGAATTCGCCGAGCAGATTCTTGAGGCGCTGCGCTGGCTGGGACTGGAGTGGGACGGGGAAGCGGTGTATCAGCGGAAAAGCGAGGCGATTCACCGCCAGACGGCCGAGCGGTTGTTGAAGGATGGCGCGGCCTACCGATGTTTTTGCACGGAGGAGGCGCTGGAGGCGAAGCGGGTGGCCATGCGGACACAGGGTAGGCCCTACCGGTATGACGGCGCCTGCCGGAAACTGGACGGCGCCGAGTCAGAGCGGCGGGCGGGTGGGGGTGAACCGTTCGTCGTGAGGGTGAGGAAACCGGCCGGTGGGATGATGTTTGAGGATCTCCTGCACGGAACGATCCAGCTCCGGGAGGAAGACCTTGACGACATCATTTTGATGAAGAGCGACGGCCAGCCGCTGTATCATCTCGCGGTGGTCTGCGACGACATCGCATCCGGCGTCACCCACGTCATCCGCGGGGACGACCACCTCTCGAATACTCCGAAACAAATCGTGATCTACCGGGCGCTATCCGCGGCCCTGCCAACCTATGTTCACATCCCGCTGATACTGGGAGCCGACAAGAAGCGGTTATCCAAGCGGGAGGGCGCGGAGAACGTGCTGGAGTACCGGGATGCGGGATTTTTGCCCGACGCCGTTTTGAATTTTCTGGCGCTTCTGGGCTGGAGCCATCCCGAAGGCAAAGAGATCCTGATGAAGGACGATTTGGTCCGGAGTTTTTCGCTCGACCGGGTCGGCACAGCGGCGGCGGTGTTTGACCAGACGAAGCTTCGATTTTTGAACGGCAAACACATTCATTCCAGGTCGGCGGAGGATCGGGCCAAGCTGGTGGAGGCATTTCTCAAACGCCGCGGCGAAACGCCGCCGCCTGCCGTGGACCTGAAGGCCATGCTGGCCGTCAACGGCGAGCGCGGGGACACCTTAAGCGATATCGCCGACTACATCCGTTTTTTCTGGCAGCGTCCGGTCGGATACGCCGAGGACGCCTTCAAAAAATTTCTGGCCGGCCGGGATGATCTGGTGGAGCGTATCCGGTGCGAGTATGAGGGACTGGCCGATTTTGAAGGCGAGAGTATGGAGCATTATTTTCGGGATTTTGCGGAGCGATACCAGTACAAATTCAAGGACGTGGGGCAGGCGATCCGTGTGATGTTGAGCGGCAAATCAGTTTCCCCGCCGATTTTCCAGTCCGCCGCCCTCCTCGGCCGGCCGGAGACTTTGATCCGAATCGACAACGCCCAGGCCGAACTTCGGAAGCGCCGCGCGTGAAGGCCCGATCGACCCTGGTCCTCAGCATCGACCAGGGGACGACCGGATCGAGGGCGTTTGTCTTTGATTCATCCGGACGAGTGGTATCCCGGGCGTACCGGGAAATCCGGCAGTACTATCCCCGGCCCGGCTGGGTGGAACATGACCCGGAGGACCTATTCAAAAGCGTCATGCAGGTCGTGACCCGTGCCGCGGGTACCGGGCAGCGAGGGCTGTGGAAACGAATCGGGGCGATCGGGATCACCAATCAGCGGGAGACGTTTGTTCTCTGGGACGCGCGAAGCGGCCGGCCGATCCACCGCGCGATTGTCTGGCAATGCCGCCGGTCCGCCGGACTGTGCGAGCGGATGAAGGAGGCCGGGCACGAGGGGATCATTCGCCGCCGAACGGGATTGGTCGTCGATCCCTATTTTTCGGGAACAAAGGTCCGCTGGCTATTGGATTACAATCCGGGTGTGCGATCGCGCGTATTGCGCGGGGAAGCCTGTTTTGGCACGATAGACTCCTGGTTGCTGTGGCGACTTACCCGCGGCATTCATGCCACGGATTACACCAATGCCTCGCGCACGATGCTATTTGACATCCGGTCCCGGCGCTGGTCGAGCACGCTTCTGGACATTCTTGGGATTCCCTCAAAACTTCGATTGCCCGACGTCCGGCCGTCCGCGGGCGATTTTGGCCGTACGGATGTTTCCGGTATCCCGGGCGGAATTCCGATATCGGGGATATGCGGCGATCAGCAGGCGGCGCTTTTCGGGCAGGGCGCGGTCACGGCGGGAGAGATCAAAAACACGTACGGGACGGGATGTTTTCTGATGATCCACACGGGCGATCGGATCCATTCCCCCGGCAAGGGCCTTCTCGCCACAATGGCCTGCCGGTCGGACGGCGGCTGCGCCTATGCCCTGGAGGGCGCCGTATTCATCGCGGGCGCCGCCATCCAGTGGCTCCGTGACGGACTCGGAATTCTCTCATCGGCGGCGGAAAGCGAATCTCTGGCCCGGAGCGTGCCGGACAGCGGCGGCGTGACGGTGGTGCCCGCGTTTGTGGGGCTTGGCGCGCCGTACTGGAATCCATCGGCGCGCGGCGCGATTTTTGGGATCACGCGCGGCACGACCCGGGCGCATGTGGTCCGCGCCGCGCTCGATGCGATCGCGCTCCAAACCATGGACGTATTTGAAATCATGCGGGCGGCTTGCGCGCGGCATCATCCGCCGATTAGTATCCGCCGGCTGCGCGTGGACGGCGGGGCGGCGAAAAATGACCTCCTCCTGCAGATTCAGTCGGACCTCCTCGGGATTCCGGTCATTCGGCCCCGACAGACCGAGACAACCGCATGGGGCGCGGCCCGACTCGCCGGAATCGGCGCGGGACTATGGCCGGCCCGTTCGGTCCGGTCGGAAGGCGATTTTGCCGCGACGGTATTCCGGCCGAGCCTTGGTCGATCCGAATCGCGCGTGCGAATCGAGACGTGGCGGGCGCTGGTTCAGCGGCTGCTGTAGGGCGCAGTGATCCGGGACACGAGCCGTTTACAAAATCGGGCATTTGATCTGCTGATCATCGGCGGCGGCATCGCCGGCGCCGGGGCGGCTCGAGATGCGGCGTTGCGGGGACTGCGGGTGGCGCTGATCGATCAGGGTGACTTCGGCAGCGGAACCAGCTCCCGGTCGTCCAAACTGGTTCACGGGGGACTGAGGTATCTTGAGCACGGCGCGTTTCGCCTTGTGCGGGAGGCCTGCCGGGAACGGCGGGTCCTTCTTCGCATCGCGCCGCATCTGGTGGATCCGCTGCCGCTGCTTTTCCCCTGTTATCGCGGGTCAGGCCGACCGCTCTGGCAGGTTCGGTTGGGGTTGGCCCTCTATGACGCGTTGTCCGGAGATCTGCGAATTGAGCGGCACAGGATGATGACACCGGAACAGGTGCGTGACCTTGAGCCGGGCCTGACAGCTGACCGCCTGGAGGGAGGCGGCCATTATTACGATTGCCGGATGAACGACGCGCGGCTGTGCCTGGAGAACGTGAAGGCGGCCGACGAAGCCGGAGCGGTGGTGGCCAATTATGTTCAGCTGGCCGGATTTGAGAAATCCTCCGGCCGGCTGGCCGGTGCGCATCTAAAGGATCTGATTTCGGGGCGAGACCTGGAAGTCCGGGCGAAGGTCATCCTCAACGTCACGGGCCCCTGGGCCGACGCCCCTCGACGGCTGGATGATCCATCCGCGCCGCCGCTGGTCCGAAAAACCCGCGGCGTCCATCTGATCACCCGCCGGCTCACCCGGGCCGCGGGAGTCGCGTTTACGGCGCGATCCGACGGCCGGCTGTTATTTTTGCTGCCGTTGGATGAAGGGCATTCCCTGATCGGCACGACGGACACGGACAGCGAAGAGGATCCGGCCATGCCGGCAGTTGAATCGACCGACGTGGAGTATCTCCTGTCCGAGGTGAACATGATCCTCCCGGGCGCGCAGCTTGAGCGATCCAATGTCGTGGGTCACTTCGCGGGACTGCGGACGCTGATCAACGACCGGGGCGATCCGACGTCACTTTCAAGAGAATACAAAATCGTCGAAAGCGATTCGGGACTGATTTCACTCATCGGGGGAAAATACACAACCTATCGAATCATGGCAGGCCGGCTGGTCGATCGGGTCCTGACTCGGCTGGGCCTATCGGCGCATCCAGCCCGGACGGACACGCCGCTGCCATCGGCCCCGCCGGCCGGCGTGGACGCCTGCGTTCAGGAGCTTGAACGGCTGATCGATGCGAAAGAGTTGGACCGGCGCACGATCCACGCGTTGGTCCGCCGATACGGGACTGCGGCGCGACGAGTGATCGAATTGGCGAGTGAGGAACCGGGTGGAGGGGACGAGATGGTACCGGCAACGGCGGTGATCTGGGCGGAGGCGCGGTACGCGATGGAATCAGAGATGGCGATTCGTCCGATGGATTTTCTCAGGCGACGCACAGGCCTGGCCCTCCGATGCACGCCGGACCCGGCGGTACTCGCACGCCTGGTCAAACTCTATGCCAACCGGTACGGCTGGGACGCCGACCGGTCGAGCGTAGAAGAGAAGCGGGCCCAGGAGTCCTGGGCCAGTCATCACACGGGTGTCAGTTAATCAGCCTTTTTTCTTTGGACCCGGCCGGGCTTTAATTTTGGACGCGAGCTGTTCCTTCAGGGTGGCGATTTCCGCCTCCATCCCGGCGACCTTGGCGTTCATCTCCGCGACCTGAGTTTCAAGCCCTGATTTTTCCGTGTTCAGGGAATTGTTCAGCTCCGTGAGCTGTGTGACCTGCTCAGTCAATCGGGTATTCTCTTCTTTCAGAGCCTTGCCACAGCCGGTCAGCATCACGGTCATCATGAGAGCTGTTCCATACACCAGCAACTTGTTCATATTCGTCCTCCTCTTTCAGCGCCTCTCACATCCTCCAGGTCCGGCGATCGGACCCCGGAGTACACGCCCCATCATGGGACGCGAGGGGTCGGAGGCGGTATAGTGTCATAGTCCGGCGGAAAATCAATAGCCACTCTGCTCGAACTTCCCCGCGCCTCTGAACGCGGCCATGGATATCCAGTTGCACCCAATCCCGCTGTCTGCTTCGATACGGCAGATGGCCCCACGGACACAGATGTCAATTCCCGCATCGCGGGAGAGCCATGTTCGGAATATCGCGTTCGATCTCGTGCTGACGGTTCTCACGTTCGGGGCGTTTGGTCTTTATGTGGAGCACCGGCAGATCCAGGCGATCAACGATATGATCGGCGAGCGCCGCTACCGATTTTGGCGATGGATTATACTGAGTCTGATCACCATCGGAATCTACAACCTCTACCACGAATACAGCAAATCCCTGGATATCTGCAGGGCGCTCAACAAACCGCCAACCTATGAACCTGCCCTGTCGGTCGCGGTGAGTCTGTTCACTTTCAATGTTCTTGCCGACGCCATCCAGCAGATCGACATCAACCGGTTTTACAGTGCGGATGCAGACGGAAACCCCATGAGGGTGGACGGCGGCCGCCGAAGATGATGCCGATGGGTGACCGCGGAACGCCGCACGAGTCAAAAAAATCCTGATTGGCGTGCCCAAGCTGCGCGGCCGATTTTTCGCCCCAGATGGTCCGAAACCATGCGTATCCGGACAACTGGTCCGCGCGCTCCGACCCGTGATTGGGCGGCACAATCTCGACAATGTATTGAAATGAATATGGTTAAAAGCCAGGTCGTGAAGAGGGAATACGACGGAGTGCGAAGCGTCATTCGCAGTTCATTCGCGGCGGTTTGCAGGGCGGCAGGGAGTAACTGACCTTAGGAGCGGTGACTTGAGCCGGATTCTATCAAGTGCCCCACATCCTGCCAAGGGATGGCATGGATCTGGTCCGCCAGTTTCATTCGGCGAGGAACCCGGCAGACCAGCCAGGCCGTCTTCGCGGATCGATATTCCGACATGAAAACCTGCAGGTGCCGGATGTCTTTTTTCGTCGGCGTGTCGGTCCATTTGACCTCCACCGGAACAAGTCTAGCGCCCCGCTCGATGATCCAGTCAACCTCCGGTCCTGCAGAGCATTAAATTAATCCGACCCTTATTCGCGGGTTGCAGGACGCGGGGGAGGAACGATCGTGGCCGACGAGATTCAGGCTATCGCGGCGAGATTCGGCCGGTTCTCCAGAATATCCAATAGAGAGGCAAGTTTTTCCCTGGAACAATCTCCCATCAGGCAGATTTGAATCCAGTTTCGGTTCAGCAGATATTCGCTTTCGAAACTCAGGTGAAATCCTTTCTCACGCAAAACGCTCCCCAGGCGTTTCGAACTTGTTTCGCAGGGCAACGCGATGGTGATGACCGACGGCGATGCGTGCGCATCCGGCGCCACAATGTAAAATCCGGCCGCGCGAAGTCTGGATTTAGCCCATTGCGAGAGCGCTTCAACTTTCGCGAACCGCTCTTCGGGCTGAAAATGCATCACGGCTGTCTGGAGGGCGGAAAGGAGGTTGGACGAATGGGTAAAAGGAATTCCTTTGTTCGCGGCGTAGAGTCCCAAGTCCAGATATCGTGGAAGCGCATTCGGAGCCGGCAAGATCTCATGATGATAGAAAACCATGGACAATCCTGGAAACGCCCCAAGACCTTTGCCGCTTACGCCGGTTGCCAGATGGACGCCCGACAGGTTTACCGCAACGGTTCCGATGGAACTCGCGCAATCGAGGCACAGCCGAACGCCGCGGGAAACGCACAACGATTTGAGCGTGTCCATGTCGTTGAGAACGCCGGTCGATGTCTCGGAGTGAACGGCCCACAGCCATCGGACATCCGGTTTCCGATTCAGCGCGCTCTCAATCTCTTTTTCATCAAAGACGCCGCCCCAGTCTTTGACGTGTATCTCGAACGGAAGACCGAACCGGGACGCATGATCGGCCAACCGCTCGCCGAACTCGCCGTTGCAGAGAATCAGACCCTGCGACGGCGCGAGTGTGAGTTGGGCCGCGACGGCGTCGTTGGCCAAAGTGCCGGAACCCAGCAGAATCTCCACGCGGCCGGCGCCGACCAGATCGCACAGCCGTTTCTTCGTCCACTGGAAATCTTCCTGAAAAGCGCCGGATCGATGCGAACGCGCGCCCCGGCCCATGGCCTGCCGCACGTCGGGCCGGATGTCCACCGGCCCCGGCAATAAATTCACGGCCTCCTTCGACAGACCCGCAAACGTTGACTGGCGATCCATTCGCGCGGCGCGACTCTGAAAAGATTGGACGGTCAAATACATCGGCTGAAACAGCGCGTCACCCGTGCCGACCAGCGGCCCGAACGGAACAAATCCCAGGTGCTCGTAGAGCTTTTTTTGTCTGACGGTACCGGAGATGATGGCAAGGTCGTATCCATGATGTCGGAAGAAATCAAAGATCAGCCGAGCGAGACCCGCGAACACCATGCCATGCCGGTATCGCTTATCCACGGAAAGAAGCCGGATCTCGCAGATGGAACGGCCCGGCGGCAAGTATCGGTCCAGGTCGGCAATTTTCATATCGAGGGAGAAAGGGCGTTTTGCCCGAACGGCGACCATTCCTATCAGCCGGTCCGCCTCCATGCAAATAAGGTAGGTGTTTTCCCCGTGAAACCTGTCGATCAGGGTCTGGTTCGGATTTGTTTCATGCTGCGGAATTTCTTGCACAAAGGTCCGATAATTGAGCTCATGGATCCGCTCAAACTCCAGCGGCGTCGATGCGACTTTAAATGTGAAGGCCTGGCTTGGATTCATCTCGACACCGCGTGCGGCGCCGGGGAAAGCATGGCGCGGATATTCCGCCGATGCGCGACCAGAATCAGAACGGTCAGGACCGCCGGAAGAAAAGCTCCCCATGGACCGTCAAACATGACAACGGCGCCAATCCCCGTCGCAATACCTTTTCCGCCGCGAAATTTTAATTGCAGGGGCCAGATGTGGCCGGCCACCACAGCGATCACGCACATCATCACAACCGGCGGTTCCCGGCCCACACGATAAGCCAGCCACACCGCCGCGGCGCCTTTTGCAAAATCGACGAGAAACGTGAGCGCAAATCCCCAAGCGCCCAGGATCCGGCCCGCGTTTCTGGCGCCAACGGCGCCGCTCCCCATCGACCGGAGATCCTGGCCAGTCCGAAAATGCGTGAGGTAGTATCCGGCGCACATACACCCCACGGCATAACTGAATAAAACCACAGCACCGTCTGTCAGCATCCCCACTGAAATCCTCCAGTGCTTGTTTGATCAGCCTCTGTGATGCCGTCATCTTAACGAATCCAACCACCATCTTGCAAGCCCGGGTCCGGAAGAACGGGTCAAAGGAAAGAAAAATAGGGGTTATTGAGGGGCATGGTCCAGTGGATGGGAGCGACGTTTTGGGCCGAGCCGTGGCCGGTTGTAATCAGGTTGCAGGGACCATGATTGATGAGATGGTACGCTTGGCCTGGCGCGATCGAAATCCGCACGAGCGTCTCAGATGCCCGGCAGGGGCGCCGTTCCCACGCGCCGGGCCAGCGCGGAGTGTTCCTGCCGGAGTCGTTCCGGGAGACGATCTTCGAGCGTGGAGAAATATTTGGACTGATCGGCCAGCTCCGCCGGCCACTCGTCGCGCCGGACGGCCAGCAGATCGGCCAGGTCCCGCTCCGGCAGGTCCAGGCCGTTCAAGCAGATTCCCTCGGGCGTCGGAACAAACCCGATTTCGGTTTCATGGGCACTGTTCGAACTACCGCGGATCTGATCGAGTATCCAGCGAAGGACGCGGAGATTCTGGCCAAATCCGGGCCAGAGGAAATTGCCGGCCGGACCGCGCCGGAACCAGTTGACGTGAAATATTCGCGGCGGGCGCTTGATCTGCTGTTCCATGGCCAGCCAGTGCGAAAAATAATCACCCATGTTGTACCCGCAAAAAGGCAGCATCGCCATCGGGTCGCGGCGAAGCACGCCGACCTTGCCCGCAGCCGCCGCCGTTGTTTCCGACGCCAATGTGGCGCCCAGAAACACCCCATGCGCCCAGTCGAAGGATTGAACCACGAGCGGCATCAGGGTCGACCGCCGGCCGCCGAAGATGATCGCCGAAATCGGCACACCCTGCGGATCCTCCCAGAGCGGTGATATTCCCGGACACTGAGAGGCTGGCGCGGTAAACCGCGAATTCGGATGCGCGGCGCGATTGGCCGATCCGGCCACAGCCGGGTTCCCCTCCCAATCCAGCGTTCCCAGCGGGAGCGGCTCGCCGGATCCGTCCCACCAGGGTCGGAGGTCCGGAGTAAGGGCGACGTTGGTGAAGATGGTATTCCGCTGTATGGTGGCGAGGGCGTTGGGATTGGTTATTGAGCTGGTGCCGGGCACGACGCCGAAGAAACCGGATTCCGGATTGATCGCGCGGAGGCGGCCGTCGGAGCCGACATGAAGCCATGCGATGTCGTCGCCCACGGTCCAAACTTTGTATCCCTCCTGTTCAAGCGGTGAGACCATCATCGCGAGGTTGGTTTTTCCGCAGGCGCTGGGAAACGCCGCCGCCATATAGGTGACTTCCCCGGCCGGATCCTCCAGGCCGAGTATGAGCATGTGTTCGGCCAGCCAGAGTTCCCGCCGGGCGAGGAAACTGGCGATGCGGAGGGCGAAGCATTTTTTGCCGAGGAGCGCGTTGCCGCCGTATCCGGACCCGATGCTCCAGATCAACTGCTCCTCTGGAAAATGAAGGATGAACCTCCGGGCCGGATCGAGATCTCCGAGGGAGTGGAGACCGGGACAAAAATTCTCCGGGTCGGCGCTGAGCTGTTTAAGCGCCTGCGTTCCCATGCGGGTCATGATCCGCATGCTGATGACCACGTAGGGACTGTCCGTCACTTCGATCCCGACTTTGCTGTACGGCGACCCGGCCGGACCCATCAGATAGGGGATGACATACATCGTCCGGCCGCGCATTGATCCTTGGAAGAGTCGGCCCACCATCTGTTTGGCCGCAATCGGATCCATCCAATTGTTGTTGGGCCCCGCGTCTATCCGCCGTTCCGTGCACACATACGTCAGATGTTCGGTCCGCGACACGTCGCTGGGGTGGCTTCGATGCAGAAAGGAATTCGGATGCCGACCGGAATGGAGCCTGATGATTGTCCGGTCGGCGAGCATTTTTTCGACAAGGGACTGATACTCCGCGTCTGATCCATCGCACCAGTGAACGGCCGAAGGCTCGGTCAGTTGCTCGATGCTCCGCACCCAGGATTCCGCTGATCCGACCGGCATGTTATGCGGCGGGTTGCGTGAAGACCAGACTGCCGAATGTCACCGTGCCATTCTCGTCAGGCCACTGATCATATTTCAACACCTGCCCCTCGCGCCGCGCGCTCTCAGGGAGGAGCGACAGAAAGGAGTAGATGGCCGGATAGCCGCAGACGCGGCGTGCGTTGGATTCGTCATGAATAAACCGATGAAACGATTCCGACCCGGAGGCGGACAGCAGCGCCATCATCTGAACGTCGCGCTCACGAAGATGGGCCAGCTCTTTTTGTCCGACGGGAAACGTGTCGCCGAACTGGGAGCCGACATGCGCGAAATCGACGCCGGCGATGTAGGCGACGCGCCGGCCGCTTTCGGACACGGCATCGGCCAGCGCCTGTAAAAATGATCCGATGGGGCCCGGCCGGCCGGACTGCAACTCGGTTTGAACTTCCTCGTGGGAAAACGCGCAGAGTATCGGCAAAATCCGCATCGGCCGGCCGCGCAACGCGTACTGCAAAAAGACCACTTGAAACTCGATTGAATGCTCGAAAGCGTGTGATATCTCCGAGCGATAGGGATCCTCCCACCCGGGCTTGCCGCGCAAGTTCCGATCCAGCCGGTCCGCCAAATCCCGGTCGGTCTCCGCCCGGCCGAGAGGCGTTTGATAATCTTTTCGCGACACAATCAGCGGGGTTTCGCCGCCGGTATGTGAGATTCCCAGAATCACAAACGTTTCGGCCGACGAATCGGCCAACGAGCGGTATGCGGGGACATAGGTCGCCCCGCCGCGGGAAAAGTCGATGTGCGGCGCGATCACGCCGGCGACCGTGCTGGTCCGGAACTGCGGATCGGCCGGCCGGGCCGACTGTGAAAACAATCCATCGAGCAAGCTTCGAAGCTCGGCGGGATCGGCGGGATAGCTTTTTCCCGCGAGGTGAGCCGGCCGAACGGCGGCGGCCGAAAAAGAACGGATGACGGACTGCCTGTGCTGTTCGAAGCGGTCATTTTCCAGGAAGAAGGAGGTGTCCAGCGCATGGATGACTTCAAGGATCTTGTCAGAGGGAAACATCGTTCCGGTAGCGCGTGTCAGGGACTCCTGAATACCGACGAGGGTCGACTGCCCGTTCAGAAGCTGGACGATGACGGCGGCGGCCGGGGAGATGGTGAGGATCGAATCGGAGAAGTGATAGGGATCGCGGATGGCGATCAGGGTCTCGCCGTTATGATGAACCGGGAAAGCCTCCAAGGGTCGGAGGCGCGGCAGCGGCGTGTGCAGGTCCAATGGAGTCTACTCTTCTTTGACTGCTTTGGTGATCACCACCGCCGTCTGAGGAACATCCGAAGCGAAAGGGCCGCCGGGGCCGGTCGGAATATTCCGGATTTGCTCCACCACATCCATCCCGGCGATGACCCGGGCGAATACGGCATAGCCGGGTTGGGCGTCGGATTTATAATCGAGAAAGGCATTGTCAACGACATTGATGAAGAATTGCGAGGTCGCGCTGTTCGGGTCGTTTGTTCTGGCCATCGCAAGCGTGCCCGTAAGGTTTTTCAAGCCCGAGTTCGATTCAATCGGAATCGGCGGTTCGGTCGGTTTCTGAGTGTAATCAGCGGTAAAACCGCCGCCCTGGACCATAAAGGTGGAAATCACGCGGTGGAAAATGGTTCCGTCGTAATGGCCTTTCTGCACGTAGTTCAGAAAATTAGCGACGGTCCGGGGCGCGCGGGCCGAATCGAGCTGGATGCGGATGTCTCCGAGACTGGTTGAAATCCGGACGGTTGGTCCGGAGAGGGCGGTCGCGGGGGCGGACCCGAGA
>CAZHRJ010000056.1:0-17597 GCA_964534765.1 uncultured bacterium
TTCCTTTCTTCTGATTCTATCCTTCTCGGGCGACTTTTTCACCAAAAACTAAGTATATTCAAAACGTAGTCGATGGCGTCCAACGCATGCAGACACTGATCCTCGACTTGCTCACCTATTCCCGCCTTACACGCGTCCCGCTCGAACGCGAGCGGGTGGATCTGGAACAGTGCCTCGCCGGAACGCTGTCGGATGTCGAATCTCTGATCCAGCAGTCCGGCGCGTCACGCACGATCCGCTGCCGACGGTCCAGGCCAGCGCGGTTCAGATGAAGGAGGTGTTTCAGAATCTGATCCAGAACGCGGTTAAATTCAATACCGCCCGGCCGCCGGAGGTTCACGTATCGGCGGAACAAAGCGGCGGGGAATGGGTCATCTCCGTCAGGGACAACGGCATCGGGATCGACCCCAAACACTTTGATCGCATTTTCGTGATCTTTCAGCGTCTCCATGCGCGCTCGGACTATCCCGGAACGGGAATCGGCCTCGCCCTTTGCAAGAAAATTGTTGAACGACATGGCGGCCGGATATGGGTCGAATCGCAGACCGGAACGGGATCCGTATTTTGTTTCAGCGTTCCGGTCTCTTGAGGCCGGTATCATGTCAGCCGTCAGCGCATGATCTGCAAGCTGAAAGCTTACGGCGGATAGCTCAAAGTGGGAGGAATCACATGAATAGTCAATCCATCAGTGTTCTGTACGTCGACGACAATGAGGATGATGTCCTGCTCATGCAGGAGTGCATCTCGGAAATTCCGTTCGCCAGGCTCCACCATGTGGCGATGGACGGAGAACAGGCGATCGAGTTTCTATTCCGCAGAGGCGAGCATCAGGGAGCGCCGCGGCCGGACATAGTCCTGCTCGATATCCGGATGCCAAAAAAAGACGGATTTGAAGTCCTTCGGGAAATGAAATCGGATCATACTCTCAGGGCCATCCCCGTCATCATGGTCACCACCAGCCGCAGAGATGACGACGTCATCAGATCCTACGCCGACGGCGCCTGCTCCTACATCTGCAAACAGACCGTTCTCGATCAATTCATCGACACCATGACACGATTCTTCACCTACTGGCACGCGGTCTCCCGCCTGCCGCGCCTCGGTTCGACTAACCATTGACCATAAACCCCGGACGGGTTACGGCGCCGCGGAAAATCGACAGCGGGTGCGCCGGACCTGATCGGATGTAGGGACCGGCGAGATTTCCGTCATAGACAAAAAATCCGACCGAGGTCATCTCCGCCGATACAACCGGCCGGCCGCCTCTCATCCGCAACACCGGCCCGCGCGGCGACTCGACATATTCCTGAATCATGTATCGGCCACGGTCCAGTGCGGCCCGGATCGACTGCCGCCATCGCATCGAACTCATCTGTCGCCCGATGGACACGCCCCGGCTTCCGTACGCGTCCAATGGCTTGATGACCCATCGGCCACGCCGGACCATCGATTCTTCCGCCGCAGTCTGAGTCAACAGTCGGGCCACCGGCACGTGCCGGATCAGGTGCCGCCGGTCGGCCGGGGAAAGACCGGCGATCGCGCGGGGATCATTCAGGAGAACCAGGATGGCCTTGCTGTGCAGAAGTTCCGACCGAAACGATCCGACAAGCCCGACCTGATTGGCCCGGTGCGCGCGTCTCAGCGGCGCGAGAGTGTTCCAGCGCGATAGCGCATCCGCGGTGACGAGGCGCCGGTAGATCATATCCAATCGAACGGACCCCGCGCGCAGGCCCGATCGATAGGTCAAATCCGCCGGCGTCACGATCAGCGCATCGGCGCCCCGCCGGCGGATCGCCTCCTGCACGGCGATAAACTCCGAGGCCGTCGCCATGCCGGGAATGTCCAATATTCCGATCACGGGATGCCGATCTCCGGCCTTGGACCATCGGCGCGCGTATCGAACCAGCATTTTTGCAAGCGACGGGACCATTTCGCAGGAGACTAAGTCTATCCGCCCCTGGAAATATCGATAGGCGCGTGTCTCGCCGGATGCCTGCTCAATCGCGTTCGAATCGTTCATCCCGGCGGATCCGTCCGCGTTCGTCTCGACCAGCCGAAAAACGCCTTTCACAAAATGCCCGTCCAGCCGCAGAATCGGCGCCAGCCGCGCGTAGCCGGGAGAAACACCCAGCTCCCGCAGGAAGAAATTTGGAAATTGGTAGACGGAGAGCAACGACTCATCAGACAGCGCCCGGCGGCCCACCTCCTCCAGAATGCCGGACAGGGAGGAGCTGAGCGACGATAATAGATTAAATTGGCGCCGGGAAAAAAGAAACGGCGTCAGGGAAAAGGGGGTGGGCCGGTCGGCAAACAGCGCGTGAAGCTGCGGCAGACGCGAGCGGACGTGCCGAACGGAGGCGGCAATCTCGGCGGGATTGCGGATACACCACCGGTGGAATCCCTCAATCGCCGTCATGAGCCGGCCAGTGTCCGGACACATTCCAAAAACCGCTCAAGACCCCGGCCGTCGATGAATCTCTTTCCGCAGTGATGCATCTTTGCAAGTGTCCCGCTTTCCGTTGAAAGGCGGCTGAGCAGGCCCGTCACATCATCCACTTTCGGAGCGGGGGCAAGCAGGGCGGCGCCGGCGTCGACAAATAATTGCGCCTGCGCCGGCTCATGTGAGCCTTGCGGTAGAACGATCGCCGGCCGGCCGAGCGCCGCGGCCTCAAATAGCGTCACCCCGCCCGACAGAATGGCCAGATCGGCGGCCGCGAGCGCCGCCAGAAACGGTTTCTGATCGGCGCGAAAAATTCGAAGATTGGATCGAGTGGGATGGGCGTCGGAAGTAAACCAGTCGAATGAAATCGCGGGGAATCGGTCGACCACTTCCAGAACGACCCTTCCATGCCGACGCTGATCGAACGTCCCCAGAAATACAACAGCCCTCTTCGGCCCCGCTGCGGGCGGCAGTGAGCCTTCCCGCAGGGCCAAAACTTCGGGTGAAAGTATCGCGTACTCCGGACCGTGGTGGTACGGACCCTCCCGGCGCGGCTTTGCGCCGCCTTTGAATGTCGCGTCGGCCGCGCCCGCGCCACGGCCGAGGTCGTCGATCGTCAGGACTTTTGCGCCGGTTTCTTTGAGGTACCGGACGTATTCCTCCGACGTATCGAGAACATCCAGAATGATCAGTTGGGCGCCCACACGCGCCGCCGTCCGGGAAACGATCAGGGATTCGTTGTCGTCCGGACGAAGATAATGCAGGTCGCACGGAAATTCCTCACGGAGGCCGCGAACCCAGTCGGTGTCCTTTGTTAGAAAAATAACCCGGTAACCCAGCCTCAGCAACGCCTCGATCAACACCCGGGCGCGGCGCATGTGGCCGCCGCCGATCGCCGGACCGCCGTCAGCCCGGAGTATGACCGCGGCTTGATCCGTCACCGCGGTTTTTCGGCTTCCTTGAACGACTTCTGTCGGATGTGCATGTTTTTGGAAAAAATCTGCGGATCGGTGGAAAATAATTCCGCTATTTGCCTTAACCCGAATTCCGGCGAGCGCGGCAGCAGCCGCGCGTAGATGTCGCGCGCCAGCTCGAGGTCTTCCGCCGTGTCGACCGTCAGGCGGACCCGGTCTTTGGTGAGGCCGTGCAGATGGGGTTGCACGTTCAGAGGCGCCGTCCGAAACCGGCCCGGCTGCTCGTAAAAATAGGGTGTCACATGCTCCCTTTGATACGGCTCGACCGCCTCCCGGTGCGCGCGGTTGATGGCGTCCATCGTGAATACCTCCGCGCCAATGCCAAGTGGACAATCCGCCGTACTCCCATAGTCCGCGCCCGATTCCAAAAATTTCTCCACCGCGGCGTCCATCACATCCGGATCCAGCATCGGGTTGTCGCCGACCAGTCGCACCACGACATCCGCCAGGGACTGCCGCGCCGCATTCCAGTATCGGTCGAGCACGTCCTGAAGAGAACCACGATAGACTCGGAATTCTCCGGCGAATACCCGCGCCAGCTCGTCGTCTTCCCGTTCAGCGGGACAGGCCAGCACCACGTCGCGGAGTGTCCGGCACCGGCGCGCGCGCTCAAGGATCCAGCGGGTCAGCGGCTTGCCCGAGATGTCGACCAGGGCCTTGCCGGGAAGGCGCGTTGACGTCATGCGGGACTGCAGAATGCCGACTACGCTTGGAGCCATGTCAGGAATGGGCCGGTATGAACGAAATGATTTTTTGGTTCAGATTCGAAGCGGATCGAGCCGGATCTGCTTGTCCGTGACGACCGAAATCGCGCGGCTCACGTCCCCGCGGTCGACCACCACCTTGATCGACTGCCCATCGGTCGCGTCGCTGTATCTGGCCACTATCCCCGCCGCCTGCTCGATCTGCCGGTCCTCCACGGGACCGTCAATCAGCGCCGAGGGCGAGCCCACCTCCGTGCAGCTAAGCAGGATCCGGCCCTGGCGGTATCGGGCCAGAAGATTGTTTTCGAGCCGGTTTCGGCCGACGATCACCTTGGTGGCGTCCGACAGCCGGAAGTGCCGGCCGGTACCGAGCAGCATCACCTCGTCCTGCGTGATCTCGCGGTCGGGCCGGTGGGCCAGCAGTTCATGAAACCGCTCCGCGTAGGTTTCGTCCGCCAGAAAACAGCACCCGCCCGCCGGTTGCGCAAATCCCTCGATCCCGTACTGCCGCGCCAACTCCAGTTGCATCTTGCGGCTTCGGCCCTCAATGGCAAGGAGTCGATCGCGGTCGATCCAGCCCTTTTGTTCGGGAATCGTCTCCGGTAGAAGTTTGGCGGAAAGCGGCCGCACGACAAGCCCCGGCAGGCCCGCTTCATTCTCGACCACGCCCAGAGTCGGCCGGCGCTGGCTCATCGGACGCTGGTTCAGGACCTCGCCCGTGATGACAAACGACGCGCCGAATTCCTCAAGCTGCTCGCCGGCGTTTCGAAGCATGAATGACCGGCAGTCGATGCAGGGATTCGCGTTCGCGCCATATCCGTGTTTGGGTTTCGTGACCATCTGAATATACGTCTCGGATATGTCAACCACCTCCACCGGGACGCCCAGATCCCGCGCCATCGACAGCGCGTCGCTCCGGTACCGCCGCGGATCATCCTCCTCGAGGACACCCATCCGGCGTTTCCGCTCATTGATGCAAAAACCGGTATAAAAATGTAGGGCCGTCACGTCCACCCCCTGATCCAAAACCACCCGGATCGCCAGCGTGGAATCCAGCCCCCCGGACAACAAAGCCAACGCTCTCATACGCATGACTCTAACCCTGAAGGGAGATCAAGTCAATTTCACTCGGAATGGGGCCGGGTATTGACATTATTGACATTAGAAATGTCAATAATGTCAATACCCGGCCCCTTTTGGCTCTTTTCGGCCTAGCGGCCGAGGATCCTCCGGGCCAGACGGGGGGCGTTGGCCGGCTCGATGTCCTCCGGGACGTCCGGGCCGCAGGTCAGATAGATCATCGGCAGTTTCGACGCGGAGAGAACTTGGAGAAGCGATCCGTGCGTGCTGGTCTCGTCCAGCTTGGTGAATACAATCCCGGCAGGATCCAGACTCTGGTAACAGGCCGCGTATCGCTGCAGATCCGTGTGCTTCGTCGTGGCCGACAAAACCAGTAAAATGGCCGGACTCGGCAGCTTGGCCGCGGACATCTTTTTCAGATATCCCGAAAGGTCCGAGAGGGCGGCGGGCGAACAGGGGTTTTTCCCCGGCGTGTCAACGAAAATCATGTCCTTGTCGGAATGCTTGAACAGCGCCGCGATGAACTCGTCCTCCGACATCACCACCTCGATCGCGGCCGGAATCAGGTCGGCGTAGGTCTTCAATTGCTCCGCCGCGGCAACCCGGAATGTGTCCAGCGTGATGAAGGCGATCTTCATCTTTTCGTCCCGGCTGGCCAGCGCCGCCACCTTCGAGAGCGTAGTCGTTTTGCCCACACCCGATGGACCCACCAGAAAGAGCGTCCGGGGACGGCGCGAGGAAAAAAGTTCCTCCAGGCCCATCGTCGGCAGAGCGGCCGCCAGCTGCTCCTCCAGAATCTCGAGAACTTTCGACTCGTCGCACAGATCCAGACTCGGCCGGTCACACAGACAGTTCATGAGTTCCACCGCCAATTCCCGATAGACCTCCTGCGAAATCAATTTCTGATACATCCCCGGCAGAACTCCGGGCAGGATCACCTGATCCCCACCCGCCTGCGGCCCGTTCAGCCTCTCTGAAATCTCCCGCACCTCCTTCAATAACTGACTGAGCGCCGAAGGGTCCGCGCTATGGGCGCCCTGAACCGGCATGGCCGGCGCGGACGTGACGGGCCGGGAAGGCGATGGCGCGATGCCGGGCCTTTTGGCCGTCGGCAGGGTCGATGGCGACTGAACGGACTGAGACGTCATCCCTGTCCCGTTCGGCACTTGGCCGCCGTAGGTGGCCGTCGTTGATTTGGAGAGATCCTCGAAGGGCAGCGCCGGCTCGTCGATCAGATGATTGACCGGGTTCCGGACACGGGGCATGCGCGGGCGCTCACCGCGATCCTTTTGCGCGTCCGGCCGCGCCGTCGGATTTGACCGCTGCGACTGCGCCGGCCGGGATGTCGCGCTCGATGTCGCCGGGGCCTGCGGCGGGTCCGACGGCTTTCGATAGGCGATGACCTGCCAGACTTTTTTTCCGAGAATCCCGCCCAGTCCCCCCTTGCGGACCTCCCGATGATTGACGATCATGGCGTCCGGCCCGAACTCTTTTTTCACCAGATTCAGCGCCGCCTGCAGCGTCTCGGCCTCAAAGCGTTGATACATCCCCGCCTCCTTTTTTTGTGTCCCCTTACACCGGCACCGGCATGGCGCCGCGGACAATTCCCTTGGTCTTTACCGTGATTCCACGGGCAACCTCATTATAGGACAACACCTTCACCGTATGGACATAGGGCGACAGCATATCCCACACCGCCGGCCGGATCCGCGGCGAGACCAGCAGGATCGCCGGCATGCCCTCGTCCATCAGTTTTTTCAGCTCCTGCCGGAACGATTCCACCAGATCATGCACTTCTTTCGGCGGCAGGTTCACATGAGCCTCCGAGGCCGTGTAGACGGCGCTTTGATGAATCCGCGATTCCAGATCGGGCGAGACCGTCACGACGTGGAGGCTCCCGTCCGGCTCTTTTAGATTTTCGCAGATGCTCCGTGACAGCGCCGCCCGCACCGCCTCGGTCCGAAAGAGCGGCTGGTCCTTGTACTCCTTGGCCTTGTCGGCCAGGGTCTCCAGAATGGTCACCATGTCCCGGACCGACACGCCTTCGTGGAGGAGCATCTGAAGCACCTTCTGAATGCCGCCGACCTGGGCTTCCCGTATCGCTTCATCCACCAGCGCGGGCGCGGTGCCCTTGACGTGATCCAGAATTTTTTGCGTCTCCTGCCTCGTCAGAAGATCCGCCGCGTGGCGCTTGATGATTTCCGTGATGTGCGTCGCGATCACGGTCGTCGCGTCCACCACCGTGTATCCCGCCGCCTCCGCCTTCTCCCGGTCCTTCTCGTAAATCCAGACGGACGGGATCTGAAACGCGGGCTCACGCGTCGCCTCCCCGGCGATTGGATCCTTGACTTTCACGTGCGCCATCGCCAGATACCGGTCGGGAAAAACACTGTAGGAACCGATGGTGACGCCGCGGATTTTGACGACGTAGTCGTTCGGCTTAAGCTGCATGTTGTCCCGGATCCGGATCGGCGGAACGACGATGCCCAGATCGATGGCGGACCGCCGTCGGATGTTTGATATCCGGTCCAGGAGGTCTCCGCCTTGGTCCCGGTCAACCAGCGGGATCAACATGTACCCGATCTCCAGCTCCATCGCCTCCACGGTCAGGAGCGCCGTCACGTCCTCCGGGCCTTTTGAGGGCGCCTTCTTCTTCATCTCCTCCTCCCTCTTCTTTTCATCTTCTTTTACCTTGTCCTCTTTCCTGGCCGCCGCCAAAAGTCCCGTCACCGCGCCGGCCACGACGAAGGGGAAGGCGGGAAGGGGCGTGGCCAGGCCCAGAAAGAGAAGCGTGCCGGACGTGATGGCCATCGCGCGCGGATTGGCGGTGAGCTGGGTTGTCAGGTCCTTGCCGAGATTGTCCACGCTCGCCGCCCGGGTCACGATCAGGCCCATCGCCACGGACTGCAAGAGCGACGGAATCTGCGCGACCAGGCCGTCTCCGATGGTCAGAAGGGTGTAGGTCTGAAGCGCCTCCACAAACGATTCTCCCCGCTGCCACATCCCGACGGCAAACCCCCCCAGAACGTTGATGACCGTCAGCACGATCCCTGCCGTCACGTCCCCGGCGATGAACTTGGCGGCGCCGTCCATGGCTCCGTAAAAATCGGCCTCGCGCCGGATGTCCAGCCGGCGCTTGTCCGCCTCCTCGCGCGTGATGTTGCCCGCGTTCAGGTCGGCGTCGATCGCCATCTGTTTGCCGGGCATGGCATCCAGAGTAAATCGCGCCGCGACTTCGGCCACGCGCGTGGCGCCGCGGACAACGACGAGAAGCTGGATCATGACGAGCGCGGAAAAGATGACGATGCCGACGACGTAATTTCCTCCGACCACAAACTCGCCGAACGCCGTGATGATCCCCTCCACGCCCGTCCGGCCCTCCAGGAGGATCAGGCGGGTCGAGGAAATGTTGAGGGCGAGCCGAAACAGCGTGATGACCAGCAGGAGGGACGGGAAGACGGAGAAATCGATGGCCTTGTCGATGTAGACAACCGTCATCAGGATCAGCATCGACAGGGTGATGTTGACGGCCAGAAGCAGATTCAGGATAAAAGTCGGCAGCGGGATGATCATCATGATGATGACCATCACCACCAGAATTGCGACGGCCATGTCGCTGTTCTTGATGACGGTCTCCAGCGCGATCGGATTCCGGAGCGGAGGCATCAGCTCACCCCGCTCCCCTCACGCAGACGGTACACAAACGCCAGCACCTCGGCCACCGACTCGTAAAACTGCGGCGGTATCTCCTCGCCGATCTCCACCGCCTCGTACAGCGCGCGCGCCAGATACCTGTCCTCGTATACCGGCACGCCGGCCTTCGTTGCAATGTCGCGGATTTTCAGCGCGAGATGGTCCTTGCCCTTCGCCAGGCACACCGGGGCCTGCTGCTCCTCCTGGCTGTATTTCAACGCCACGGCAAAGTGTGTCGGGTTTGTGATCACCACGTCGGCTTTCGGCACTTTCTGCAGCATACGGCGGCTGATCATCTCGACCATGCGCCGCCTCTGCGTCGACTTGACCTGCGGGTCCCCATCCATCTGTTTGCGCTCGTCCTTGACCTCTTCTTTGCTCATTTTTAACTTGTCCATGTATTCATGCCGCTGATAAAAATAATCGGGAATCGAAAAAACGATCAGCAGGAGGGTCGTCCAGAAAACAATGTCATAGGCCACCAACCCGATCCGCGCCAGCCCGTCCGCCAGACCCATCCGCACCGTCTCGAGGATCAATCCGTAGTTGTCCCAGAAAATGTAAAATCCCGCCGCGCCCACGATCACAATCTTCGCCATGCTCTTGACCAGCTCAATCAGCGTCTCCCTGTTCGGCACGAACCGGCTAAAGACCCTGCCAAAATCCGGTTTCAGGGCGCCGAGATTGAATTTCAGAAATCCCCAGTTGAAATGAAATCCGATCTGCACCAGATCGCTCGCGATGTGAAAAAACGCCGCCAGAAGCATGATCGGCAACGTCATCTTCAGAAGCGCGATGGCCGATATCGTCACGATGTGAATCAGTCCCGGAATCGTCGGGTCCCGCCATTCCAGCGCGCCGGACAGGAAAACCTCCGTGAACTCCCGCATCGAATCGATCAGCCACGGTATGCCGTATCTCAGGAACACCGCTACCGCCAGAATACCCAGCGGCCCCGCCAGCTCCCGCGTCCTCGCAAATGAACCCTCGCCCTCCGCCTTGCCCCGCCGCCGGGACGTCGGCTCCTCGGTTCGGCCTTCCTCTTCGGAGCGGGCGAAAAACTGCACGTCGATAACGCGCAGATCCACATCCTCCATTCCGTACTCGATCTTCTTCACAGCAGGTAGGTCATGAAGAGGTCGATTTCCGCGAACATCGAGGCGAAAATCTCCGGAATCAGGTTCTGATAGTACTCGAGCAGGAGGATGAAACTGAACACGCCGATGCTGATGTTGATCGGAAATCCCAGGATCATGACGTTGATCTGGGGAGAGGCCTTCGACAGAATCCCCAGGATCAGGTGTGAGATGAAAAACACGCCCAGCATCGGCAGGGCGAAGATCAGCGACACGTAAAAAATTCTCGAAAAAATAGTCACCATCGCGCGCGGCAGCGCGCCGGACTGCAGGTCCAGCTGCGGCACCAGGGTGAAGCTTTTCTGCACCGCGAATAGCAGGACATGGGGGCCGTCGATCGATATAAAAACGAGAATCGCGACGAAGCTCTGCAGCTGCGCCATGATCGACGCCTCGGTCGCATGAAAGGGGTCCAGGACGTTGATGATTCCAAATCCCATCTGCGTGTCGTAGAAGCGGGCGGAGGCGTCGAAGATGACGAAAAAAAGGTTGGCCATGTACCCGATGATCATTCCGATCAGGCTCTGCTCTATCAGTTCAAACACGAACGCAAAGGATGTCGCAAACGCGGTCGGGATTTCAGGCTGGGCCGAAGCCACCGGAAAAATCGCCACCGCGCTCGCCGCCGCAAGACCGATCTTTACCATCACCGGCGCTCCCTCGCCGGACCAGAACGGGGCCGTCATGAAAAGGCCCAGCACCCGGACGAAAATCAGCAGGAGCAACGTCCATTTGGCCAGAACCATCTCGATCACAACCGGTTCCCCCGGCAACGGCTAATGCGGCGCGACTTCATGAAGCATCCCCCATAGGTTCCAGATATAGTCATGAAAGGATTCCAGCATCCAGGGACCGAACAGGATGGTCGCCGCCAGAAGGGCCAGAATCTTCGGTACAAACGTCAGTGTCTGCTCGTGAATCTGGGTTGTGGTCTGAAGAATGCTGATAAACAACCCGACAATGACGGAGAGGGCCAGAAAGGGCGAGGACACCACGATCATGAACCAGATCGAGTTCCGGACCAGATCGATCGCCTGGGATTTATCCATGCTTGCGTCGACCGGACGTCACGCGAGGTGGTAACTCTTGACGATTGAGTAGGCCAGAAGGTCCCATCCGTTGACCAGAACGAAAATCAAAACTTTAACCGGCAGAGAGATCATCGCCGGTGGAACCATGATCATGCCCATGGACATGAGAATCGACGCGACCACCATGTCGATCACGATAAATGGAATGTAAATCAGAATACCCATCGTGAATGCCGTCTTCATCTCCGACAGCATAAACGCCGGCACCAGGATGTGCGTCGGCACCCCGCCCCGGTTCTTGGGCGCGGCAGTGCTCGACAGACGAAAAAACAGGCCGATGTCCTTCTCCCGCGTCTGACTGAACATGAACTTTCTCATCTCGTTCATCGTCTTCGCGTACGCGGCCGACATCGGCATGTCCTGCCGGTAAAAGGGAATGACCGCCTCATGATAGACGCGTGTGAAAGTCGGCGCCATGATGTAAAATGTCAGAAACATCGCCATCCCGGCAAGAATCTGCCGGGGAGGAAGCTGCTGGAGACCCAGCGCGCGCTCGACAAATGACAGAACAATAAAAACGCGTGTGTAGGCCGTCAGCATCATGACCAGCGACGGCGCAAGTGACAGCACGGAAAAAAGGAGGAGGAGTTCCAGGGTGAGCGCCACATCCTTGGGATATTTCGCCTGCGTGATCGTCAAATCCACTTTCGGGATCGGAATGTCCACCGCCAGCGCCGGAACCTGCGCCGCGGCCAGCAAAACCGCCGACGCCAGAAAAAGCGATATCGCAGTCCGCCGCCCGGTCACTCTACTTGTCTTTGTCCGTTGGATTGAGCCGCCGCAGCCGCTCCAGAGATTCCTGAAGCAGGCTGTCGCGCGCCGGCCGTTTGGAGGGTGATTCGGAGTCCGCCACGGCGCGGCGAAAGAATCGCCCGAACGCCTTTTGAAACGGCAGGGACGTCACGGGCAGGGATGAAGCTTCAGCCGACACCCGGTGGCGGATCTCGCTGATTTTTTCCCGTTCGGTGATCTGTCCCAGCAGAACAGGCCCGCTCCGGCTGATCGCCATCACATACAGGACCCCACCGACGTCGACCACCTGCACGATCACACCCTGTGCCACTGCCGACGCGGCAAGAACCTGAATGAGATCACTGCCGGTTTCCTGGCGTTTTCGTCGATAGGAAAGATAGAGAGATCCGCCGAGGAGGAGCGCAATCAGCAGCACGCCCAGCACCGGACGCCACAGGGACGGAACATACCCCACAGGCCGGGAAAGCGGCGCAGAAGACTCCAAAAAAGCCAGATCGGTATCCGAAATTTCGGCGAGAGCCGGCAGGACCAATGCTGAAAGCACAAGCGCTACGCCACCCGCGAAGATGACGATCCACCCGCACTTCACCCGTATTCCCCCTGTCTCCTGCCCGCCCCTCACGGACAGCCAAACACGGTTCTTACATAAGTTTACCTAAAAATGCAACTAAATAATGAGATCTTTGTTGACAACGATCTTGCCCAACTCCCGGTACCGCGCTTGCACATCCTCCTCGCTGATCGGCGGGACCGCCACGTCACCCGTCAGCGCCTGGTCGAGCATCTGGCTGCCGGTCTGACAGGCGCGGACAAACATCGCCAGGCACTGCCTCATCTTCGGATGCATCGCCGGCAGGTGGGAAAAATAGGAAAGAATCTTCTGCTCGTACTGCGTCACGGCCAGCAGCAAAAATCCGTCGGCCTCCGGATGGCCTGATAAATATTGAATCCGGTCGAAGACTTCCTGCTCACGCCCCTGGCCCATCAGACGGGATAATTCGTCCGTTACCTCCCGGCACCGGCCTACCGCGGATTCGACCGGGGGGCGAGGAAATACGTTGGTCTCCAGATCGGGCCGGGATCGATTCGGTCGGCTGCCATATCGCCTGTAGACCTTCCCGATCGACAGATGCTCGAATCCCGGCAGATGCACGCCCTGGGTCGTGCAGTTGATGAGCTTGCGGCGGGTGATCCGGGCCATCCGGATGAACCATTCGGCATACGACGCGTAGTCCATCGTGGTCTGAATCCGCCCGCCACGGATCGCGGGCAAATACAGCGCGTCCGTCTCCTGCGGAAATAAACTGGAAAACCGGTCCGGCAGGGGCTGCTCCGATGCGTATTTCCGGCCCACGCCGTAGGAGAGATCCTGCCCGATCAGGCAGATGGGACTGCATCCCATAAAATCCGCAATGGTAAACGCGCAGCACGAAACCGATCCACCGGAAGTCAACAGAGGCACCCGGAACTGCCGGACGATGTGCTTGGCCATCCACACACTCGCGGGATTCAGCCGGCTGCCAAACCAGAACGTTTGACCCGGCATATCCAGGAAATTGCGGTGAACCTGAAAAGGCATCAACCAGCGGGCCCGCGAGGACAGGGGATGGCCGCGCAGGTCCTCCACCAGGTCCGGGCAGGGCGCGGGGTCGATATGGATGATGTAGTCCGGACACCAGCCGGCGGCGAAGCAGGCAAGCGCGGCGCGGCTGGTGGCGATGGTCAGAATTTTTTTGGGATCGATGGCGGAGAGGTCAAGTGACGGTCCGGCGCCGATGATGACACAGGACTCGTCCCGGTGCAGACCGATCAGCTGATCCACGGTATGCATGCGGTCCGGTATCTGTCGAATTTTCTGAATTGTGTGGAGCGCGCATATCTTATAGGTCCAGCTCAGAGTGTTCAGATCAAATGTCGCCTGCCGGGATGCGTAGGTGTATCGCTCAAGGAGCGATTCGGCCACGTCACGGACCCGGTCGCCGGCGCCGGAAAGCGCGCACTCGAAGGGTTCCAGGAGTCCCGGAAGAACATGCTCGATGGATACAGTGAGAAATTCATCGATGGTCGGGGCATGCAGCGTGACTTTGCCCGGCACGCCTCCATGATCCTCGCCCAACCAGACCACCACCCGGTGCTCGGATTCCACCGCGGCCGGAGAATCGGTCACCAAAAACACGCTCACGTCATCACCACTCCATTTCCACTCTCACCGCACCGCCCGCTCCACACGGACGTCGGCGCGCGCCTTCCCTCCCGCAGGACGGTCGGGCGCCGGAGAAAATCCGGTGTCGGCTAGAAACTGCCGCGGAACCGTTCCATGGGGGAAACAATATCCGTGATTCGGATGCCGAAATTCTCGTCAATCACCACAACCTCGCCCTTGGCGATCAGTTTTCCGTTGACCATGAAATCGACCGGTTCCCCGGCAAGTTTGTCCAATTCCACGATCGATCCGGAACCCAGATTCAGGACGTCATGAACCGTCATTTTGGTGCGGCCGAGTTCCACGGTCACATTCATCGGAACATCGAGCAGTAAATTCATATTCGCCGGCATTTCGGGCGCCGGACTCATATCAAACGCGCCAAATTCGACCTTCTGTGCCGGCCGTGATTCAGAGGCCGGGGTTGCGGGAGCTGATGGCATCTGAGCCGCCGGCGCCTGAGCCGACGGAATATCTCCCATGACCATGATCCAATCTCCCTCGGATAAATTCTCTATCGCCACCGGCACGGTCAATACCGTGCAACTGGCCAGTTTGAATACAGGCAGCTGGGCCACGTCCTCGCGTGTTTCCGCCACTGTGATGCGCGGGTTGGTAACCCGGCCGCTCGATGCGAGCGCACCGTAAAAACTGCCTGAAATCAAATTCACAAACTCGCTCACCGCCGATAAATACAAATCACTGAACGTCTCCGGCGGCTTGCTCCCGTCTCCACCCATCTTGATGTCGCTCAACCGGCCGCCCATGTCCTTGGACATCGCCATCAAAAAACCGCCGCCCGGCACGTCCCCGTAAAAAATGACCGCCGGCAGCTTGATCTGATCAACCGCCGCCGCACCCGCGCGTCGATCCACGCCAACCTGCCTCATCTCCACCGCACGCGACAGGTCCGCCCCGGCCGTGTCCACCGCCGCCCGGCATGCCTTCTGCAAATGATCCGCGGGCCCGCCGCGCGGCACGGCCGCCGCCGGTGGCGGAGCCGGCATCGCCGCCGGCGCGGCCGCCGTCGCCGGTGGCGGAGCCGCCGCGGGAGGCCCGCCGACGTCCAGCCCCTTTAACAGCGCGTCAATGTCACCCTGAGATAATGTCTCGTCTGCCATGGTTCCTCCTGAGTCTTACCCTCCAATATCCGCGAAGGGCCCCTTCTCCCTGACCTTGTCGAACTCCTCCACCGGTTTGGTAATTTTTGCCGCCAGTTTCATTTTGTGAACACCTGGAATACAGAAATATTTCGGATTGTCCCGGACTTTCAATATGAACGACTGATCGGCGTGGATATCGAGCTTGACAACGTCCCCGCGCTGCAGCCGCATAATCTCGCCGATGGTCAGCCGCGCTTTACCCACTTCCACTTTCAGCGGCACATAGATCTCCTCGATCCGCTGCTTCAAATTCTCGATCTGCTCCTCCGTCGACCGCTTCCGGATCGAGGAATACCAGAATTGCGCCGAGAGCTTGTTCACAATCGGCTCCAGAACAATGTAGGGGATACAGAGGTTGATCATCCCCTCCACTTCGGACACTTTCGTCTCCAGCGTGACGAGAACCACCATGTCGTTCGGCGGGACGATCTGGACAAACTGCGGATTGGCCTCGATCTTGTCCAGCTTCGGCTTTAAATCCACCACGTTCGACCAGCACTCCCTCAGTGACGCGAGAATCTTCTGGACAATCCGCTCCATGACCGATATCTCAATGTCGGTCAGCTCCCGCGACAGATTGGTCGAGTATCCCTTCCCGCCCAGAATCCGGTCGATGATCGTGAATACAATGCTTGGATCTATCTCAAACACGCTCGACCCTTCCAGCGGCTGCATCTCCACTATCGCCAGAGTCGACGGATTCGGCAGTGACTTTACAAACTCCTCGTACGTCAGCTGGTCAACACTGGCGACATGGACATGAACCAGCGCCCGGAGCTGGGCCGATAGAGACGTGGTGACGAAGCGGGCGAAAGTCTCATGGATCATCTGGAGCGTCCGGATCTGGTCCTTTGAGAATTTGTCCGGCCGCTTGAAATCGTATGGCTTGATTTTCGGCTTCTTGCTCTTCGACGGGGAAAAAATCCTCGGCTCTCCGCTCGGCGTCCCCATCATCGTCTGCGCGGCCGGGGCCGCCGGCTCCCCGTAGGACGGCATCGATACGGTGGACGATGGCATCGCGGCGGACGGAGCGGCCGCCATGGGCGCGGCGGCTGGGGCGGCCGCGGCGGCACCCGCCTCGGCGGGGGTCGATATCGCCGCCAGAAGCTGGTCGATCTCGTCCTGAGAGAGTACTTCCGTCATCTGGCTGCTCCCCCCTCCACAAATCCGAACGCCTGGGGAATTGGGATGATCACTGGACGATATACTCCTCGAACATGATGTCGACTAGGGTCCCGTGCTCAAGAACCTCGTTCATCCGCGCGAGCAGTTCCTCCTCGACCCGGTCGAGATTCTTGTACTGGAGCTCCTCCAGCGTCTTCGTTCCCAGAACCTTGTAGACGATCTCCCGCAGCATCGGCAGCCGGTCGGTCAGCTCGGTCCGGAATTCTGTCCCCTTCAGGTCATAGTCCTTGTTGTATCCGAGCGAAATGATGCACTTGACGTTGTGCTGCTCGCCCCGGTCGGTGATGACGATCTTGAAATCAAGAACGTCCTTCGACCCCAGCCTGAACGGCGACAGCGTCGTGTAAGTCTTTTTCTTCTCCTCGTCCTTCTTATCAGGCTTGTCGTCCTTGTAGGGATCAGACTGCATCGTCGCGACCTTCCAGGCCACAAAGACGATGATGGCGATGGTGACCAGGGCCAGTGACGAAAAAAGGATGATCTTGAACAGCAGCGGCTTTTTCTTCTTGTCCCCTTCCCCTTCCGCCGGCTCTTCGGCTTCCTTCCCTTTGCCCTTTTCCTCTTTCTTCTCTTTGCCTTTCTCTTCAGCCACTGCTCATCACCACCTTTTCTTTCTGAAACTCCATTCTATCGCGCCGGCGCCGCGGGAGCAAGTCCGGCGCGCCAGGTCGACCTGGGCTCCCTAGGGCTCCTGGGCCATCGCGGCCAGCTGCCGCCGATACTGAACAATCCTCTGCATCACCATTTCAACCGATTCCTTGATCACAGCCTTCCGGCCGGAAACCAGGGTGACAATCGTGTCGGGCGTCTTTTCAAGATATTCGATCTGATGCGGGTTCAAATAGAATTTCTCCCCGTTCAGCCGCGTCACCTCGATCATTCCGATTCAGCCCGGTAGAGCACGCTCACTATTGTTTCAGCGCCAGAACTTCCTGGATCATCTGGTCCGCTGTCCGGATGGTCCGGGAACTGGCTTGAAATCCCCGCTGCGTGATGATCATCTCCGTGAATTCCACCGTCAGATCGACGTTGGAACCCTCCAGAGCGCCGCCGATCACCGTTCCCCGACCGCCAGTCCGGGCGATGCCGATGATGGGCGTTCCCGAGTTGCCCGTCGTCCGGTAATAGCTGTTCCCCTCCTTCAGGAGTCCCGCCGGGTTGACAAAGGCGGCCAG
>CAZHRJ010000057.1:0-17540 GCA_964534765.1 uncultured bacterium
GCGGGGTTATTGGATGTCGTCCGGGAGGCGGGGGTCGGCCGGCAGGACGGCGACTTTCATACCGTTCCGAAGTTCGGTCCAAGAGCTTTGCCATTCCATGGCCTCGGCCTGCGCTGCGACCGAATCTTGTGACACGGATTCTCCCCTCCCGGCGGGACTGTCCAGCACGGGGGTCTCCGGCATTTCGGACAGATCCACGGCGGAGTCCTCGTCAGAAACGCCCTCGGTCATGGCCTGTGCATCCGGCGTGTCCGGCAGTGGAGATTCCTCCGGCGTGTCGGCAGGCTGCTCCGCTAATTCGGGCTGTTCCGCGGCGCCCGGTTCATCCGCGGGATTCGGAATCATCAGGCCCACGGTTCGATGAGCGGGAATGAATGTGGCCGCGGCGGCGCTGCGCACTTGCGACTCAGTCACACGGCGCCACCGGTCGCGATGACCCAATGCCCACCTCCAGTCCCCTATGACGGCCCAACCCGAAAGTTCGATCGCGGAGCGCTCGCTGTCATTTAGTGAATTGTCGATATCCCCCACCGCCGCATTCCGGAATTTCTCCAATTCCGCGCGCCGGATGCGGCCCGATGCGAATTCCTCGATTGCCCGGATCATCCGGTCTCTGGCGGCATCCACCGCAACCCCCTCGCGGACGGAGGCGAAGATTTGTATCGAACTCGAATCGGCCCGCGCGGTCACACCTCCGCCGATGCGGTTCACCATGCCGGCCGCGACCAGCGCCCGGTACATCGGTCCAGACGGTTCAGCCAGCAACAGATTCACAACGGCTTCCACAGCGGCAAAATCCTCCTGTGAAGCCGCGGGACCGCGGTACAGGAGACCGATCACCGCAGGCCCGCCCGGCTGATACACGGTGACGGCGCGGTCCCCTCCCGATACCGCTACCTGTGTCCCTCCGATGCCGGCCTCGGGGCGTGGAACGATCGGCCCGAACAATTTTTGAATGAGCAAAAGCGCCGCGCGGGAATCGAAATTTCCGGTGACAACAAGAAGAGCATTGTCCGGCCGGTAGTGCATCCGGTAAAACTCCCGGACTCGTTCGATCGATATTCGATCAAGGTCGGCAAGTGTTCCAAACACCGGCCGGCCGAATGGATGATGCGCGTACGCGGCGGCCGACAATCTTCCGGCCAGGGCCGCGGTGGGATCATTCTCCAGTGATTCCAGTTCCTCCCGGATTCCGGCTTTTTCCTCCAACAGATCCGCTGAATCGAACTTGCAGCTCTGCATGCGGTCAGCTTCGAGATTCAACCCGAACGCGAGATTCTCCACTGTGGCCGGGAGGACTTCATAATAGGTGGTGCGGTCGGTCGAGACGGAGCTGCCGACTGTTGCGCCGTGACTATCCAGCCGTTTGCGGATGTCCGGGTAGGTCCGAGTGCCCCTGAAGGTGATGTGTTCGAGCAGGTGGGCGATGCCGGTTTCGTAAGGATTTTCACTTCGCGCTCCGGCAAAATAGGTGATGCTGACCGTCAGGACGGATTGGGCGGCCCGGGGGTAGAGCAGGATGCGAAGCCCATTGTCGAGACGATATTCGGTTATGCCCTCAACGACAGCAACCTTGCGCGGCAGCCCCTCTGCCGCATGGACGAAGCCCGACCCTGCCGGCATCGACGCCAACAAAAACGCCGCCGCCAAGCGGAGGGCCACATTCTTCCATCCCCCAATGCCGGACATCATGCGGACTGGATTATCAGAATTTCCAATCGTTTCCTATGCGCCCCGGCAAAATCCGTGATGAGACGCCAACCGCCATCTTCCCGGCGCCTCGTCAATAAAATGAGTTTGCCTAATCCTTGCTGTTTGACAGAAACCCGAACGCCAGAGAAGCGGCCAGAAGACACGTGGCCATGGCAACGGGGTTGACTCGGTTCGGCATGACAAACGCCGAAACCAGGGCCAACACGCCAACGAGAAAACAACATACCGGCGCAGCCTTTTTCATCAGATCGTCCTCCTTATATGGAATGGGCTTTCAAAATCGGCGTAGAATTGCATAGATTGACGCGCAGCGCAAGTGAGGGGCGTCCTAAGACACACCGATGGTTTTTTTTCGAAGTTCGTGGAGCCGTTGTTCGGCGAGTTTATTGAATTCAACCCCGGTCAGGAGACTGTGCTGCATGATGTCATAGAAATCGTCTTTTTTGAGCGCCAGGAGAACCGACCTCTGGACCGCAGCGGCGGTCGCGGTACGGGGAATGCTTTTGACCAGCGCGATTTCCCCGAGCCAGTCGCCCGTCCCTAGCGTCTTCGTGAAAGCCGCGCTTCCCTCTTGAGCCCTTCGAATCTCGATCTTCCCTTCCCGAATCAAAAATACGCCCTCCGCCGGATCACCCTGGCTGAAAATGACCGCGCCGGGCTCAAAGACTCGCGTCTCAAAGCGCGAGATCAATGTCCTCATCTGGCTGGGCGGCACGTGCGAAAATAACGCCGACCCGGTCAGGAGCCGGCTGGTCCGGATGATGTCCGTCAGCTGTTCCAGTCCGCCGGCCCAGTGCCGGGCGAAGTTGAGAAAATGCGCGCGATCCAGGACAAAAAGACTGACCGGCGTGACCGACCGCACGGTGGCGGTTCTGGGGACATTCTCGACGAGCGCAATCTCGCCAAAACTGTGCCCGGTCGTCAGAGTATCGACGATCTGCGTCTGGCCGTATTCGTCCTCGATTTCGATGGCGACCATTCCCGATACAATAATGTAGAAAGCGTCACCCCGCTCGCCCTGCAGGATGATCCGGTGCTGGGACCCGAATTTGACCAGTTTCAAATAGGAGCATAACCCTTCGAGGTGTTTCGTATCGAGCTGAGAAAAGAGCGGAATTTCCTTGAGAAAACTGACGACCTCCTGGCCGGCGGGAACGTCCTGGCGGGAGATCGTTTCAGCGAAGTGCAAGAGCCGCCGGGCGGGAAGACGGAACATCACTTTGGCATTGGAGAGAACGATGGAGACGGTCTGGCCCAGCAATACCAGAAACGGGGTGACGAAAATGAAAAGCTGGGTGATCATCAGGATGGTGGTCCAGGAAAGACCCCGGTCCACGTTTTCCAGGATGTATCGGTACTTGGACAACAGGTGCGTGTGGAAGAGTGAGAACGCCACAAGGAGCCACACGAGGGTGGAGACGACCAAGAGGTGGGAAAATTCCAGACCCTGGATCGTTCGGCGTTTGAAGCTGAGGAAATGGGCGACGTACTGGGTCCGCAAATAGGCCAGGTTCTGCGCAAAGTTGGTGGTACCGTTGCTCAGGACGCCCAGGGCCCGGTTCATATCGGTATTGGCGAGCGGCAGGATCCCAAAGACGGCCACAAGGATGCAGGCTTCTTTGATCAGCCCAAGAACCGGCGCGTTCAGGCCCAGGACGGCCAGGAGCGTGAGGCCGGTCATCAGCGCGAGTGGCAGAAGGATGCGCAGGCCATGCAACTGAATGACCGCGGTTCTTCCCGCCGTGATAATGTCGGCCGGATCGCAATCGAAATAGACCAGGCCAAACTCGAATCGCACCCGCGGCGTGATGACCTCGCACCCCCGGCCGGCAAGCGCATACGCCGTGAGGAGGTTCTTGATGGATACCATCACGCAAACGGCCGTCCAGAGAACCGCCAGGGGCACTAAAAAAGCGGCAACCCCGGATACGGGGAGGCTCCGCATGGCATTGCCGAAATCCACACCCCGAACGCCGGCCGGAAAAAAATTATTCGCAAGCGCCGCGAGGGACAGCATCATCACGCCGGGCGAAGACGAAAGAGCCCGGGCGCAGAATTGCAGCAGGGAAGAGTCGAAGCGGGAGCGGATTTTAGCGACATCGAATTCGAGGGCGGGCAAAATCCATTGGGCCAGCCGTGAGAGGATATTTCTTTCCTGAAAAATGCAGAAATTCAGGCCCTGCAACGTGGCATGGGCGGACGCCAGAAATCCGCGCTGATAGAGCAATAACAATATGGACAAAATCCGCTGAAATTGTGTGGTTCCGGTCGACTCGAGCTGGTGATGGAGAATTTGCGCCAGCGTCCGGTCGCCGGTAAAGAGGCGGATCAGCCGGCCGTCCTCCGTTTTCAGCTTCAGATAGGTCCGCGCGCTCGGGTGCTTCAGAAACTCGATGCCCGGCGAAAATTCGATAAACCGCGACCCGGCAATCAGGCGGGGCCGCATCTCACTTAACTGCGATTCAGATGGCGTGGACATTCGCGTCGTCCCCCTCCCTACTCCGCCGAGTCCGACACGTCAGTCACCGACTCGATATTTTCCACCAACGCGCTGATGAGCGTCGCGGTCGAACTCGATATGGCGCTCATCACCGTGACGGTGACGGCCACTACAACCGACAGGACAAGACAATACTCCAGGAGCCCCTGGCCCGCCTGACCTGCCCTCCTGCACTTGACCGCATCCAAAGATCGACCGTTCACAATTCATAACTATAGCATTAAGTAGCGCCAAAGTCACAAGCCAATTTGACTTGCAGGGGGAATCATGAGATAACGCAGGGATACTTTTGCTGGCTGTTGCCCGGCTTGGCGAATACTGGGGGGTCTATTTGGCTGTGGACACGCAGGTGTTGGCCCGATCAAATGAAACACACGGTTGCAGAATGGGCGCAATTCGTAATTCAAGAAATTCTTATGGATGGGGTGTCGCTTTGGATTTTGCGATGCCGGCTTGGTGGTTCCTTCGTACTCTTGCGCCGGCGGTGCGGTGGTTATGCCGCCGTCTTTTCTTGTATATAAATATGAACGGCGCGTATGCTTTTGTGGACAAATTCCCCCTACGATTCGCTGGAGAATTTGTGATGCCAGGCACTGTCAGATGTGAAATCTCGCACAATTCTCAGTGTTACTCCCACCCCCTCAGATCATTTGCAATTTACTCATTATTAACTGATTATCACTATCAGCGCAGGCAGGCCATGCACGATTTTTTTATTGCGTAGATGGATTGAGAACATCATTTGCTCATATCTGGGTATTGAAGGATTTGAAGGGTAAGAAGGTAACACGAAGCGGCCCATCGGGGTCTTGATATAAATTATGGAGAAGGACATCGAATTGTCGAGCAAGGTTGACTGCATGCGATTCGAAAACTCGAAGGAGGATGAATCTAATGATTAAGCACAATCGTCAGAAGGGTCAAGGGTTGATTGAGTACATGTTGATTTTGGCCGTGGTGGTCATCGCGGTGGTTGCGTTCGCGCAGGCGTTCAAGACCGGCGCAAGCGATTCGAAGACGACGATGGAAGACAACGTTGGTTCAGCGGTAACTGAGGCCCAGTCGGCCAATTAAAGTCTGGCCAGTAAGGAGGACCATGCAGATGATCCGGAGAAAACGTCAGGAGGGACAAGGTTTGATTGAGTACATGTTGGTTCTGGCGGTAGTGGTCATCGCAGTGGTTGCTTTCGCGATAACGTTCAAGGACAGCGCGGAAAACGCGGGAACGACGATGACAGATAACATCGACGCCGCGGTCAGCGAAATGCAGAGCGCTGAGTGACGTGTGGTTGATCGAGACGAATGTGCCGGGTTCAGCATTTGCGTGAGATCGTGAATGCTGAACCCGGCGTTTATATCCGGGAGGGCGGGGCGGGTGACTGGAGAGATGCGGTATGGCGCTGAAAAATCGAGATCGAAGATCGATCGTGGCGGCCGAAGGGGGCCAGGCATTGATCGAGACAATGTTGGTGGTGCCGTTTTTTATCCTGCTGATGATGGTTCTGGGTGAGTTCTGCATCTACTTTTATAGGGTTAATCTTCTGGAAAACACGGCTCAGCAGGTGGGCCGAATGACGGCCCGAAACGCGACGTACGATGAGATTAACAGTTACGCGTCGGACAAGCTTTCCTCCCTGGGTCCCACGCCGGTGGTGACCGTGAAAGACGCCGGCGGCGTGGAGGTCACCGATTGGGAGTCCGACGATTCCCTCGAGATCAAAATCATGGTCGAGGCGGTCGAGTCGGTTCTGCCGATCGGCGTACTGAACGTATTCGCGCCCGGAACGGACTTCTTTCCGGAAAATTATACGATCGCATCAGTGAAACAGGTATATGTCGAGTGATTCCCGTGCTTGGAGCTGCCCTATGACCCCGACGCGGTCCGCCATCGCTTCCCCCGTACCGGTATTGGCCACGCTCTACCGCCTTCTGACCTGGTCGGCGATCCTGCTCGCTCCGGCATCCGTGACGTTGCCACAGGCCATCGCGTCGGAAAGTCCCCGCGTCAAAGTGGCGGTTGGGGAATTCAAAACGGTCTCCGCTCCGGAGGACGTTGTCCGGATCGCCGTTGCCGCGCCGGACATCGCGGACTACACCGTGATTTCCAAGCGGGAGATTCTCGTCAACGGAAAGAAAATGGGGATCACCAGCCTCAACATCTGGATGAAGGACAAGCGGCTGAACTATCTGGTGGAGGTCGCCGATCCCCGGCAGGCCAAGCTGGAGCGGCTGTCCGCGCTTGAGGACAAAATCGAGGAGATCAATAACAATCCGAACATCAAGATTACCTATACCGACCGGGGGGTGGTTCTGAGCGGCAAGGCCAAATCGGAGGAGGAAAAGAAGGACGTGGAAAAGGTCATTCGGGCCTACATGCCGGACAAGGACCAGGAGGTGACGAACGTCATCGAGGTCTGGCGAAGACCCCGGCTGGTCCGGATGAAAGTCCGGATCCTGGAAATTGAGGAAAAGTCTTCAAGGGAACTCGGCATCGACTGGGGGAGCATCACGAACGTAACGAGCGTCACAACCGGCGGCGGGCTGTTCCATGACCAGTTCTCGGCCGCCGGCACATTCAGCCCGAATGTCTGGCCGCGAATGCAGGCGGGGTTTCGAAGGAGCCAAGCCATGACCATGATCGACCCATTCATGGTGCAGGTCAACGCCCTGATTGAAAGTGGTGTGATTCGAATTCTGGCGGAACCCGAAGTGGTGGCGCTCATCGGCGCGGCGTCCGACGTGCTGATCGGCGGGGAAATACCCATTCCGGTGGCCCAGTCGAACAATACCGTGACCATCGAGTGGAAAGAGCACGGCATCAAAATGAAACTTCAGCCGGACATTGACGATGAGGAGCGCGTCTCCGCGCTGATCAGCGCCGAGGTCAGCACGCTGGATTTTACCAACGGCCTCAAACTGTCGAATTTCACCGTGCCGGCGATAAAAATCACGCGGGCGACGAGCAAGATTCACGTCAAGCCGGGCAGAACGGTTTTCCTGAGCGGCCTGAAACGGGAGACGGATGAGAAAACCACGACCTCCGTGCCGGGATTTTCGTCGATTCCGGTGATGGGCGAGGCATTTGTGAACCGGACCAAAAATCGGAAAACGGTTGACCTGATCATCAGCGTCACCCCGTTTCTGGTGGAGGAAGAGGAGGCGGGCCAGAATGCCAGATAAACACAACGTTCTCTTCGTCGGCCGGCAGCAGACCCTCGATGATTTGAAAGTGCATCTTCAAAAAATATCTACCATCAACCTCCACCACGAGGATGCGTCTGCGGTCGAGGAAATGAAAAAGGGCCATGCGGATATTATCCTGGTCGAAACTTCCAACACCCACGAACACACTTGCGCCGTCCTCGACGAAATCAGCGCGCGCAACCCGGACAGCATACTGGTCCTCCTGGCGCCGACGAAACCGGACCCGGACAAGGTCCTCCAGTACATGGCCTACGGTGTCCGGGACCTGCTGACGAACGACGACAATCCGGAACTGGTCATCCAGAAGGCGATTGGTCAGCTCGCCCGGCGCGTCGCCGCGGGACACATCGATTCCTCGCGGTTGGGCAGGGTCGTCAGTTTTTTCAGTTCCAAAGGCGGCGTCGGCAAAACATTCCTGACCATCACCACCGGCCGATGGATCAGCCGGTCGACGGAGGCCAAAACCATTCTCGTCGATCTGGATTTGCAGTTTGGGGACATGGATTTGTATATGGATGCCAACAGCGTGCAGACCATCGGGGAGCTGATGGAAGAGGTCAAAAACAACGGCGGCCGGCTGACCGATTTCATCCTCGAAAGCCACATCCATCAGGTTTCGCCCCAACTCCACATGCTGTCCGCCCCGCTCTCGCCGGAAAAGGCGGAAATGATCGACGCCGCCGCGGTGGGCCAACTCATCAAAGTTCTGAAAAAACGGTATGATTTCATCCTTTTCGACACCGGCGCAGGCGTCAATGACGTCACCCTGACGGTCTTTGACAAGTCCGACCGCATTTTCCTGGTGGTTGACGATCAGGTGGCGGCGGTCAAAAACACTGGGCAGATCTTTCAGCTCCTCCAAAAACTGAACTATCCCGACAGCAAGACCGATTACATCGTCAACCGGTTTTCCGACAAGTATCCTCTGGACGGCGGCATGCTGGTGAAAATCCTGGCCCGGAACCCGTACCACCGCGTCCCCCTGTCATCGGCTGTCCGCGAATCGATCAACGGGGGATACAACCTGGTGGAAAAGAAACCGTCCGATCCCGCTTCCCAGGGCATCCGGCAATTCGTACAGAAACTCCTCGCTGAATCCAACCTCCAGATACAGGACCGCGCCGCCGGTCCGGCCGCGCCGGCGGGAGCGATGACGAAGATCAAGGCATTATTCGCCAAGGCGTGAGGCCCGGATGTCGCTCTTAAAAAGACTCCACGAGGGACCGGCGCCGGCGGCGGGTGAATCAGATACCGCGTCTCAAGCAACCCCGCCGGCATCCCCCCATCCGGCGGAGGGTGAGGCGGGGCCGCGCCGGGATCCGGTCCAGGAACAGTTCAAGTCGGACCTGCATCGGCAGCTGGTGGACAAGTTCAAAAAAGACGAGATCGAAGTGACGCAGATGAACGACCGTGACCAGATGCGGCAGAAAATCGCCGTGGAGGTCAAGACCTACGTGGAACAGCAGAGCAGAAAACTCACGCCGAACCAAGTCGCCTTTCTGATCGAGGAAATGGTCAACGAGATGGTGGGCCTGAGCATTCTGGAGCCGCTCCTTCATGAGGATTCGATTTCTGAAATCATGGTCAACGGGCCCACGATGATATTCGTCGAGAAAAAGGGCAAGCTGGTCAAAACGGACGTCCAATTTCGTGACGAGGATCACCTCCGGCACGTGATCGACAGGATCGTCGTGCCCCTGGGACGGCGCGTCGACGAGACATCGCCCATGGTCGACGCCCGTCTGCCCGACGGATCCCGCGTCAATGCCGTCATCCCGCCCCTGGCCCTCAAGGGATCCGCTCTGACCATCCGGAAATTTTCAAAGAAAAAACTCGACATCGAAGATATGATCAAGTTCGGCACGCTGGACAGCCGGATGGCGCAGTTTTTGAACTATTGCGTCAAGGGCAAACTCAACATCGTCGTGTCCGGCGGGACCGGATCGGGCAAGACCACGACGCTGAACATCCTTTCCTCCTTTATTCCCCATGACGACCGGGTCGTCACCATCGAGGACGCGGCGGAATTGAAACTCAACCAGGATCACGTCGTATCCCTCGAAACCCGGCCCGCCCACGCCGGAAGCGAAAACTCCGCAGTGACCATCCGGGACCTCGTCCGAAACGCCCTCCGGATGAGACCGGACAGAATTGTGGTCGGCGAGTGCCGGGGCGGTGAGGCGTTGGACATGCTGCAGGCGATGAACACGGGCCACGATGGATCGCTCACCACCGGCCACGCCAATTCTCCGCGCGACATGCTGGCGCGCCTGGAAACCATGGTCCTGATGGCGGGAATGGATCTCCCGATCAACGCCATCCGGTCGCAGATCGCCGGCGCCATCGATCTGATCATCCAGCAGACCCGCATCCGCGACGGGACCCGGAAAATCACCCAGATCACGGAGGTCCAGGGCATGGAGAATGACAAAATCATTCTGCAGGATCTCTTCGTCTATGCTCAAACCGGATTCAACGCGGACGGCCGGTCGATTGGCACATATGAGAGCACAGGCCTGATTCCGAAATTCATGTCCAAAATCGAGACGGAGGGCATCAAGGTTGATTACAAGATCTTCAAGAAGGAAGGTGAAAAGGAATGAACAGACGAACCGTCCTCCTGGCGCTGATCCTCAGCATCTCCGCGGCCTGGATCGCATCCGCCCTGATGAAAAAGGGCGGTCTCTTCGGGTCCGGCGACAAGGGCCCCGAAGTTTTGGTGGCGAAGGATGACATTGCGATGCGTGAGATCCTGTCGGACATCCTCTTTGTCAAACAGCCCGTTCCGCCCGGATTGTTCGTGAAGAATATGGTGACCAAACTCGACCCCAAACGCAAACACTTCGCCCTGCATCCGATCGTCAAGGGCGAGATTCTCTATCAGGGAAAAATGGGCGTCGTCGACGCGGAGCCGGAGTTGTCCTACATGATCGACCGCAACCAGGGCGTGATCACCATCGCTGTCACGGCCGTTACCGGAGTTTCGGGGATTCTCAAACCCGGCGATTATGTGGATGTCTACGCGACTTATATCAAGGAACAATTGCAGGGCCTGCCGGCTCAGAAACGGCCGGCCGCGATCACCAAGCGGATCGTTTCCGGATGTAAAGTGGTTGCCGTGGGCAACGATGTCGTCGCCCCCACCAAATCCAAGGATGCGGCGTCGAATTTCAACCGGAAGCGCACGGGCGGCGAGCCGAAACGCGTGACGCTGGCGGCGAACGATTCGGATATGGAGAGAATCGTCTACGCCCAGACAAACGGCAAGATCCATCTGGCGCTCAAGCCCGACGATGACAAGTCCAAGGGCATGCCGGCCGGATACAGCACGACCGATATGCAGGAAGACCTGTTTACCACCATCGAGTGCATCCGGGCCGACAAATCGGAACTGGTCCGGGTGGATCGATAGCCGCCCCTAGATAATCCGGTGTCTACGACGACGTTAATCCTCCTTCAGACGGGGCTTCTGACCGCCGTCTGGTTTTTGATGGGCAAGCGCGAGCCGCCCGTCTTCCGGAGGATGAAGCGGTATATCGTCAAGTCTCAGATCACCACGGGGAAGGCCAAAGGCGGAAACCGGCCCAGCTTCTACCAGGCGATTGACAATAAAATGGAGCGGGTGCCGATCGTGAAGGTTCTATTCAACCACATCGAGCAGAATCTGTCGATGGCGAACATCCCCGTGAAGACGTCGGAATTTCTGATTGCCGTACTGATTTTGATCGTGACCGCGCAGGTGGTTGAGTTTTTCATTGTTGGCGGATACCACTATTCCAGCCCTCTGGTCCTGGCCGCCTCCCTGATTTTCTCGTTCGGATTCCTGAAAGTGTACATCCGCCTTCGGATCGGGCGAATCCGCAAGCAATTGAAGCTGGCCATTTCCATGATGGCCAACAATCTTAAAGCCGGACACAGTTTCATCCAGGCCATGCGGCAGGTCTGCACCGATCTTGCCCAGCCTCTCAAGGGGGAGTTCGAGATTTTGATGAACGAAAACCGGCTGGGTATTCCGCTGGATGTGGCATTGAACAACATGTTAAAGCGCGTTCCCTGCAAGGAACTGGAAACCCTGGTCCGTGGCGTGATCCTTCAGCAGGAGACCGGCAGCAATCTTGTCTTCATCCTGAACACCATCTGCCAGACCCTCCAGGACCGGGACGAGCTGCGCAGCAAGATCGACGTCCTGACGGTTCAGGGCAAAATATCGGGAGTTCTGTGCGTGTGCATACCCTTTTTGCTGTTCTGGTATATTCATGTCAGCCAGCCCGATTACACCGAGGTCCTCTTGCACACGCAGATGGGTCAGACCCTCCTGGCGCTCTGCGGGTTCATGATCTTTCTGGGGACTTTCTGCATCATCAAAATCGTGAGCTTCAAGTTTTAACCGCCGCCATGGAATTCACAATCGCCACATGGGTTTTTGTCACGGTATTCTGCGGCATCACGTTCCTCAGCGTGATGGAGGACCGCGCGAAACTCAGTACCATGGTCCGGTTCCGGAGGTATATTCCCATGGGGATCGCGGCGCCGGAGCGGCGGCGGATCGAACGGACTTTTCAGCAGAGAATCATGGCGCCCATTATCGAGTCGATGCAGGCAATGGTCAACACGCGGATTTCGGATTCGTTTCAGAACAATCTCCGAATGAAAATGCTGAATGCCGGATATCCGCCCCGCGTAACCCCGGTGGAATTTCTGGTCAAATCAGGCATTCAGGTCCTCGTGATCGCTCTGGCCGCGGTGGGTATCCAGGTTTATCTGGAGATCGATCCCATCCGGATAGCCCTTCATACGGCCCTGGTCCTGGCGGCGGCCTCACTGCTGATGGGGCTGCTCCTGCGGGAAAAGGGCGGCGTCAGAAAAACGGCGATTGAACGGGAACTTCCGGAACTTCTCGACTATATCCAGGTCGCCGTGGAGGCGGGGCTGAGTATCGACAGTGCGATCGAGCGGATCGTGGCTGAGCAATCGAAATCCATCATGGGATATGAGTTCAAGATCTATCTCCACGACATGAAAATGGGTCTGACCCGGACGGTTGCCCTCCAGCAGATGACCCAGCGGACGGCATCCCAATACGTGAAAAATTTCACCGATGGCGTGACCCAGGCTGTGAAGACGGGGATGCCGCTGGCGAATATTCTGCACATCATCCGCAAGGACATCTATGACGACATCCGCAATCGCGCCGAAAAGCGCGCCTACCGCGCGCCGGTTGTGATGATGATCCCGATGGTCCTCTTTATTTTTCCGACCATCTTCATCATCACCCTCGCGCCGGCGGTCCTCAAACTGATGAGCGAAATGAAGACCATGGGGTTTTAGTCCCTGTTGAATTCCGAAATCCCTCTTTCGATCACCCTGGCGAGTACGGTCTGGGGCAGATTGAGGGGACTGATGTTCCAAAAATCGATCGGCCGGGATGAGGGACTATGGCTGACGCCCTGCAACGGGATTCACACTTTTTTTATGCGCTTCGATATCGACGTGATTTTCCTCAACCGGCAGATGCAGGTGGTCCGGCTATGTGAGCGTCTCCGGCCGAACGGGTTTGGAGTGATTTGTTTTGAAGCCCAGTCCGTTTTGGAGTTCCGCGCCGGATTTATTTCCGACCGGCGTGTGCGGCTTCGACACGTTCTGGAATTTTTGCCGGGTCGCCCGGCCGGGCCGGGGCCGATCCCGGCCAGGTTTGTTTAGGCGTGGACGCGGGCCAGGAGTCCGGGGAGGTCAAGTGGTATTACCGGCCGGCGTCGGTTCTACTCATTATATTCTTGGTCGCCGGGCCGCTGGGCCTGCCGCTGGTCTACCGGAGTCCGAGGTTCAGCCGTCTTGCCAGAATCCTTGTGACCGCCGCAATGATCCCCTACACCTGGTTTATGGTCGTGTCGACCATTGAGGCGTTTCGGAGAGTCTTTCATCTGGTATCCCTCATCCGGCAAGGGCAGCCGTAGCCGGATGGACGGATAAAAAACGAATCAGGGGGTGTAATAAATCAGTTTTGGCTTGGTATAGGTGCCGTTGTCACAGTCGCAGTCGCTCGCCGCCGGTTCGGCGGATGTTTTGTATTTGATGAACTCCGCGGTAATCGTCCCCACGTCCCTGCCACGATCGACGACGCTAATGAGCCGAAAAGCCGCGAATCCCGCCACTGTAATGGGGACGCTGCTGCCGTGAGGCCATGCATCCTCCGTTATGATGACGATAATCACATCGTCCGCTGTGGACGGAGTGGCCAGCCTGGCCTCGACTCCATCTCGCGTGGCTCCCGCCAGATCACCCGTCTGAGTATTCAGGACATCTCCAATCTGGATTGACCCCGGATAGCCGTATGTCAAATCATCTTCAAAGTTGCTCGATCCGGGCCCGCTGAGGGCGAGACCACCGAAGTTGCCGGTGGTGCCGTCGCCGGCGCCCTGTTTAATTTCATAGTCGTCACCGAAGACAAATCCACCGGGCGGTTCCTGCATGGCCAGCGGCGCCGCGCCGTTAAGTTCGCCGACCGGCTGTGGAACGCTTGCCGCCACCCTTGCAACCAGATCCGCGTCTCCGGGAACAAAAAGGAGATTGACCTGTTTGGTTGCCGTCATCACCAGCTTGCCGTCGCTAACCAGGTCAAAATCTAGATCGATCCGATCACTCTCAAGATACGTATTCGTGCTGTATTCACTTTTTATCTGCTCCTCTAATTCATATTCTCTCTCTTCCCTTTCTTGCTTACTCCAGGATGGGTCATAGAGATTAGCCGCGGCCAGCAGCGCCGATTCCGCGTCGTTGAACAGCTTGTTCCGCGCATAGAGCACCAGAGAGGATTCGACCAGCGCGCCGCTCACGATGAGGATACTGCCGATGCTGAGCAAAAATGGGACGATGATAGCCCCGCATTCGCCCTGCCGGCTTTTACGTGATCGAGTTTCCGTCATTATAGATCGTCGCCTTTCCGCCAGCGACCAATCCACGTCGCTGATCCGCATCAGAGTATGCAGCAAAGCGCGTGCCCAACCCAACTCATTTCCGCTTCCGCCATTCCATTTCCTGACCCGCTTCTATATCACCTTGAACCTCAGTAGATCAAGAACGGGTTTGGAATGAGAGTTCCTCAGATCGTGAATACGCAGCGCCACCGGGCGGGTATGATTTTGTGAACGGATCGTCTGATTTACAAGACGCACGATATTTGATTGATTGCGCATCGATGCTCAACGGCGAGATTCTTTTTCCTTCCGATCCAACCCGGTTCAAACTCTCCAGGGAAATCGCCGCCTCCGAAACACACAAGATCCCCGGAATCCAGCCGGGCCACGCCGGTGGATCGAATCACCGGTTGCTTGTTGACGTAGGTCCCATTGGCGCTGCCGACGTCCTGTAGAAAATACGTTTTTTCTTCGACGTACAGCCTGGCATGCTTCCGGGAGATGTTGCCATGATTGTCCCGGATGACGATGTCGTTTGATTTGTCCCGCCCGATGTTCACAATGGTCCGATCGATGTTGACCAGCTCGCTGTCAAATGCGAGGACGAACTCGACAGGTGAGATTTTCTTTCCGTCCTTGAGATCGAACGTCAGCTCGTAGTCGATGTGTTCCGGTTTTTCCCCCCACTTGACGGTCGTCGGCGGTTCCGTATCGTCCGGTAACGGCTTGTTGGTCATCAGCTGATCCCGCTTCCGTCAGTCGTCATCTCCCTCGTCCTCTTTTTCATCCTCATCCTCGTGCGGCGTCCTCCGGTGCTGCTTGCGGTCCTTCCCCTGCCGGTGATCCCGCATCCGGTCCATGTCCCCGCCCCCATGGCCTCCGGATTTTCGGCCCTGACCTCTTTCCGACATCATCGCCATCATCAGAACCCGGGTCTTGAACTTCCCGAACTGATCCGCCGTCAAAAATTCCCTGGCGCCGATCAGTTTTTTCACCCGGGAAACCCGCAGGTCGGACTGGATCACTCCGATCTGCCGGATCTTGGTCTCGATGCGGCTGATATCCAGAGTGCGCTGATTGAGCAAATCAGCGACTTCGAGTTCCGCAATCTGAATTTCCGCCTCGGACCGGATCCGGTCCCGCTCATATCCGACAAGCAGGGTTCGCATCTTTTCCTTCTGATCGTCGTTCAGGTTCAAACCCTCCTGCAGCCTGTCCAACTGGGGGAATCCCGACCTACCGGATTTGCCCTCCCAATCTTTTTTGTGACCCGATTTCCTGTCGGACTGATGCCCGTCAGGTTTCTCCGCCCGGGCGAGATCGCCCATAACGAGAGAAAGCGCGGCGCAAAATCCGGCGGCGATCCAACTCCATGTTCTCAGCTTCATCTGACCCTCCTCATTTTTCTCCTGTGAATTCACTGACGCTCACATATCCACACATCTATCTAATCCATTTGTGGTTTGGAAGCCGACGGATCTTCTGCTACGGTCAGGAGCTATGTTTCGGAAGCGGGTGGCTTTGATTATTCTTGGACTGTCGGCGGTTTGGTTGTGCAGACCCTATCTGTCGTCGGCGGGTCTGGAGGCGATTGTGGGCAGAGTCCATGCGCTGGGAAGTCTCGGACCTGTCCTGATGATTTTGGTCTATATTCTGGCGTGCGTGGTGGCCCTGCCGGCGTCGATTCTCACGCTGGCCTGCGGATTTTTATTTGGAATCTGGAAGGGATACCTGGTGGTCGCCATCGGCAGTCTTCTGGGCGCCTCCGCCGCATTCTGGATCGGCCGTACCGTCGCCCGGGAATGGGTCAAGGACAGGGCGGCGAAGCACCGTCTGTTTTCCGCGATCGATCGAGCGGTGACGCAAAACGGGTTTAAGATGGTGCTTCTGACCCGCCTGTCACCCGCGTTCCCGTTTAATTTGCAGAATTTCGCGTATGGCGTCACGGGTGTGTCTTTCCGGGAGTATGTGTGGGCATCCTGGATCGGCATGCTGCCGGGGACGGTGCTGCTGGTTTACCTTGGCTCGGTGATGGAAAGTATCGCGGAGGTCGTCTCGGGGAAAATCCAGCCCGGGATCGGCCGGCAGGTTGGATTTGCGGTCGGCTTTCTGGCGACGGTTGGCGTGACGATTCTCGTGACAAAAACCGCAAAAAAATATCTCAATGAAACCCTCAGTCGACCGGCATGATTCCTGTCATGGCGGAGGCGGGAATCGAACCCGCGACCTGGCGCTTATGAGACGCCCGCTCTAACCGACTGAGCTACCCCGCCGACCCGGACCATGGAAGGTCGGTGTCGGCGATTCCCATGGATGGCAACGGGTTCGCCGACCCGGCCGACACCTTACTTGATCACCGCCGGTGATTCAATTGGGCGTTACTTCGCCGCGGCGGGCATCGCGATCAATTGATGGATTTGCTTGATGAACTTCGAATAGGTGAATGGCTTGATGATGAACGCGTCCGCTCCGCTGTCGATCGCGGTCTGTCGGATGTCCTCGGCTGTGAAGGCGGAAAGAAAGCTGATGCGGGTGTCGGCAAGTTCCGGCTGATGCCGCAGGTGCCTGCAGACGTCACGGCCGTCCGCGTCGGCCAGTTTCAAGTCCAGCAGGATGAGATTCGGCGTCCGGGCCTTGAGCGCGTCGAAGAACAGCGGCGTCTCCTGAAAGATCACGGTCTCAAAATTCTGCCGGGCCAGCATGTCCCGGACAATCGAACAGATGTCACCGTCGTCCTCCAGTACAAAAATCAACGGCCGCCCGGCGCCAGCCTTCTCCCCCCGACCGGCCGGCGCCGATCTGCGGCCGATCGAATTGAACGGCGCAAAAAGGATGTCGCCGTTTCCCCGGCCCTTGGCCACATAGAGCAACTGGTCAAGGTCGGCGATCATCTGAACCGGGTGCAATGACCGGTCCGGCCCGATCACGCTTGCCGCGCCGCCGCTGATGCTGACGGGCTTGCCGGGAGTCTGGCCCGAATTCCGGGAAGCGGCGGCGACCGGCGGCCCCGATTTCTGCAATTCCTGGACGATCGCCGGGACCTTTTGTCTGACCCAGTCCTGTACCGCCGCCTCCGCCCTGGCGGCGATTTTTTCCGGGTGAGATCCGATCTCCCGGAAAATAATTAGAAACTCATCGCCTCCCCAGCGGCCGCAGATATCGTTCGAGTCGAGACTGGCTTTCATCAACTCCGAGAATTTCCGCAAAAC
>CAZHRJ010000058.1:0-17473 GCA_964534765.1 uncultured bacterium
TCGAGGTCCTGCATGTTTCAATCCGCTCCCGCCCGCGTGGGCGGGAGAAACCCGTCGCGGTCCACGCGGAAAAACTGAGCGTAGTTGTTTCAATCCGCTCCCGCCCGCGTGGGCGGGAGAAACTGTACCATGAGGCTCGCAGTGGTGCTGTTGACTAGTTTCAATCCGCTCCCGCCCGCGTGGGCGGGAGAAACAGCTTGCCGGCGTTTTGGAGGCATGTCGTACACGTTTCAATCCGCTCCCGCCCGCGTGGGCGGGAGAAACGAATTCGCCGGCCATGAATTGGATGAGTGTTGAGTTTCAATCCGCTCCCGCCCGCGTGGGCGGGAGAAACCACTGAGATGGCGCTGCTGGGAATGTTTGCCGGACGTTTCAATCCGCTCCCGCCCGCGTGGGCGGGAGAAACCCTGTCGGCCTTGTGCGTCGATTTCGTAAGTTCTGTTTCAATCCGCTCCCGCCCGCGTGGGCGGGAGAAACGCGTACATTCCGCGAGCTTCGGGTTCCTGCTCACGTTTCAATCCGCTCCCGCCCGCGTGGGCGGGAGAAACATGGTCCAGACACTCCCTTACATCATCGCTTGTGTTTCAATCCGCTCCCGCCCGCGTGGGCGGGAGAAACGCGGCGTTGCCAAGCCGGATGCCCTCATGGTCCAGTTTCAATCCGCTCCCGCCCGCGTGGGCGGGAGAAACCGATACCTTTTGCCTTGAGGCCACCTCATCATCTGTTTCAATCCGCTCCCGCCCGCGTGGGCGGGAGAAACGCCAATCCATGAACCAGCGCCCACGCCCGACTTCTGTTTCAATCCGCTCCCGCCCGCGTGGGCGGGAGAAACGGGAAGCTCCCATGAAACGATCGGCGGTTCAGACGAGTTTCAATCCGCTCCCGCCCGCGTGGGCGGGAGAAACGGTCGCCGTTCGACACGATCGTGCCGGCGAATAAGTTTCAATCCGCTCCCGCCCGCGTGGGCGGGAGAAACCCACACAGGCGATCCATTCAGCGATCTATTTACACGTTTCAATCCGCTCCCGCCCGCGTGGGCGGGAGAAACCCCGACATGGACTAGGCTTGACACAAAGCCTGAGAAGTTTCAATCCGCTCCCGCCCGCGTGGGCGGGAGAAACCCAGCTCATCTATAACTCATAGCATCCGTAGAATCCAGAAAGGCCGTATCGCGCTTGTCTGATTCACATTTGAAATAGCGCATGACTTCAATCTCATTCCAATCGCAACATTCACGATTTCAACGCTCACCGATGATCGCGATTCCAAGCGACAGCGGCCATTGCTTGGTATCCGCGCACCCCCGCCAGCCTCAAATGACCAAAGGGTCTTCAAGATCAATTGGGCGGCCAACGCCCGCATGCTCGATTCTCTTTCGAGCGGCATCATCCAGAAAATAGAACCTCAAACTGTCCTTCTTCGAATCCATCTCGTCGATCAGTCTCGCCCGAAGCATGACCCACTGTTTTTGCTCTACCACACACTCGAAAACAGATTTCTGAACACGTAATCCGTAATCCTTGCATGCCCTCGCCACCCGCCGGAGGCGCTTCCTGCCGGCCGCATCCTCCGTGTTCACATCGTAGGTGACGACGACCAACATCAGCGAGGAACACACGGCGGATACGAGGGCAGATCACCGCGAATCGTCCGCGCCAGAAGTTTCGCCTGAAGAAACGGCAACTGTCCGACCCGCGCCTTTTGGTCCAAGAGCGGATGTGTCACCTCATCCTGCTTGCGCTCCTGATACGCCTTCAGGATCGCCCTTCGCGTCGCGTCGTCCATTTCAATCGAGCCGCCCTCACGCTTTACAAAACCGCCGCCGGCGACCTGCCCCCGATTGATCAGAGCCAGAACCAGCCGGTCGGCGATGAGCGGCCGGAATTCCTCCATCAAATCCAGCGCCAGCGACGGCCGGCCCGGCCGGTCCACGTGGAGAAATCCAACCGACGGATCCAGTCCCGCGGCCGTCAGCGCTGCGACGCAGTCGTGCAAAAGGAGCGCGTATGAAAACGACAAAAGCGCATTGATCGGATCCAGCGGCGGACGGCGCGTCCGTTCGTTCATCCCAAACGTCTCACGATTTTTTCGAACCATGCACGAGAACGCCGAAAAATACGACCGTGCCGACTCCCCTTCGTGTCCCCGAATCTCATCGAGTGTGCCCGCCTTCCCGCTCGCCTCAATGCTGTACGCCAGATCGCCCGCCGATTTTTCCAGCCGCGCAGTGTCCGCCTCCTGATCCGATTCCCTGGCCGCCCGCAACATCAGTCCGCGCGCGTTCTGCAATTTTCCCGCCACAAACGATCGTCCGAGTTCGAGCGCTTGGTCTGCCCGGTCCGCCCATCGGAATTGTTCGCGCCGCAGAAGAACGTTGCCCGAGCACGGCGCATCCACGCGCGCTATGAGGCGCCCGTGTTCGGATAAAAAGGTGATGGGCACACCAGCCTCGCCGCACAATTCCATCAACCCCGGGCTGACCATGACGTTTCCAAACAGCGCGACCGACTCGACGTGATGGATCGGCACCGCCAGCTTCGTCTCCCGCTCGATGTCGACCTTGATCGTCAGATGATCCCGGTGTACGTACGCGCCCTGACTGACGACATAGAGCGTGTTCTGTTTGAGTTCCACGGCTTAAACGGTTCCCGGAATAAAAAGCGCGTTTCGGAATCTCTCGACCCGTGCCGGCTTCGATGTGATTTCAGGCATGCAGATACCGCGCAAGGAACAACCATCGCATTTGGGCAAAAGAACCGCCGCGGGAATCACGCGCGCCCGCACAAGCTCGCGGACTTCGTCAATCGTCCGCAAGGTCAGGCTCCGAAGTTCTCCGGTGAACGGCACCTCACGCCGGCGCCGAGCCGTGGCATGAAAAATCGCCCCGGCCGGAACGCGAACGCCGATCATTTCCTCAAGACACAACCCTTGCGCGCAGAGCTGAACGTCGTCATTGTCCCACTTGCGCCGCCGGCCGCGTTTGTAATCCACCGGATACGGAACTTCCGTCCCGTCCTCCCCGCGCTGAAACTCAACGATATCGGCCTTCCCCGTCAGACCGAGTTTCCGCGAAAACAGCGGCAACGCCCGCACGATCCGAACGCCCAGCCGCTCCTCCACGCCGGGTGTATCCGTTCGACTGTGGAGAATCGATCCTTCAAGCGTGAATTGATTCTCCTCAAACACGCCCTCGACGTGCATCAACGCGCACCGACGGGGGCAGTAGACATACTGATTCAGCGCCGAAATCATCACCGGCTCCTCCGGCCCGGCCGAAAAAAATTGCCGATCATCCATCAGTGTGGTATAAAATCCTCATGGGTGCATTACACTTTCAGGCCGTGGTCGGATTGGATCACAAAATAGAAATTGCGTTGCCTGCATCGGTTCCTGCCGGACCCGTGGATGTTGTGGTGAACATTCCGGAAATAAAATCCCCGCAGACTGGAAACAGATCCAAAGAACTTGTCTCATGGCTGAATGAGATTAAATTGTTCAGCGAACAATTTAAGGGAAGGCACATCAACCTTTCGCAAGCCGTCATCGACAATCGCCGCAACGAAAGATACTGATGCCGCTTTACGTTGACACCAGCGCCGTCGTCAAAATCTTTGCCGCCGAACCCGGCGCCGACGAAATCCGAAAAGCGGCCGCGGAGGCCGGATCGCTGACCGTAGGCTGGCTGACGCCTCTGGAGTTTCGTTCGGCGCTGTTCAAGAAAGTTCGAGAGGGGATTTTGACGGCGGATGAGGTCAGGAAGATTATTGACAAGTTTTCGACATCCACGACTCCGAAAATCCAAGCCATCCCTTTTTCGTCCGACATCCTGAAAAAAAGCATCGAACTGATGGACAAACACGGCCAAGCCGGTCTTCGATCGCTTGACTGCCTTCAAATCGCCACCGCCGCCGTCAGCGGCGCCGACGGATTCCTGACTTCTGACGTGTCGCAATCGGAATTTGCGCGGACCGCCGGATTGCAGGTTCAAGTGTTTTGATCCGCCGCTCATATCACAAATGCCCCGCTGTCGGATTTTATGAGCGGTAGCACACCGGCCATGTAGCCAATGAACGCGTCGTACTTCCCGTTCCATGCCATGAGCTCGTCGCGTCCTCTCACCGGACGAACCGGCAAAATCTTCAACTTGTTCCGCCAAATCTGAACGCTCGCCTCCTGAACGGCGCGCCATGAAACTTTTTCGCCGGACTCGATACGCTGGACAAGCTCTTCGTCGATGACGGCAGTGATGGTGTCAGAGTCGATGACTCGGAAAAGACGGGATACTTCCGGATAATCAAATCTCCCCTCTGCCGTAGCGATGCCGACGCCGCGCGTGTCCGGATCCTCCCTGACCTCGCGGCGCATCGATTCCGTAACAAAAGATGGACTGACGGTTCCGTCCGCGAAGAAATCCGCAAGAATGCGCGATGAAAGCTTGAATCTCGCGTGCGCGGGTAGCATTGAATCCTTCAAACGGATGTCATACACGCAGGCTTCTTCATATTCCGCCTCACGATTGACGCGGCCGCCCAGCTGGATCAGATTCACAAGCCCGCAGGACTCCCGGAAGGCTGTGCGAAATGAAAGGTCAAGACCCGCTTCGACACAGCTGGTGGCAACAAATATCCATTCCGTGTCGGATTTGTCAGACAGACGCAGTTTGACCCGCTTGATGACCGGCTCTCGATCGCGCGGGGCGAGGGCTGTCGATAGATGCTCGATGCGCTCCCGCCCGGACTTGCGGCTGACAGCCTCGGCGACAACCGCCGCGGATTGAACAGTGTTCAAAACCATGAGCCTCGGTCCCGGAAACTCGAAGACCATCGAAACGAGTTTTTCCAAATCCAACGGTTCCGGCCTTGTCTCGTATCGAACCCGGCTCGTTTCGAATTCGGCGGCCTCCCGGCGCAGATTCTCTGAAACCAGATCGGGAACATTCATTGGCGGGTCTGAAAATTCCGGGAGCGTCCAAAACCGCGCCAGGCTCCCTGACGCGAGGACAAAGTGACAGCCCCAGTCATCCGCCAACTCGCGTATCCACAGCCAAGCCTGTTTCCAAAGATGGGCCGGTAGCGCCGCATGGGCTTCGTCTATGAAAACCGCCGACCCGGCGATTTGATGAAGTTTCCGCACGGATGCAGGCCGATGGCCGGCCAGCGTCTCGAAAAACTGAACCGCCGTCGTTACGACAATGGGAGCGTCCCATCGCGCGGCGAGGTGACGGAGGGATACGTCGGCAAATTCAGCGCGATGGTGGTGCGGCACAACTGCTTCGTCCGCGCTCTCACCGGGGAGCGCGATGGCATCACGCAAAACGGAGACGCATTGGTCGATGATATTTGTAAATGGAAGGACGACAAAAACACGGCGCAAGCCTCTTGTCTTCGCAACGCTCAACAAGTGTGCCATCACGGCCGTCGTTTTCCCCGATCCAACGGGACTGTCGCACGCTCGAATGGATGGTTCGACATCTGCGTCCCGGCATGCCTGATATATTTTATGCCGGACATTGGCGCGTTTGCCGCCGCCATTTCGTCCCAGACGCGCAACGTAGTCATCGAGCCACGCGAGGCGATCTCCTGGGCGAAGCGGCAAAGACGCAGGTTGAACGACACCATCGAAGTGCCGCGCGGTATCGGAATGGTCGGCATCGACGAGACAGGAAAGAGCCATTCGCCGCCAGAGACCGCCTTCGACGCTTTGACGGGATGAAACGGGCGCCTCTATCGGGATGTGTTTTCTGTGTTCTGAAACATATTCGGGCAATTCCTGCCGAGTCCGTTCAATGAGATGCATGTCGCGGAAATAATTATTCTTCTTTTCCTCCAATTCCCGGAGAAGGGACGGAAGACCGATGTGGTGCGCGTAAACAAGGAGCGCGGCGGGGATGTCTACCAGATTCGGATCCAGAAGATATGCCACTCCAGCATCGACATGATTGACAGGCAGGCGCGTACCGTCACCGCTGTGCAAGGCCCCCTGATTTTCGACGCAAAGTTTCCCAATGTCGTGGAAGACGGCCGCGGTCTGAACCGTGTCAACGAATCTGGAACGGTCGGCGGGCAACCGAAAATATCGCGATACTTCCGTGGCGAACCGCTTGGCAGATTCGGCGACTGAGAGGATGTGGTCAGGATAGGTCTGCGCCGCCGCCCCGTCGCGGCCGCTATGTGCGAGAGGAATCACCTCCGGTGCTGTCATACGGCCATGAGATCCCGACAGCCACCCGCCTTCGCCCGGATATCCTCCGGCACATCGGCCCAACTCGGGATATTATAGTCGTCGATCGCCGCTGGCTTGTCGTCCTTATTCTTCATGCGCGGCGTGAGCGCGTCAATCAGCCGAAAATCCGAGAATGACCCAATGGGAGATTTATGTTCAACCGACCACGCGTGGAGAATACCGACCATCGGCCTGACCATCGACCGGGTGTGGTCGTAGATGTACGGGATGACACGATACAAAAGGTCGATGTCCCGTTCCTCGCAACCGGATTTCCTGGCGGCGGTCGGATTCACAAAGAATGGAACGGTATAAACGCCGTGGCGGACGACACGAAATCCCAGCGGCGCCATTCCACGATCCTTGCCCTCCTCGACGCCCGCCTTGTTCGTGAACGTCATCCGCTCAATATCGACCGGAGCTACCGACAAGCCGACGCCGAAGTGGACGGCGCCGGTGCGAATCGACTCGCCCTTTCCCTCTTCAAGAAAAGTGTTTCCAAATACTCGACCATCCCAGAAAGTCTTCTGAAAGTCGTCAAATTTCTCCTTGCACATCTTGTCGATCCTTTCTCGATCCCGCCCGCGTGATTCGAGAATTTCGAATTCGGCCGAATCAAGTCCCTTCCCGACCCCTTGCCAGACCGGTCCCTCCTTGTCGCCGACAAGGTCGCGGATTTTCCGCTTGACCGAAACAGGGGAAATCTCACCCCGATTGTCGGGCCTCTGCCTTGGGTCGCTGTCCTGATCGGGATTACCGTTTGGATTTGACATTCGAACTTCGAGAATCAGCAGTCCCGTTGTCCGCTTGATCATGCCACTGCCTCCTTTTCCGACTTTTCCGTTCTTGCGAGATACCCGAGAAGCATCTCGGCCCTATCCATCTCGCTTGTTCGTTCTGGAACTCCGCATTCCTTGATCTGCGCGCTCAATTCGCCCAGTTCCTCCAGGAACCATCGCGCCAACCCCGCCTTCTCGCCCTTCGCGATCCGCGCCCAAGCCTGATAGGGGAGGATGCGCTGGGCCAGAAGATCGAGCGCGGTTTGAGGCCGTTCGAGCGCGGTGGCCATGAGAGAGTTTCCAAGAAGTTGATTCGGCATGCCCTTGCGGACTTCCTCCGCATAGAGAGCATGAAGTTGATCCACCATCGAAAGAATCCTCCCGATGGCATAAGACGCAGATTTCATGTAATTCTCCTTTCGTCTGGACAGATTGTAGAGCAGTATTCCAAGAATAGAGACCGCGTCGAGCGCGGCTTTACGCGCCGGGACAGAAACATCTCCCGCAGTGCGCATTTTTTGGGCGGCCGCAACAGGGACGAGAAGTCCTGCGAATCGCCGTACGGCGATACCGAGGAGGCGATCCGTTGCAAGACGGTCTTTCCGAAGAAACACGCGATGGACATCCGCTATCGTGCATCCCGGAGCGGCCGCGCTTTCTGTCGCTCCTCGGCGCCATACGGTATTGAGTGTTCGCATGACACAACCCGGAAATGGCGTTCGAGGTCCAACCCGTTCGGCAGGCTTGCCTTTCTCCCGAGGAATGAAAACCTCAAACCGCGGAATGTTTTTCGCGCCTTCATTCCAGTTCTCGGCGGCGCGGCGTATTTCGTCAGGCCGATAGGATTCGCTCAAAACGACCTTCGTCCGGCCTTGGTCGGCTTTCGAAAGGACAAACACACGCAGATGCGGGTCAACCGACTGCGCTCGAATCCCATCCAAGGCGCTCACGACCGTCCTGCACGCCTCTTCAAATCTGGCCACAGCGAGATCGCCTGCATTCGCCATGGAGTCGCCGAAAAATGTCGCAAAAAGCGCGTCGGTTTCCGGTCTACTTTCAAGATAAGCAATGAGGATGTCATTTTTACTCTTGGCAGATGATGCGACTGCCGTCCACGTTTTGCCTTTACGTTCCGGTCGCATGATCGTTGCGAGTGCGTCCTTCATCGACTGAACGGCAGACTTGGAGACTTGAAAGGCGTCGGCTTCAATTCGGTCGTAGCGAATTTGACACGCAGAATCCTTGGTCATTGAAAACAGTATGACCTTTCCCAACATCGGGAGGGTTACAGCTGGGAATCTTGTCTCAATCTCTCCTTCACCGCCGAATGCGCTTCGGCCCGATTTTGCACGCGAACCCTTTCCTCCCTTGGCAAACGTGCGTCCCGACATCTTTTCAAAGAGAAGGCAGTTGAGGAATTTTATTGTGCTCGGATGCGCGACCGGATAGGGATAGTCGCCAGGACGGTCTATCTCAAGAAAAACACTCACCTGCGGTTCCTTTTTCTTCGCCTTCGTCCCATCCGCCTCCTTATCCAGATTCTCTATAAGTGTTCGAGCTTTTTTCGATAACTCGGCACAACTTGCGGCATTCCGGAACGACGTCAAAAAATCGTCCAGACCGGCCGCGCTGTTTTTGCACCGCTCAACAAGGTCTCCGAATGCCTTGAACTCAGGTGGCACATCCATCAGGATTTTGGCAACCTCGTTTGGAAACGACTTGCGGCACTTATCCAGGATCGCTCGCCTTTTTTTCGAGAAGCTCAAATTGAATCCGGGGAAGCTCACGCCATTGTTGCCGGAATATATCCTCATCAGGCGCTGCGACTCATTGACGATGGTTTCCTCGCACCGTGTCACCGATCCGCTTGCGTCGATATACAGGACGAACGTGATTCCCTTTGGCATATTTTCCATGCTCGAATGAAGTTTGTCGCCGGGGATGTCTGCTGATTCAAGAGAGCGAGAGAGGTGCCGGAGTTCATTCAGCATAGAGCAGTCGCCCCTTGGTGATTTGACAATCCTGCCGAAAAACAGGATCGTACTTTCCATTCATCGGTTTGTCCCACACCGTGTGAAGCATCGACGGAATCTCGATGTTGATGTCCTCCTTGACGCACGTGGCATCCCGGAATCGGCCGACATACGACGGAACGAATTCGCGCCAGCCCAGACAGGGAATTTCATGGCACTGACTGCGGTCGAGTCGTTCAAAAAAACGTTCCTGATACTCATGGCACGGGTTTGACGGCGGCATCCCGTCCCTTTTGTACGCGCCGGCCGTGACATCCTCGGTGCGCGCATAAATTCGATAGCAGACATTGATGAGGACGGTGGCGATGAGTTGATAGGAATTACCCTCCTTGATGTTCGCAGGCTTTCTCAATGGCCCGCCATAATTTGTGGTGTAACCGTGGTAAACGACAGGCGCGCATATCTCAACCTTTGTGGGCCGAACCTCAACCGATTTCAGGCGCAAGATCGCCTCAAAAATTCCTTTGGCGGCCGAATAGGTCGGCGCCGGATATGACACGGGCGCGGCGCCGGTGTCCGGCCGGGTAAAAAGTGCTGTCGGCACGGCGATCTCGATGGATACTTCATATCTGGACTCATTCATGCGACGTCCTCGTCATGGGGAGATTGCTGTCGAGAATAAAATACGCAAGTCATACCGCCCGCAACGGTGTGGCCGGAAGCTCCGCGATATTCCTAGCGTAGCTCAATGCGTCCTTCAAATCCTTGACGCGCAAATCCGGATAGTTTGTGAAAATGTCTTTCCGGTCTTCGCCGTTCGCCAGCATTTCGAGAACGACATACACCGGAATCCGGGTGCCCTTGAAAAATGGGCGGCCGCCGCAGGTCTCGGGATCAACTGTGATTCGTCCGGGAAATGTTTTCATGACTCACCTCCTTCGGAAACGGGTTCAGGAAGTTCCTCACCCGCCATTTCATCGCTCTGACGTTCGGGTCTGTACGCTTTTTGTTGATAAAATCCAAGGGCAAACCGGCCTTGTGCCTGAAGGTCGAACACGCGGGGAAATTCCGGCGGCAGACCCGATCCCGCCGGCCGGAAATGGACGAGAATCTGTCCGATCCGTTTTTCAATGCCCTTCGCCATGGCTATCTTTCCGATCGACTCGCATTTTTTCATGTGATGTCGCGCGAGGCGCAACAGGACAGGAAAGACGGACGCGGGCGACGACGAGGCCGCGCCGTAGTAGCGTTCGACAATGCCGGTCTTCAAATTATAGTTGTGCGCCATGTCCTGCAAATTCTGCAACACGGCCAGCAGACGGCCGCACAGGTAGGCTTCATCGGTAATGCTTTCGTCAATCTTGGACGGCATGACAACCTCCTTGGGATTTCGATTGAGAATCAGGCGGATGAGGGCGAAACGGGAAATGTTGTTTAGGACACCCGTCCCGTACTTCATCAGGTCCGCCTGAAATCTATGCAAAACAGGTTTCAACAGCATGACCGACACCGGAGTTCCTTCGATGGCCGCGCGATACAGTTGCGCCGGAACGTCTGCCCGAATATCTTTGGCCTCCCGGACGGTCGCGCAGGCCAATTTAAATATGGAGTGCGGTGGTGTATCGGTCTCTTCGGGTTCAGGATTGAATGAAACGATTTCGAGATCGAGGAACCACTGTCGAAGTTGTTCACGTGCCCGTTCGACCGTTGTGTCCAACCAATGACGGACAACCACCCGTCCGGAGTTTCCTGACAACGTCACGCTGTAAAAACGGTCCGGCCCGACAAGTCCACGGTTGACGCCCTGCCAGGGCGCCTTCAGAAAATCACGGACGCTCCGGGAATCCGGTTTGTTCAGCATGCGGGCGAAAAAAGATCCGCTTTCGACTTGCTGTTTCGCCCAAAAGCAGACCATAGTTCGGCCGACCAAAAGTTTGCTGTTCTGGTCGGTAATCAACCGATTGAGCGCAACGGCATACGCTCTGGACGCATCAATTCCCACTGGCGCGTTGTGACTCTGATCAAATCCGTATGAAACAAACGAGGCCTTGTCAAACGAAACCAGGCTGGCGCCAAACGATTGGGTATCGGGCACGCCTTTAATTTTCGGTAAATGTGTCGATGCGATAGGCGTTTGGTCACCCGTCAGCAGACAGATACCACTTACCGCTTCCCCGGATTTTTCAGTCATTTCCCGCGCGAAATTGCTTCTCCAGTAATCACGCAATCGATCCTCTAGAAGGAGAATTTGCCCGGCCACCTGAAACGTAAACATATCCCCATTGCCGAGAGGTACATCGGCGCCGTTGGCGGTTTTCACCCACCACTTATTTTTTTCTCCTTGTTTTGACTCTGAACTTGTTCCCCAACGTAAAATCTTGCTCGGCATGAATAGCCGGTGAAACTCAAGCAGAAATTTCAATTCGGGTAAGTGAGCTGCTTCGTGCGCGTGTTCGATTTGCTTGAAGAAATCCTCCGTCTTTATTTTGTTGTTACGATCTCTTTCGGAACGTTGCTTTGGCGACAAGACTTTATCCGGCTCCGCATCGAGTCCGAAGACGGAAGTCATGCCATCAGCCAGAAATTCGGCTATCCCTCCTGCATCCTTGGCGCGCGAAGTTCTTGGAACATCAAATAATTTCCCGCGATTTTTTGGCCCGTCCGCATCGCCTGTTGTTTCGATAAGACCGACCCCGATCAACGTTCCCGACGAATCGATTGGAATTATCCATCGAACTGGTTTACGGTCAAACGCCGTATCGTCCAGCCATCCTCTTGCGTGAGCCAGATCGTGTAGAGCGCGAAGCAACATGATTACGCGCCGTCCGCGCGCAGAAAACTCACGCGTTCCGGATGGCAGTCCATGACGGCGTTATGAATCGCCGCCCGAAAGAAGACCGCCCTCGGCGCGGCTTTTTCACCGGCCCACGTCCGCGGAATCGGGGCATCCCGATTTTTGCGGCGTTTGGTCGACACCGTGCCGCCGACATTTACACCCGGTTCATGTGTCGCCGTGGCAAGCTCCTCCGGCCGCAACCACCGAAATCCGGCGGCGCGGGCCGGCAGATCAAAGACGTCGTAAAGCATGATGCCAAGATCCTCCTGAGGCCAACCACATAGATGAACGGCGGCCGGAGCGTCCACCCATTCGAAGTCGGCGGCGAATTCGCGACATCCGAGCGCGGGCCGGTGAAAACACTTGCCCTTCTGCGCGCGACGCAGGATTTCATCTGCGTATTTTTGAATGTTATCCTTGGGCGGTTCGGCCAATTTCGTCAATCTGACCTCGGCGGTCACGACGTATTCGACATCCGCCAGCGCGAGCATGTTGCGCTGGGTGCCGTCCGGCGCGCCGCCGCCCGCCTGAATGGGCGTAAACCCGTCCGGTCTGCTCATCCACGTTTCGGCATTATTAATGTTGACGACTTTTTCGACCTCATTGCGCCGTATGGACGTCCAGCGTCCCTTTTTCACCACGCGGATGGAGTCGATCGCGTAATGTATCTGCGGCTCCCAGAAAATTGCTTCGAGTATGCCGCGCGCGGCGGATGGCGTCATCACCGGATACGAAACGCGTTCAACTTTCATTTCAGGCCGCGTGAAGCAGGCGAAATCGCCCCAGACTCGCACATGGATGAGATTTGCAGTCATACGACAAAATCCTCCGATGGCCGGTTATCGACAATCATGCCCGGTTGAGGATGATAGCAATTCGGGAGCAGAACGAAAAGGTCAATATTTTTGAGCAGAGGCTCGATCAGCCTCAACTCAAGCATTTTCCGGAAATCTCGATCCCGCAAATTGACCATGTATCTCTGGAGGCGGCGATAATCCTCGTAACCCAGCCATTGCCGCCGGCGAACGTCCTCAATCCGCTCCCCGCCTTTTTCGTAGGACACGACAATCGCGCGGGTATCCTGCTCGATGACATGCGCCTTCGCCGCAACCTGTCGGAATCGAAGATTCCCCCGGTCATGCTGGATTGATGATGTACCCGAACGTTCGTGATCGGTCGGGACAAGCGCGTGGAGTTGGCCGAAATAATCGGAGAAAACGGCCGGATCGGCGGATAATGTTTCCAACATCTTTTCCCTGGATAGAATCCCCGCCGTGAGTCCCGTCGCGGTGTGGTAAACACCGCGCGGCATTCCATCTTCCGCGGGCTTGAAGACAACAACCTCGCCTAATACCTTCCGCCCCGACGCATCATGGAGGCGGCCTTCGCGGTTGCATCTTCCGGCGGCCTGAACAATGGAATCCAGCGGTCCCAGGGCGCGATAGACGATGGGGAAATCGAGATCGACTCCGGCCTCGACAAGTTGTGTCGAGACCACGCGGCACGGACGGGGATTGGAGGGATCCAGGCGGGATCGAATTTCGGCGAGAACATCCAGCCGATGCTGGGCGCACATGGCGGATGAGAGGTGAAACAGGGATGCGCGGTCTTCCCCATCCCGTAAAATCAACACCATCGCCTGCCACAATTCGAATGCGTGCTTCCTCACATTGACGACGCACAAACACCGCGGCGATGACGCGAGCCGCTCGGCCATTTCCGGCCATGATAATTTCCCGTCCGCGGCCGGCCGGCTGTAGCGGACGCGAGCCAGCGTCGTAAACAAGCGGGGCGGATCAGGCGCGATTTCGGTGATCTCATGTTCGTCGAATCCATCCGGCAGAGCGGAACTTCTTCGGAACGCCGGCTGGGTGGCGGAACTGAAGACAAACGTGACGCCGTAATTTTTTTGGAGTTCGCGGAAAACATTCAGGACTGGCGAAAGCAAGTGGGTCGGGAGAGTTTGAACTTCGTCGAGGATGACGACGGATCGGGCGACGTTGTGAAGTTTCCGGCATCGCGAGGGAGAGGAGGCGAAGAGCGATTCGAGAAATTGGACTGAGGTGGTAACGATGATAGGCGCGTCCCAGTTTTCCGCGGCATACTCGAGCGGTGAGCGATGGGATTCCGCATCCCGATCCGTTCCCGCTCCGGGCGGCTCCACGGCGGAATGATTTTCCACTCGGCGCCCGGACTGTGGGTCACGGGTTTCTGATCCAAACCCCCACCTTCGCTTGTTCTACCCTTGCCCGTCATATGACAAAAGCCTCGTTGCCGGATTCGAGAATCGGCATCACATCGGCCATGTAGCCAATAAACGTGTTGTATTTCCCGTTCTATGCCATGAGTTCATCGCGTCCTCTCACCGGACGAACCGGCAAACTCATTAACTTGTTCCGCCAAATCTGAACGCTCGCCTCCTGAACGTCGCGCCATGAAACTTTTTCGCCGGACTCGATCCGCCGGACAAGCTCTTCGTCGATGACGGCAGTGATGGTGTCAGAGTCGATGACGCGGACAAGACGGGATACTTCTGGATAGTAGAATCTTCTCTCTGCCGTAATGATGCCGGCGCCCCGCGTGTCCGGATCCTCCCTGACCTCGCGGCACATCGATTTCGTAACAGAAGACTGACTGACGATTCCATATCGGTGTTCAGGCAGGCCAGATATATTTTATGCTGGACATCGGCGCGTTTTCCACCGCCATTTCGTTCCAGACGCGCATCTCCCGAAATCTTCAGACGGCAGACATTCCCCTTTTTGTTATTTTCGGTAGGCTGCTCTTTCGAGAGCCGTCCTCTTCGGAGAAATCTCAGCGTCTCGCGTTGCTTTTTTCCAATTCGTAAAAAATTTCCATGTCGACGATCTTGTGAAAATCGGAGATCGGCAGGAGCATGTTGAGGGGGTCTCGGGCGGCGCAGACGCATGGCATGAACAGCGGACAGCCGTTGGATATAAACCTATCGACATCCATGTAAATAATGGGTTTTTCAGGTGTGTATTCTTCTAAAGTACGACAGGGCGGGTTCATGATCGGGAATTCAGGCAATTGCAGACGAAATCGATATCGAGATGCGATTCGACCAGATCCGCCGCGCGCTCGATCCTGGGTTCCAGCTCGAATTGTGTCGGCGGACGGGATGGCAGGCCTGCTCGTTTTCGCAATTGGTTCAAATAAAAGTTTCGAAATCGGTCCGAGTCGAAAACGCCATGGGTCACCGTGCCCATGACGCGGCCGTCCGGAGAGACGCATCCTTCCGGTTCTCCTCCCGCGGCGACAAAGAGAGGCCGCACCGGAGGCGGATCGGGGAATATCAAGCCCTGATGGATTTCGTATCCGCGGATTTCGGATCGGGAGGCCCGATGGCGCCGAACGACGGGCCGGACGATTTTTTTTCTGAAAAACCGCGTCCGCACCGGCAGGATACCCAGAGCTTCAATTTCCGCCGGCCGGCCGGACTCGACGCCCACGGGGTCCTGGATGGTTCGGCCCAGGATCTGATATCCGCCGCAGATGCCGAAAATCGGTCGCGTGTTGTCTGTCGTGATCGCCGCGGCCAAGCCGGAGCGGCGGAGGAAAGCCCAATCGGCGAAAACATTTTTTGATCCCGGAAGAAGGATGGCGTGAGTTCCTTGGAGATCGCGCGGGGATCGGACATCCCGAATGGTGACGTCGGACTCCTCGCGGAAGGGGTCGAAATCGGTGAAGTTGGCGATATGCGGAGTCAGGACCAGTCCCAGAACAAGACCCGGCATTTGGGGCGCCAGAGGCGCTGATCCGGCCGGCGTCGGAGACGCCGGCACTTGGGGCCGCGGAGCGGCTGATCCGGCCGGAGAGCGCATCCGGCCCGGGGTTGGCCGTGTCGACCAGGCCAGTGCGAGGCTGTCCTCTTCCGGGAGTCTCAATTCGGTGTCATAGGGAATCACTCCAAGGGCCGGCCGGTTCCATCTGGATTCGAGAAATCGGATGCCAGATTTGAGAAGCGACGCGTCTCCTCGAAATTTATTAATGCAAAACCCGATCACCCGCCGCCGGCCGGCCGGCCGGATCAAATCGAGCGTGCCGTGGAGGGAGGCAAACACACCGCCGCGATCGATGTCTCCGACCAGGATAACGGCGGCGCCGGCCATATCGGCCACGCGCATATTGGCGTAATCGACCTGGCGGAGATTGATCTCCGCGGGGCTACCGGCGCCTTCGATGAGGACAAGATCATTTTCCCTTTTCAACCCGTCAAATGCCTTCCGGACAGCGCGAAACCACACGGGTTTTCGGCGGTCGATCTGACTGACCGAGAACGTGCCGAGCGGTTTACCGAGGAGTACCGCCTGACTTTTGTGATTGGCGGTGGGTTTCAAGAGGAGCGGGTTCATGCGAACGTCCGGGTCGAGTCGCGCGGCGGCGGCCTGGAGGGCCTGAGCGCGTCCGATTTCGCCGCCGGTGACGGCCGCGGCGTTATTGGACATGTTCTGAGCCTTAAAGGGCGCGACCTCGATGCCGCGCCGCAGAAATACGCGGCAGAGTGCGGCGACGATGAAACTTTTGCCGACATGCGATCCGGTGCCCTGGATCATCAGAGGTTTCATGAGAGGCTGGGCTCTTTGGAATAGATTTTTTTCAACGCGGAAACGAGTTTGCCGTTTTCCTCCGGATACCGGGTCGACACCCGAATATGCCATGGGTCGATTCCGGGAATCCCGGCGGCGGTCCGAACCCACACCTGCGCGGCCGCGAGGCTGTTAGCGATCTCGAATCCATCCGGACCCGACCGGGGCAGTCGGATCAGGAAATAATGGACCGCCGACGGATAGACGGAGATGTCCGGGATGGTCCGGAGGGCCCTGAGAAAAGTGTCGGCCCAGTTTCTCAGCCGTCGGCGTCTGGAAAAGATTTCCGCCGGATCGATCGCGAACGCCGCGGAGACGGCGCGGATGGCCGGGCAGGAAAGAGGCCAAGGCGGCACGGAGGATTCGACGCGTGCGGCCAGATCAGCCGGCAGGATGGCGTATCCCGCACGCAGGCCCGGCATGGTGAAGAATTTGAGTGGAGACCGCAGGACGATGAGAGGCAGTGTTTCGAGAGTGTCGGCCGACCAAATGGCCGGGCCGTCATCCAGAAAGTCGGCATAGGCCTCATCGACGATCATCCATCCGCCGGCGGATTTCATCCGGCGCGCCCAGTCCAGAACTATGTCCTGCGAGAAATGTTCGCCGGTGGGATTGACCGGGTTGGACAACACCAGACAGGACCCGCGCGGCGCTTCTGAAAAATCCACATTTTCCGCCGGAACTTCAACCACCCGGGCGCCGATCAATGACCGGGCGGCGTAGGGGAATTCCGAAAAACAGGGAACCGGCAGATAGACAGTGCGGGGGCTGAGAACTGACCACACCTGATAGAGGAGTGAGCTTGATCCGGCGCCGCAGAGGATGTGATCCGGAGACAGACGGAGACCCAGTCGGGCGGCTATGGCGGTCTTCAGGGATTCAGACGAGGGTTCGGGGTATGCGGTCGATTCGAGGATGCCTGCGGCCGCGGCGTCAATGATGTTAAAAAAATTGTAAACGAATGGAGAGAAAAGGGACTTGGTATTGACGGCTTGGCCGGAGACGTTAGTGATGAAAGATTTGTCAAAGAATTAATTAGTTTTGTATATAAGA
>CAZHRJ010000059.1:0-17363 GCA_964534765.1 uncultured bacterium
AGCGCGAGGAGTTTTTGAGCGTCCTTGGTGTCGATATGGCCGGCGCTGTAATCCACGATTTTTTCTTTTTTGATGGTGATGAAATTAGCCCGGAAATAGAGCGTGTCAGGCCGCGCCGGAAGACCAATCGACGCCGCCTCGATGGGGCCGCGATGGAGCATATACCGCGCCGGATCCAGTCCGAGAATGCTGAGATTCGCGACGTCACTGCCCGGCGAAATGCCCTTGGGCACAGTCCGCGCCAACCCCACATGTCCCTCACGGGCCAGCTGGTCCATTCCGGGAGTTTTGGCCGACTCCATTGGCGTTTTATTTCCAAGAGAGGATACCGGCCGGTCAGCCATTCCATCCGGCACGATAATCAGGTACCGAGTCTTCAAACCACCACCACCTTTACGTAGGTCACTGTATCATCGGATGGTGGGGAATTACAAGCTAAGATCAAAGACCATGCATTTGACCGAGCCGCCGCCTTTTTTTAGAAATTCGGAGACATTAATTTCCACCACCCGAACGCCCAGATCAGTCAGCCGGCGCTTCAACACCGCGGACGCGGACTCAGTCAGAAACAAATGCGGAATGCCGCCGATGACAACCGAATAGGCGTTCGCCGAATAACAGGCGGCGTCGGCGTCGGATAGTTCAATCAGCTTGTCCTTTGCCGCCGCCCGGATTTTTTCCCGGGATACCGGCGTCAGCGCGGGCAAATAGGCAAGCAAAAACTCCCGGTTCAGGCCGAACGAGCAAAGACACGTGTCGCCGTGGTAATACCGCTCGTCACACAACTCCAGATCGATCACTTCCCGCGGGCTCACGATCCGGGACAACTCCGGCAGGGCGGCTTGCTCCGATCGAAAGCCGTAGATCCGCCGGTAAAACGGAAACCGCCACGTCACCGCCAGTCTCTGACTCTCAACATTCCCGTACGTGAAAATCATCCGGTCGCCCCAGCGGAAAAAATCGGCTTCGCCCTCAAACCGAATCCGACCGGAGCCAAACGGTATGACATCGAATCCATGCTCTCGGAAAAAAACCTCGTAGTAGGGCCGCTCCGGAGCGCGGGCGGGGATCAGGTTCGACGGGAAAAACTCCGATCCACGCACAATCCCCGCGTTGGCTGGATACACCAGCCCCGGACAATGCTCAGCCGCCGGTAGAACGTGGACGGCCACTCCGCGGTCTCGGAGAATCTCTGAAAACCGGCGCCACTGCGCCCTCGCGACTTCCCGATCAACCCGTTTTTTTCGGCCGAAGATCGTCCGGGTGTGGGGATTCGATCCGTGCAGGACGGCAAAATAGGCCGGATCGCCCAGTACCACTGCCGGACCGGCGTTCAGCGGCACAACTAGGGCCTGGACCGGACGGCGACGGGATGGACACAGTTGCGGACGGCAAACACAGCCGCAGGCCGGGCGTTGCCACTTTTTTTCCGGCCGCCAAACGGCAGCCGGCCCGACGCGCCGATCGTGCCGAGATTCCAATTCACCACACCGTGCCGCGTCCGCTCGATCATTTTTTCCAAAATGGCGGATCGGGCTGTAAACACCGACATCGCCAGACCGTAGTCCGTGTCTTCCACCCGCGCGATCGCCTCCTCCACGTCCGAAAAGGGATAGATGCCGACCTCCGGAACAAATAATTCCTCGGCCGTATACCGGCACCGGCCCGGATACCGCGAAAACCGGTGCGCGGATGGCCGCACAAAATATCCCCGATCCGCGTCAAACCGGCCGCCGGAAATCACCGCGGCACCGCCCAGCCGACGGGCTTCCCGGATCGCCGATTCGGCGCGCCGGGCCGCGGATTCGGAAATCACAGGACCGAAAAACATCTCCGGATCAAAAGGATCGCCCACCCGAAGCGCCCGGGCGCCGCCCAGGGCGGCGAATTTACCGCAAAACTCGTCAATGACCCGGCGGTGCGCGAATATCCGGGACGTCGACGTACAGCGCTGGCCGGCGGTCGCAAACGCTCCGTGAATGCATTCGGCGGCGGCTTGCAGCAAAGACGCGTCCTCAAAAATCACCGCCGCGTTTTTTCCACCCATCTCCAGCGCCAGAATTTTTTCGGTTGACCGCGCGGCCGCGGACTGGAGTTTTTGGCCGACCGCGTACGAACCGGTGAACAGAACCAGCGCGATATCCGGATGCGCCGCCAGAAACGCGCCGGCATCGCCCGGCCCCTGAACCACCGATAGGACACCGGGTGGAAATCCGGCGGACCGCGCGCACTCCGCATACAACTCGCCGGCGCCACAGGCCCGGTCGGACGGTTTGAACACCACCGTGTTGCCGGCCAGCAGCGCGGGAACGATATGTCCGTGCGGCAGATGAAGAGGGAAATTAAACGGCCCCAGAACGGCGGCGACGCCGTATGGCCGCTCCACGATCCAGGCGGTCCCGTCGACCCTGGAGCCGTTGAGAAGCGCGGGCGCGGTGTCGAGGGTGATGTCGATTTTGGAAAGAAGCAGCGCCACCTCCTCCAGAGACTCGCGGCGCACCTTGCCCGTCTCGCGCGTGATGCAGTCGGCCAATTTACCCGATCTTTTTGACAGGATCGACTTGAATTTTTTCAGCAGCCGCACTCGGGCGCCCCACGTCGACCGGGCCGACCAGTCGCGAAATGATTGCTTGGCGCGGCGGACCGCGCGGCCGAGGAGTTCAAGGGACCACCGGCAGGTTGTGACAGTCTGGCGGAAATCCGCGGGATTGATCGATCGGATGATGCCGTGCGTCTTCACGATAAAGGCAAAACAGTCACTGTCTGGCCGCGCTTCAAATCCGCTTCTTTGGCGTGATCGGGATCAAATACGGCCTCCGACGTCGAAAAATCGATCCGGCAGGGACACGCGCGGAACTGGCCCTTGTCATCCCGGCCGGCCAGTCCGAGCGGAAGCCCGGATCGCCGAAGGTCCAAGTTCTCCGGGCGAACTTTCATGATCTGAACTCTCTTGATCAGAGAGATATCCGCCAGTTCCGCCCGGTAATGCGGACCGCCGTCAAACGGACACACCTCCCGTACATACCGAAAGCCGATCGACTCCAAAAGACCCTTCACCGGAATCGTCTTGGGATGAACCGCCCCGATCAATTTTCGGACTTTGTCCGGCAGCAGCGTCGCGTAGATCAACGTATGGGGGAAGAGGGAAAAAATAAATTCGGCGTTCGTCCGGCACTTGGCGTTCGCCTCCTTGTAGTCCATCCCCGTGAATTTTTTTCCGATATGTTCCCAGAACGGCGACCCTCCGTTTTTATCCAGCGGCGGCAACAACTCCGCCAGAACCTCCGGCCGAAACTTGTCCGGATGCATCGCCATGTACAAAAACCGGACGTACGAAATCAATTTCCCCAGTTTGTCCGGGTGCCGGCGGTGTGGCTCATCCAGAATGAGCCCGCCGATCTCCGTTATTCCCTCCGAATTCCACTCCAGTTTCAAACAGGTGTGCCGAAACGTGCGATCCATTGTTCGGCTGGTTTTTTCGACGTCCACCAGTTTGAAACTGATGTGGGGCCGGTTCACAATCCCGTGCTTGTCCACAACCTGGGACGATCCCACAATCGTACCTCTGGCCGTGTCCTCCAGGACGAACACATACTGGCCGAAAAGCCAGCCCTTTTTTTGGGTGGCAAAGGATTCCTGGGATTTTCGGATGACGGCGAGGACAACCGATTCGTCATAGGGCAGATTGATCGAATCGAGCTTTTTGGCGAGCTTGAGCAGGTCCGCGAGATCCGAAGGCCGAGCCTGGCGAAAAAGCCACATTCCGGATCAGCCCGGTCGAGCCGGCGGGACGGCGACTAGCCTGCGCAAAATCGCGTCGTAGGCCCGGATGGCGGATTCAAGTTCCGAAATCAGATTGTATTCGTTCGGCCGGTGCACGTTCCCCTCCGACGGCCCGGGACCGAAGACGAGGGTCGTGCAGCGGCGGCCAAACAGGGCCGCCTCGGTTGAGGCCATTTTCGTCCGGAATTCCGCGGCCAGGCCAGATTCTTCCAGAGCGCCGCAGAGACCCTCGACATACCACATCGTGCTGGCCTCGAAAAAAGACGGCGTCTTCCGAATCACCCGGCATGTCACCCCGCTCCGTCCTCGCGGCCCGGACAGGTGACCATCCTTGACTGATTCGGCATCCTCCCAGAAACGGCTGTCAAACTGAAACAAAAATCCCGGGGACTCATCGCCGATCGCGCGCGTTCGGGCCGTCGCGCAGACCCATGTCGTCTCCCCGGCCACAGTCTCCCTTAGTTTACGCATCCTGGCCCAGAATTTAAACAATTCTCCGGCGGAGGGCAAGGCTTGAGCGCCGGTATGACGCGAGAGAATTGCCGCGGCCGGCGCCCCGGGAAGGTCGGCTGATGCGGGAACAACCACGCGGCACGATTCGGGTACGATGTTGAGCAGATGCCCGCCCTCAATCGACAGATGCGTCGGATGACAATCGAGGCCGGATAAATAATCCATGGCCAGATCGATAGCGTTGGTGCCCTTCTCCGGCGTGCTCGAATGCGCCGCCTCGCCGGAAAACCGAATCTCGATCGTCTCCTCGAATGGTTTGACCCGTTTCGTCGGAATTTGAAATTCGTAGCACCCGCGGCCCTTGTGCCGGTTGACCAGCTTAAGCTGCGTGGGTTCGCCGATCAGCGCGAAATCGAGCTGACCCTGATAGTCATCCAGAAACGCCTGCGCGCCCAGCAGGCCCACTTCCTCGCCGAACGTCCCCAGGAGAATAAACCGGTTCCGGAACCGCCGGCCGACGTAGGGTTCGAGGGCTTTGAGTTTGCAGAGGAAATCGAGTTTGACGTCGGCCGATCCGAGCCCAAATATTTTTCCGTCACGGATCGTCGCGCGGTATGGATCGCCGCCCGTCTCGGTCCAGAGCGACGGATCGCCCGGTGAAACCGTGTCCAGATGCGTGTCGAAGAGAATCACGTCCGGGCCGCCGCCTTTTTCGCAGATGAGATTGATGCCCCGGTATCCCTGATCCGACACATCCTGCGTCCGGATTTTCAAATCGAATTTGGAAAGAATGGTCTTGAGAAACGCCACGTAATCGTGATTGCCGTGCTCGGACGTCGAGTCAATCGCAATGGCCGCTTTGCAGGCTTCGATAAAATCAAACCCGCTCACGCCGGATCCTTGAGGACCTGTTCCAGAATCGCAAATGGTTCCGCCAGATCCGACGGCGCGAGACACCCGGGCAAAAGCATTCTCAGGCGGCACCGCGGGGCGTGGCCGCCGTAATACGTGCAAAGGCCGGCGTCAAAAAGAGTCCGGACCAGGCGCTGGACGGATTGGAGATCGGACTGGTTGGGGGTCAGGGCGGCCATGGTTCCGACCACTGTGTAATCCTGGATCAATTGTTTATCCCGCAACGATCTCATCCGGTCCGCCAGCGCGACTTCCAATTTCCGGATCTTTCCAGCCGGACCCAGATACCCCTCTTCCTTTAGCCGCCGGATAACATCGCTGCCCAGGGCTAGTCCCGCCGTATATCCGGCAAACGTGCCGGATATCAGGCCGGGCTCGGGATTCAATTCGGCCGTGAAAAAACAGGCGCTGCCGCAGAGCATCTTGCCGATCGTCACCACGTCGGCCCAGTCGGACAGGCCCAGTCGATCCAGGGCGTAGAGTTCGCCCGTTCGGCCGAACGTCTGGATTTCGTCAACCCAGATGGCGACGCCGGCACGCCGGCACCGATCAAAAACTGGCCTGAAAAATTCCGCAGGCGCCTCCCGAAACCCGCCCTCACCCTGGATCAATTCCACATGGATCGCGCAGAATTCTCCCGGATGACGCAATAACGCCTCGTCCAATTTTTCCAGCGTGTGAGCGGTGGAAAGGGGATTGGCCGGATCGTAAAAAGGCAGATGGCAGGCCTGGCCCAGGGTTGGCTGGCCTTTTTTATTGAGGTCGTTGTCGGTAATCTCGGACAGAGTGGTTGACCGGCCGGCGAAGGCGCCCTGAAAGGCGAGGACTCGCCATGCCGGATGTTTTTTTTGCCGGATGAGTTTCAGGGCGTTTTCGTTCGCCAGGGTGCCGCTCATGGACGGCCAGGCGTGTTTGCAGCGGCCGGGGACATTTTTCGTCAAGGTCGAGAGAAACCGGACGTATTCGGCGTTGGGCTGAAGATGACCCTGGATCGGCACATCGGAAAGCGCGGCCCGAACCGCTTTTCGCATAAACTGCCGGTCGCTGTGGCCAAAAAAATTGGTGCCGATGCCCGTGATGAAATCCCACTTGACGCTCCCGTCCGCCAGTTCCACCAGTGCCCCGTTGCCCATCCCGGAGCCTATATAGGCATAAAACAGCGGCCGCCCGCGGTCCATCCGGACGCCCTCAAGGAGCGCCGCCATCCCCGCGACGCGGCCTTCATCCTGGCGGTTCGCCCGTCGAACCCCCGTTATCTTCTGTTTGTGGACATCGATTTCGTCCAGAAGGCGCTCGATCAGATCTTCCATGGGGACGGATTTTAAGTTATTTACTTTTCACATGTCTACGACCGATCACACGACCAAAACTAAATAACTTAAAATCCGTCCCCATCTCGCTAAATCCGGCCAGGATATACGGCGAAGCGTCGGATATCCTGCCGCAACCGGTCAGGAGCATGGCTTTTTGGAGTTCTTTCTCCATCCGCCGCACATAGAGACTCACTCCCTCCGACTTGGCCCCTACAGCCGCAATCATGAGCGGGCGGCCGACCAGGACCGCGTCGGCGCCCAACGCCAGGGCTTTCAAGACATCGTCCCCGGTGCGAATGCCGCCGTCCACAAAGACCGTCACCCGGCCGTCCACGGCGGCGGCGATGTCCGGCAGGACCGACGCGGTTGAGGGCATGCCATCCAGAACCCGGCCGCCATGGTTTGATACGACAACCGCGGCGGCGCCGACATCGACCGCCAACTCCGCCTGGTCCGGCGTCATGATGCCTTTCAGAATAAATGGCTTGCCGCAATACCGTATGTAGTCCCGCAACTGGGCCGGCGTTTTGGCCTCGACCGCGACGCCCTTTTTCTGCATCGTCACGAAATTCGCCGCGTCAATGTCCATCCCGATCGCCGGACAACCCGTCTCCCGGGCCAGATCGAACCGTTTTCGAAGTTCCGTCTCATCCGCGCGCGGCTTGAAAATCGGAATGGCCCAGCCGTCATGCCGGGCCGCGACGTCCAGGATGACCTGATATTTGTTGATGGACGCCCCGTCACCCACCATCGGAATCGATCCGGTGTCGGCCATGCCGCGGATGAAATAATCGGTGAACTCATCCTCCGTCAACACACCGCCCATGTTCGTGCTCGTCCCCGTCATCGGCGCCGCCAGGATCGGATGGCGCAGACTCAATCCAAAAAGATCCATCGCGGTCTGAACTTCCTTCACGTCGTGAATCGTTCGAAGGTTCAACTGGAGGCGACGCCACGCTCTGAAATTTTCCTTGAACGACTCCCCGCTGCCCACGCCGCCCACTCCGGGAACCTGGCCGGCGCAGACGTTGCCGTCACATTCCTTGCAGGCCCGGCAGACACTGCCGAATCTGGACATCGCCAGCGATCGAACCTCGGCCCAATTTTGCAGCCCCGGGGCGCCGATTTCGATCCGGACCCTGGCGACCACCTCATCGGCCAATTTCTGCGCCGACTCCCGGTCCGGCGACACCACGATCACGTGGCCGGCTTTGTCCATGTTGGATTTCGGCGGGGAAATGATGTCGCCTTCCTTGACGTCCACAAACAACGCTATCACGCCAGGCGTCCGCCGCGCCGACTCGACACCCGATACGGACAACACACATCCCGGCTTGGGCAGAATAGCCCGCTCGACCGACACGTTTTGAGCCGTTGGCAAAATGGGCGTCGGCACCCGGCCCAGCGCCAGCTCAATGGCCGACCGGATGATCTCGACTCCCGTTGCGGCCGGGCAGGTATATCCGGACATGAACCCGCCCGACAGCCGGGCCGCAAGCTCGCCAATCATCGGGCCTTTCGGAGTCAGCTTGATGTCCGACTTGGCCGCGCCCATCGAAATGCCCAGCGCGACGCAGCCCTGAATCGTCAGATCCACGGCGGCCTGTTGAACTTCCCTTGGTTTGGCGGACGGCAGAACGTGCCCGATCTCGACAAAATAGGGCGGATGACGGATGATCCGGTCGGCGACGGCGCTGAAGATGGGGTTGCCCCGGTAAATCAGCGTATCGATCGATAGCTCGTCGCCCTCCATGTATTCCTCAAGAATCACCCCGCCGGACGTCGACGCCGCTTTGGCCTCCCGAAACGCTGTTTCCAGTTCCCAGTCTTTGGATATTTTTTTCACCCCTCGCGCGCCCATGTTGTCACACGGCTTGATCACCGCCGGCAGACCGATGTCCTTCAAAGCCTCCTCGGCCTCCGACATGGTCCACACACCGCAAAACCGCGGGGACGGAACTCCGGCCGATGCAAACGCCCGGCGCATCTTGATTTTGTCCGTCGCCCGCTCGGCCGCGTCGGTGCGGATGCCGGGCAGGCCCAGGGCCTCGCACACCGCGGCGACCGTGACCGACGCGTCCGTTCCGACCGTGAGACACCCTTTGATCGGGTAAGACCGGTTGGTCTCCCGCGCCACCCGGACGGTTCCCTGGACATCGCGCGTGCTCATGACGATCGGCACATCGGCCGAGGCCATGCCGGGCGCGTGGGGATTGTAGTCGGTGACGACGGCTCGGAGTCCCATCTCCCGGGCGATTCGGATGGCAGGCGCCTGCATGACGCCGGCGCCGATGATCATCACGGTGTCCATGTCAGACGATGGAAAGAGTTATCGGGTTTTTCGGCCGCGGAGTTTCGTGATGCGTTTGGAAAGCGCGTTGACGGCGCGCTGCCCGAAAAGTTTCTGGTGATCGAGAACGGAGATTTCAAAATCCAGGATCCGCCGGACCGCATCCTCCAGATCGCCGCAGGCGGCGGGATCCAATCCCACGTCCCGCGTGTTCAGCCGGGTCGGTGCGCACTCCTGCATCAGCCGCGAGGCGTCCTTGGGCGTCAGCCGGCCCCCGATGGACACGGCGATTTGCCTCTCCCGGGCGGCCGCGACGACATCCGACACGCGCCGCAGAACCTCCGGATGGTTCGGGTCCCGGCCCAGTGACCGGCAAAGATCGGTGCGGCCAACAGTGATTTGATCCAGCTCGGCAATTTCAGGCGTGGAAAAAATGCCGTCGAGATTCCGGCAGGCGGTGTCGGTTTCGATGTTGATCTGCTTTCCGATAAACCCGTACACCTTCTCCCCCAGTTCCTCCTTGAGACTCTGGATGAACTTCCGAAGCGAATATCCCGACTCGATCATGGGCGCGACCACGGACCGGCAACCGATGTCGGCGACTGTCCGCATGTCCTGCCGGGCCTCGGGACCGCCGATTTTGGCTTGGATGGGAAGAATGTCAGAAAAAAGCCGGTGGACAGTGCGGATCTCATCAAATCCCATCCCCGCGTCCTCGGTCGACACTTTCAGTGACGTTGCCCCACATTCCTCTCGAAGCAAAAGCAACTGCTCGCGAAGATCCTCCTCTTCGTTGAGCCACACCCTCTCGCTGACCAACAGCGTCATAGGGGCATCCTAGCAAAAGGCCGACCGGGGTCAAGCGCAACAGGACTTTTTCACCAAGAACTAATTACTCTTCGAGCATTTCCGATCCGCCCAACGGCATCGACGTCACGATACCGGAAGTTAAACGGTTACGGGAACAGAATCATCTGGTCGACCCAAAAGACATGGCCGAGCTGGCCGACAAGATGGCCATCGTCTGCGACCGGATGAACCGGCATCTCGAAAGGGATTATTATGGAGACCAAGCCAGACGGTTAAAAAACGGGGGTCAGTAACTCGACAACCAATTCCTTCACACGTTGTTGGATCTTCGAACTCTGTAAACCTCCCCCTTAATAATTTCCGGCGCGGATTAAAGTTTTCCAGAGGAAGGCCGAAGAGGTGTTTAAGAAATACCTCACCCCCACTCCACCGTAATTAAAGGTACCCCCGGCAGGCAACTGTCGGGGGATTTTTTTCCATGGAGGGATAATCCCCGTCACCTCAATCAGGAAACAGATACGGTAAACGAAGAACGCCATCCTTCAGGGTCGGCGGATACTTCAAGGATCGAAGAAGAGCGATGGCGCAGAGATCCAGGGATTTTCCCGGAACTCTGGGTTTGGTCCGGGATCGGCCAAAGATTTGCCGGGCCACAATCATCGCCGGGCGGGCCTGGGATGCGGCAATTTTCAAGGTTTCCCATGTATAGACAACCGAACCGCCGGGCGGCGGCAGATCAGGCGATAGCATCACGGTGTCCCTGAACGTAGGGTTCCAGCATCGACTTTATGGCCGACTCGGAAAATTCTGCGCAGACTTCTCGGTAACATTCGGCCAGCCCTTCCCGGGCCAACCGCGACGCCAGGTAATCGTCATCTATTTTTATTGAGGAACTGCGTCCGATGTAAATCAGGACGGCCGCCCACTTCCGGGAATCGGAATCTTTCCAATTTTTGGCCGCCGACAACCGATCCACTATCAGATCCTCCAATGAAATGACCCTCACCCGAATCCGGGAACCGCCATAGGGTATTTCAATGTCAGGCGTCCGGCGCTCGGCATCTGTCCCCTCATCCAGGGCCTCACCCACAAAATCGATGCAGATGTCCATTTCATTTTCATAGTACACGCGGCCCATCGGTCTGAATTCCAACTCGCTGAGAATACTCAGAAGGATCTGACGGGGAGCCTTCAGATCGATATCGCCGGACTTGTAGACCCCCTGTGTGTAAATTTCGACCGCGCTTCCCCCAACCACAATGGGTCTACGACCGGAGCGTTTTTCCACCTCGAGGGATAGAAGTCCCGTAAAAACCGCCCTTTTTCGAACAGGATCGTCAATCGTTCGAATTGAAGACAAAATGTGTTCCCTGAGCGACATGCGGACATTCTATCGACAGTTGGCCGGGATGTCAAAATTTCCGATCAGCGGCAAATACGGGCGGACAGCGCAAATGGGTGGAAGTAGCGCTCCATGTCTTCGAGGGTTGAACCGTACTCCGGCCCCCCGAGAAACGCGTCGCAGAGAACCTCCCGCGCGCGGGTCAGTTCTTTCAGCCGGCCGATCCATCGAGGGTCCTGAATGGTGAGATCCAGAAGTTCCAGGGAGCGCACAAGAGCGCCCTCAAAAAGTTTGTCATCCTTCCCCTGCCATCGGCGGGCCCGGCCGACTTCACTGCCGACGTTTCCCATCTGTTCCATGAGGGTCAATGCCCGCCACCGGCCGGAGGCCTGCAACTGATGTTGAATGGCCGGGGCGCTCATTCTCTTACCCATTTGTCGACAATCTTTTTTATTTTCTCGCGCAGGTCCTGATTCTCCACTCCCCGGGAGCGATTTCCCCGCGAGGGGCGGATGTTGATCATCGAATCGAATTCTATCCATTCGGCCGCTTTTTCAGGATGGAGATTAATGCCCCACAGATCCGCCTGCGCCGACCCCCGCTCCAAAAGAAGGGCCTCTTCATCCGAATGCAACTCGCCACCGACAACCATCATTTCCCGAGAAACGTCCACAACCGCTTTCACGAAGTCCCCAAACTGCTTCCGCGCCATTGCGGCAAGATCGGACTTGGAAACCGGCTGCTCCACGATTTTGATTTCCATACGATTTTTTAGCCTGATTGAATGAAGGAATGTTGTCAAGTCTTCCGTTGCCCGGACGCGGCAAAGCGGCGAAATGACCCATTCCCTGTCAGCATTCACATATTCCTATAAAAAGGTCTTGACTATTTTTTAGTTATATATGAATATCGTGGCCAATGAGATACCTCGCGGCGGAGCTTCGGAGGATGCTGGCCCAGGAACGGAAGATGGCGTTTGTCGCTGGGCCGCGGCAGGTCGGCAAGACCACACTGGCGAGGACTCTGCTCAACGAGACGGGGAGCGGGCAGGGGTACTTCAACTGGGACATCGAACCCCATCGCCGGGCCATCATCCGCAGTCCTGTGGATTTCTGGGCCGCGGCGGCTCTCAATACAACCGATCCTCATATCGTACTCGACGAAATTCACAAGTATCCGAGGTGGAAACGCTTTTTAAAAGGACTCTATGACGCTTCGGCGGAGTCAGTGCGCATGATTGTGACCGGCAGCGGCCGACTGGATATTTACCAGCGGGGCGGCGATTCTCTGTTGGGACGATATAACCTGTATCGTCTGCATCCCTTCACGGTCGGAGAGCTTCTCAAAACAAACCGCGACAGCCTGCGGCCGCCTGAAAAGGCTCTCAGGAAAATCCTGTCGGATGCGCCGCCGGCGGGCGCCAAAGAGGCGCTGGAGTCCATCGAAAAGTTTACGGGATTTCCGGAGCCGCTGTTTGCCGCAAGCACGTCCAGGCTTCAACGATGGCGCACGGCCCGGCATCATCTTGTCCTGCGGGAAGATCTGCGGGACTTGACGCGGATCCGTGAACTTGGCCTGATCGAGTCACTGGTATCGATTCTGCCGGACCGCGTCGGTTCGCCTCTTTCTTTAAACGCGCTTCGGGAGGATCTGGGCGTGGCGTTCGGCTCGGTGCGGGACTGGGTACTGGCGCTGGGCCGGTTGTACTATCTTTTTGAAATCCGGCCCTACGCCGGGAATCTGGCCCGGACCCTGCGGCGGGAGGCCAAGGTATATCTTTTCGATGGGTCGGACATTGAACAAGAGGGGGCACGATTCGAGAATCTGGTTGCGCTGCACCTGCTCAAAGCCTGTGATGCGTGGACCGATATGGGGTTCGGCGAGTTTACGCTTCATTACGTTCGGGACAAGGAGAAACGGAAGGCAGATTTTTTGATCGTCCGGAACAGAAAGCCCTGGCTTCTCATCGAAGCCAAGCAATCTTCGCTGAATTCCGCGCCGGCGCTGAGCTATTTCCATGCCCGCTTGAAATCCTCCTATGCGTTTCAGGTGGTGCGGGACATTCCGGCGGCGTTTCTTTCCCGCCGTGTTGGCGGCGTCACGGTTGTATCAGCCGCGAGGTTTCTGGCGTGTTTGCCGTAGGAAAATCAGGGGTTCAACTCCAGGCCTGCTATTCCTATTCCGGAAGGCCGAGAAGGAAACGCCAGGCCGGGACAACTTCGATGCTCCCGCCAACGACATCGATTCGAGAATCCTCGCTTCTCGTCACGATCGTGCCGCTCTTGAGTTTTAGTTCGGCCATCGCCTCTTTCAGGGCGGCCACTTCCCGTTTCTTTGTTTGCGGTTCCGCCAGAGACTCGCACACCTGAACGAGCATCCGCGGGCGGCGGCGCGGCGGGATGATAAAATCAACCTCACGGCCGGTTTTCGTCTTGTAGTAGTAGATCGCCGGGTGAATGCGCCGAAGCGCCGTAAATACAAGATTCTCGAGGAGATGTCCGGAGTTGACGAGGATTCCGGACGCGACCGAGGTCACCAGGGAGTGATCGACGCAATATATTTTCTTCGAATTGGTGTTGCTGCGCGCGATCGAGGCATCGAATATCCGCACGGTAAACAGAAAGTAGGCGTCCTCGAACCATTCCAGGTAATCCGACACCGCCGACTTGGGGGCCTTGTGACCCAGCGATTTCAGATATCCCGTCAGGTTGTTCACGGAATAAAGCGAGGCGGCATTGTCAATGAGCCAGTGCGCCAGGTCGGTCACAGCCCTCGGATGGGACACATTGTGACGCTCGACCAGATCGCGAAACAGGATGGCATTCAGATACTCCTGGTGGGTCTTGATCCGCAGGTTTCGGTCAAGCCCCGCGACTTCGGGGAAGCCGCCGGTTTCCCAATACTCGTTAAAGGCCTTCTGAACAAGAAGCCGCTTTTTCGTCGGCATGTCGACCGCGCATTCGACGCCCTTGGAATCCAAAAACTCCTGAAACGAGAACGGGAACATCTCCCACGACAGCGACCGCCCACGCATTTGCGTGGCGATCTCCCGGGACAGCATCTGCGCGGATGACCCCGTCAGATAGACTTCGCATTTCTCAGTTCGCATCAGTCGATCGACGAACGGCTCCCAGCCGGGAACAGCCTGAATCTCGTCGAAGAAGCAGTAAACCTTTTCCGAATTTTTCTTTTCCGGATAGAGAGAGTAATAGGCTTCGACGATCAACCCGAGATTGTCCCGCTGAAGATGATGCAGGCGGTCGTCGAAAAAGTTCAGGTACAGGATATTCCTGGGCGATATCCCGCCGGCCAGAAGCCGCTGGATGACCTGGAACAGGTATGTCGATTTTCCGCTCCGGCGCACCCCGATACAGACGGCAGCCTTGCCGGGAACCGTCTTGAGGCGCAGTCTCCGGGGCACCCCTGTATTCAGGCGGACTTCCTGAAAGTCCAGGATCATGGCTTTGAGCGTCTCTATCATCGGGCCTCCAATGGACATAAATACTACCGGTTAACCTATTAACCGGCAATAATCATATCCAGTATAGGGCACGGTGTCAAGACGGCCCAAAACGGCCTGTCGGCGCGGAAACACGATTGCGCTACCTCACACATCGCCCGAAAACGGCCGTTGACGGCGGATGGGAGGCAAGGTAAGCGGGAGACGGAACGGAAGGCGGCGGCATGAAAGGGAAGGCGTTCCATAGGCATTTTCGTTGTTATCAACATGTCCACAGTTTTCACAAAGAAAGAAAAAAGTAGCAAAAAAGAAAGAAACGACTGCTGCTGTCTATTTGCTCATGTTTGTCAAATGGGCGTTGCCCCATTCGGGTGACATTCTTTTCGATGATCACGCGTCATTCTTTTCGGTGAGCATGAACATTTCCTATCAGTTGGAATTGACGGACGTCGAAACCGCGCTGATCGCCTGGACCGACGAGGCGGAAATCGCCCGCGAGGCCCGAAAGCCATACATCGGCTGGTGAATGGGTGAATGGGAGAAGCCGGAAGCCAGAAGAACCTCCGAATTTATTCTGGCTCCTGGCTCCTGGCTTCTGGCTTCCTTCTCCTCCTTTCCGGCTGTTTTGAAACCGCCCAAATTTACACCGCCCAGCACAACTACTACCAGCAGAGATACGACGACGCGGTTCGGCGTCTAAGCCAGGACCAAATCCCGGCGCGAGATGCGCTCCTGGCCCTCCTCAAAAAAGGCATGGCCCTGCAGGCGGCCGGCCGGTATGCCGAAAGCGCCGAGTCCTGGAGGGAAGCGGAGACGTTGATGGAAAAGCAGGACATCTTTCACGCGGGCGAGCAGGCCTTGAGCCTTCTTTTCGACCAGAACATCCTCGCCTACCAGCCCGCGCCGTACGAGAAGCCGTTTCTTCATGCCCTTCTCGGCCTCGACTATCTCTTCCTTCGCGATTTTTCCGCCGCGCGGGTCGAGGCCGTCAAATCGCTGAGGAATCTGGAAGAGCGCGAATCCGTGGTCGGGCCCATCTCGTTTGTCCGGTACGTTGCGGCGCTCGCGTTCGAATCCACGGGAGACGTCAACGATGCTTACATCGAATACAAAAAAATTCACGAGGCCGGCGTGGAGGGATTTCTGCCGACTCTAATCCGCCTGTCCGCCGCGCTGGGATTTGGAGAGGAGCACGCGCGGTATATGGCGGAGGTTGAGGATACAGGGGTGGTGGAAGGTGGGATACCTCTGATTTTATTTTTGGGGAAATCCCCGCGGAAAGTCGCATCCGAAGTTGTTCTCGACGCCGATTACAAAATCGTCATCCCCGTATTCCAGACTCAATCCAATGTCCTTCGCGGCGCACAGTTCATCGGCGAATCCGGCAATCCACTGACGGCCGGCAGAGGGCATCGGCGGTGTCCGGGCCGCTTGCCAAGCCCCTCTTGATGGCGTATCCTTTGCGCATGGGAACGTTCAGAGAGCCGATTCGATTTTCCGTTTTGAACGACGGCCAAAAATTCGAATCCATCGAAGCGGTTGTGGACACCGGGGCCGCCTACACGTGGATTCCGGCGCCCCTTCTTCAAAAAATGGGCGTAAAGCCCGTGCGCAAACAAAAACTTAAAATCGCCAACGGCGAGGTGATTGAAAGAGACGCGGGAGTTGTTCAAATTCAACTTCGGGGCTTGGCCGGCCCCACGTGGGTCATTTTCGGCGATCCGGCCAGCGAACCGCTTCTGGGCGCCATTACCCTCGAAGAATTCGGCCTGGGCGTCGATCCCCTCAACAAAACGCTCATCCAGGTAACCTACCTGCAGGTTTAGAGACATGTTCAATTGTTTGGCGACGAACGCGGATTGGTGACGCTGGAGACATCGACGTATCCCGTCCCCAGCGAATCTGGTGTGGTACTGGATGCATCCACTCCAGTCCCATTTCCACTGCTGTCAATATAACATCCATTCAAAACAACGCGGCCCGGGCTGCCATTCCCATTGGCGTCGTCGCCGTGTATGGCGATCCGAGCAGTCCGGTATGTAATAAAATCACAATTAGTGAAATTCATATTTGCCCCATTATCACTTGCTAATGCATCATCCGACCCCCTATTGGTGACAGAGCGAGTCCAGTTTTTATATACATCGTTGGTAAAATTAAAAGTGCCATTTCCTGTCCGTGCCCAAACGGCCTCCGGTGCGGCGCTGGAATAATATGCATTACCATTAAAGATGTTGCCGGAAGAATTGTATGTTCCCGAAAAAGTTGAGTTTATCAGCACCGCTCGGCGTACAAGTCCAAAATCCAAATCTAAAGCGCCGACGGAGCTGGCCAAATTTGAAATATTGTTGCCACTGAATGTGAGTGTCGTGGCAGCGTCGATTACCATCACGCTGGCCCCTACAGCCGAACCCGAACTGGAGGTGAATGTATTGCTTGAAATAGTAGGTGCCCCGCCCTTAATATGAAACGCACAAGCTTCAGGTTTCATCGTGCCGTTCTGGAACGTCGGTGATCCGCCATTGATGGTCACCAGCGTGTCTGCATCTTGGAGTGTGCAGGAACTAAACGTTACGGACGAGGCAGATCCAACCGTTATGCCGCCCCAAGTGTCGGATCCGGACGATTTTTTGAATGTCGATGAGGTTGCGTTAAACGTTCCATTTATAGTGAATTTGCTGCTGGTGCCCATGCTGAAGGTTGTCGTTGCCGCGGTGGCGTCCACGGCGCCCTCCACCGTGACAGTTGCATTGTTGGCTACCGATACGGATGAGCCTTTAATCGTGATGGTAACCCCCGCAGGAATGGTGATGCTGGTCGTAATGGTGATATTCCCCGTCCATGTCTGATCCACTGTCGGGTTGGACGAAATGTTACCTGTCACTTCCGTGCTCACCGAAAGCGCGGAAAGCTGTTCCGGAGGTAATTCCGGCACGTCGGCGGACGTCGCGGCGGCCGTCTCGCGCTTGTCGTCCACCACGATGGCCTTCGTCACTTTCG
>CAZHRJ010000060.1:0-12870 GCA_964534765.1 uncultured bacterium
GCGGGGATCGTCCTGGACGGATCGAGAAGCTGCGAGGTCAAGAGCAATCGGGCCAATTCGAACACCGACTGGGGCATCTGGCTCGACGCGAGCGCGACGAACAATCTGATCTGGCATAACATCGCCGACACCAACGGCAACGCCGGGTTCCGGCTCGCCGTCAGCGCCGACACCAACACCCTCGTCCAGAACAGCGCCTCCGGCAACGACACCGGCGTCCACCTCCTCGGCTCCTCCCGGAACAACATCGTCACCAAAAACAATCTCACCGGCAATGACGTCAGCAATGTCTTTAACGCCACCGGCATCGTCCAGACCCTTTCCCGAAACTGGTTCGGATCGACCGACTCGGTCGCGATCAAAGCCAAAATCGGCGACGCCACCGGTGACTGGGACCCCTGGCGCCTTGGCCAGGTCGACACGCTCGCCGGCGCCGACACGACCGCCCCGAAAGCGCCCGACAGCGTCGCCATTGTCGGCGCAGCATCCGACACATCAATCATTCTTGAATGGACCGCCGTCACGGCCAATGAGGAAAGCAGCGGCGGCGCGGTCGGCCTCACGGGATATCGCGTCTATCGGAGCACGGTCAAAGACACATCGATCTGGCTGAGAATCGGCCAGACGACATCGGGAATCAGGTATCAAGACACCGACGCGGCACTGGGGCGGCTCTACTATTATCGCGTGACCTCATTCGACTCGACGACTTTCGAAAACGAAAGTTTCTACAGCGACTCCCAGCCGTTCGATTCGGCAGTTCTCGGAACACTGACCGACATTTTCGTCAACGATTCCGTCTATTCGTCCGTCACCGACTCCTTCACCTACGCCGCCGGACATGACACCACCGGCCTTGGAACCCGGCAGCAACCATTCGCCTCGATCCCACGGGCACTCCAGTTCGCCACGCCGGGCGACACCATCTGGGTCGACGCCGGCTCGTACGATTCCTACATGTCGGTCAGCTCAACCGAAACCGCCGGTGTCCACATCCTCAACGACTCGATTACGATCATCGGCAAGGACTCCGCATCGACCATCATCGATCCGCCCGGACCGAAAACGCTCTCGAGCTTGTTTGGGATCTACGCGCTGAATCGGCAGGGTCTGGCCATCAAAAACCTCGCCATCACGGGCGCCTATGAGGGAATCCGGTTCGACAACACCGATTTTTCAACCATCGCCGCCGACAGCATCAGCGGAAACGGAACCTACGGTCTCTACTTCATCAACGCCGCCAGTTCCAACTCTCTCACGGACAACTTCATCGACGCCAACGGATCGCCCGGAAGCGGCTCGGGCGTCGAGTTCAATTCCAATTCCGACTCCAATACCGTCAAAAACAACCGAATCCGATCCAACGGGTACGGCGGCATCACGCTCTCTTCCGCCACCAACATCGTCGTCATCGACAACACCATCGATTCCAACACCGAGGCCGGCATTTACGTCTCGTCCAGCAATCGAAATCGGTTTTCCAGAAACTTCATCCGCTACAACGTCAAAAGCGGCGGCATCTACATTCAAAACTCCGACTCTAACACCGCGGATCAAAATATCATCGTCTTAAACGACACCGGCGTCTTCTTCGCCGGAAGCGCCACCGGCAATGTCGTCAGCAAGAATAATTTTGACTCAAACACCGTCAGCCACATCCGAAACACCGGCGGCCTTCCGCAAACCCTCACCCGCAACTGGTTCGGCTCGGCCGATTCGGTCGCGATCAAAAATAAAATCACCGATACCGCCGGCGACTGGGACCCATGGCGGCTCGGCCAGGTCGACACCGCCGCCGGCGCCGACACGACCTCGCCGAAAGCTCCGGACAGCGTGGTGATCATCGGCAGTCCCAGCGACACGTCGATCATCATCCAGTGGGAGGCCGTGGGATCTCTGGAGGAATCCAACGGCGGATCGGTGGGGCTGTCGGCGTACCGCGTCTATCGCAGCGCGATCAAAGACACTTCCGTGTGGACTCTCATTGGCCGGCCCGCCTCCGGCGTGACGCGCTGGCAGGACACCGACATCCAGCTGGGCCGGATCTACCACTACCGCGTCACCGCCCTGGATGCCGCAAGCTTCGAAAACGAGAGTTTCTTCAGCGACTCTCAGCCCTCGGATTCGGCCATTCTTTCCGGCGCGACCAACCTGTTCGTGAACGACACCAACTACTCCGTCGTCACCGATTCGTTCACCTACGCCGTCGGCAACGACACCACAGGTCTGGGCACCCGGCAAAAACCGTTCGCCTCCATCCCGCGGGCCATGCAATTCGCCACTTCGGGTGACACGATCTGGATCGACGCCGGGCTGTTCGACTCGTATGTGGCCATCTCCTCCACCGAAACCGCCGGCGTCAGTATCGACAAGGACTCAATCACACTCATCGGCAAGGATTCAAACGCGACCGTCATCGACCCGCCGGGGTCGAACGCGCTCTCAACGCTGTACGGCATCTACGCGATAAACCGCACGGGGCTTGTGATCAAAAATCTGGGCATCACCGGTGTCAAACGCGGTTTCTCATTTAACAATGTCGATCTCTCAACCCTGGACGGCGACAGTGTGTCGTCCACAACCGAATACGGCATCTATCTGCAAAACCTTTCAGACACAAACACCCTCAAGAACTGCGAGTTCCATTTCAATTCGACCGGTATTGGCATCAGCAACTCTTATGGCGACACGTTCACGAACTGCATTTCCAATTCAAATACCAGCGATGGAATCTATCTCAACGGGGCCAGTCATACAGTGACCAACAGCACGACCAATTCGAATAGCGGCAGCGGCATTAATCTTACCACGAACTGGAATAGCGCCGTGAGCGGCAACACGTGCGATTCGAACGGCAACGGCATCTATGTAGCCACGTCGTCAGACACCAACACGATCAGCAACAACACGGGTGTATCGAACACCACCCGCGGTATCAGTATGGGCAGCTCCCAGAGCAGCACTCTGACGGGCAACACGTTCACGGCGACCCAATACGGCATCACGCTAAACTCCTGCCAGAACATCACGCTCGCCGGCAACACGGTCAATTCGAATTCGAGCTATGGATTCGAGATCACCGGAAGCTCAAGAAACACGTTCTTGAGAAACGTCGCCAAGTCGAATACGCTCTACGGCGTCTATCTCGATGCGACGTCCGTTGACAACCTGTTCGTTCAAAACACGCTGGATTCAAACGTCAAATATCAGGTCTATATTGTGCCCAATAACGGCGGGGCTGACACGTTCCTGAAAAACAATATCCTGCCGTCGCCGACCAATCCCGACAGCGGCGTCTACAACAGCTCGGGCAAACTCGATTTTTCACGCAACTGGTGGGGCCGGACCGACTCGGCCGCCATCGGCAATATGGTGTTCGACACCGCCGGCGGGACCCGAAGCCTCTACCAGCCCTTCCGGCTCGGCCTTGTCGACACGACTGCCGGCGGGGACACGACCGCGCCGAAGGCGCCCGACTCCGTCGCCATCATCGGCGCTCCGTCCGACACGAGCCTCATCGTCCAGTGGGAGGCGGTTGCTTCGCTTGAGGAATCCTACGGCGGCGCGGTGGGGCTCTCGGGATACCGGGTGTACCGAAGCTCCGTGAAGGACACGTCGTCGTGGGTGAAAATCGCGCAGACGGGGTCGAGTGTGACCCGGTATCAGGACACGGACGTGGGCGTCGGGACTCGGTTTTACTACCGGGTGACGGCGGTCGACGCGGCGACGTTTGAAAATGAAAGTTACTTCAGCGACTCCCAGCCCTCCGACAGCGTGGTGTCCACGTCGACGAAGAATTGGTACGTAAACGACACATGGATAAACGGAGCCACCGACTCCTTCACCTACGCGGGCGGGTCGGACACATCGTACGGATTGGGAACGGCGGCGCGGCCATTTCGGACGATCACGCGGGCGATGCAATTCGTCACCAGCGGCGACACGATCTGGATTGACGCGGGATTCCACGATTCCTTCACGCGCATTTCATCGGCCGTCGCGGGCGACACGGGCGGCGTCGTCATCACCGTCGATACAATCGCGCTCATCGGCGTCGACTCCGGCGCCTCCGTCATCGATCCGCCCGGCGACAAGTCGGTCACGAATCTGATCGGCATCTACGCGCAAAACCGGACCGGCCTTCTGATCAAAAACCTCGGCGTCACGGGCGTCAACAAGGGGATTTATCTTGAAAATGTCCGTCAGTCCAAATTATCCGGCGACAGCGTATCGGGCGCCGGAAACTATGCCTTCGATCTGAACCAGGGCAGCGCCTCGAACACCCTCGAAAACAATATGTGCGTCGATAACTCGTCGAGCGGATTTGTCCTCGGGTCGACGTGCCAAAACAACACCCTGAACAACAATTACATCAAATCCAACGCCGGAAGCGGCATCTGGTTTTCCGACGCGTCGCTTTGCACGGCGACCAATAACACGATCGCATCGAATGCGGGGTATGGCGTTTACCTCCATTCGAGGGCGGATACGAACGTGGTCAGCGGCAATACGTTCACGTCGAACAACTATGGCGTCTACATCTACCTGAATTCCAGATACAATACACTGGCCGCCAATACCGTGACGTCCTGTTCCTACGGTATTTATCTCGACCATGGCAATTATACCGTCATCGAAGGAAACGTCATTACCTCCAGCGTCAACAGCGGAATTACTCTCGGATCCGCTTCTCACGGCTCGCGGATCATGAACAACAAAATCCGGTCAAATGGCGTCTACGGCCTCAACCTGCCGTCGGATTCGAACACCACGGTCATTCAGAATGAATTCGACTCGAACGCCAAGTACCAGATTTATATCACCGGGTCGGTGTCCGACACGTTTCAGAAAAACAATTTCCGGCCGTCACCGACCAACCCCGACAGCGCGGTGTACAACAACTCGACGGCAACTACCAATAAATTCACCTTCACCCGAAACTGGTGGAACTCGACCGACACGGGACAGATCAGGAAGATGATCTTCCAGGAGTCGAACGGCGATTCCGTCATCTACCTGCCATTCCGGCTCGGCCTCGTCGACACCACCGCCGGCGGCGACTCCACCGCCCCCATTGCCCCGGATTCCGTCGCCGTCGTCGGATCGCCCAGTGACACGAGCATCATTCTCAGCTGGAATGCGGTGTCAAGCATCGAAGAATCCAACGGCGGCGCGGTCGCGCTCTCGGGGTACCGGGTGTACCGCAGCAAGACCAAGGACACATCGAGCTGGACCCGCATCGCGCAACCCGCATCCGGCGTCACCCGGTATCAGGACACGGACGTAAAGCTCGGCACGGCGTACTACTACCGCGTGACCGCCTTTGACACCGCGACATTCGAGAACGAAAGTTTCTTCAGCGACTCCCAGCCTTTCGACTCGGCTCAGGCCCAGACCCGGACCAAATGGTACGTCAACGACAATTCACTCAGTAACGACACCTACACCGGCGCCGTCGGCAATGACACCACCGGCACCGGCGATACCGCCGCTCCGTTTGGCTCGATCAAAAAAACCCTGACGCTCGCCACGGCCGGCGACACGATTTTTGTCGATGCCGGAACCTACGCCGAAACCGCCGTCATCGTCACCGACTCGATCTGGATCCAAGGCCGGGATTCATCCCAATTTTCCGGCACTATTCTCAACCCCGGCGACTCCACCACCTCCAACAACTTCGCCCTTTACGGCCTGAGTGTCAGCGGACTCGTCATCAAGGACATCCGCATCACCGGATCGCTCGACGGCATCCGCCTTTCCGGTGTCGGCAATTCCCGGATCGATAACGTCACCATCTTCCAATCCGGCGGAAACGGCGTGGGCCTTCTGGCCAGTTCCACCGGCAACACCGTGACGAACGTCGTCAGCACCTACAACAGCTCCCGCGGATTCTACGTCGAATCCTCGGCAAACAACACGCTCTCCAACCTCACGAGCTCGAACAACGGCAAGGGCGTCTATATCAACTCAAGCAGTACCGGCAACACGCTGAAAAACAGCACCGTGGCAAGCAACTCCCAGGACGGCGTCTTTATCGAAAGTTCCAGCAGCGGCAATTCAGTCGAAAATGTCCTGAGCGAACTCAACTCCTGGGAAGGGTTCCGGATCATTTCGGCCAACAACAACATCCTCAAACTAAACACCAGCCGACACAATACCCTCGCCGGTTTCCGGACCAACAGCGGCGGCAACGTCTTTATGCACAACCTCAGCTTCAACAATGCGGGCAACGGGTTCGAACTCACCAGCGCCACCACTCACCTCTTCTTTCAGAATACCGCCGACTCCAATCTTAAATACGCTTTCTACATCGACGGCGCCTCGTCCAGTGACACGTTCAACAAAAACAACATCCTGCCGTCGCAGACCAATCCCGACAGCGGCCTGTCCATCCAGACGACCACTCAGTCGGCCGTCTTCGATTTCAAACGCAATTACTGGAATACCGTCGACTCCGGCGGCATCCGCGCCAAAATCGGCAACGGCGCCGACTCGGCCGCTTTTTCGCCATTTCGATTCGCCGTCGTCGACACCACCGCCGGAGGCGACACGACCGCGCCCAAGCCGCCCGACAGCGTGGTGATCGTCGGTTCTCCCAGCGACACATCCATTCTCGTCCAGTGGGAAGCGGTATCCGCGCTCGACGAATCCAACGGCGGCGCCGTCGCGCTCTCGGGATATCGGGTCTACCGCAGCAAAACCAGGGATACGTCCTACTGGCCGCTCCTGGTCCAGGTGGGATCGAGTGTCAGCCGCTACGAGGACACGGACATTTCCATGGCTCAACTTTATTATTACCGGGTCACCGCGTTCGACACCGCCACGCTGGTCAATGAAAGTTTCTTCAGCGACTCCCAGCCGTTTGATTCGGCCGTCGACGACGGCCGGACTTCGTGGTTTGTCAACGACACGTCCTACCAGTTCTTCACCGATTCCTTCACCTACGCCATCGGCAGCGATACCCAGGGCGCTGGAACCGCGCAGAACCCGTTCCGGACGATCATGAAAGCCCTCTCGCTGGCGACGCCCGGCGACACGATTTTCGTCGACGTCGGACTTTTCACCGAAACCGTAGTCATCGAGATCGATTCGGTCAGTATCATCGGAAAAGATTCCGCCGCCACCGTCATCGACCCGCCCGGCTTGAACGCGACCGCCGGTCTTTACGGCATCTATGCCGACACTCAGACCGGCCTGCTCATCAAATCCATCGGTGTCCTCGGAGGCTATGAAGGCATCCGCTGGGTCAACGTTGATCTCTCCACGATCAGCGGCGACAGCCTGAGTTCCAACGGCCAGTACGGAATTCACTTCCTGAACGGTTCGGATACCAACACGATCTCGTCGAGTCAGTCGAACTCCAACCAGTACGGCATCTGGATGGCCACCAGCTCCAATAACAACACCATCAGCAACAATATCCTGAGCGCCAATAATCAGGACGGCGTCATCCTCAACGCCGTCCGGCGAAATACCATCACCGGCAATACCTTGGAAACCAACGTCTATGCGGGCGTCGAAGTCTTCTCGTCAAGTTCCACCGAGAACCTCATCACCCTGAATGTCGTCCGAGCCAATCAGCAATTCGGAATTTATGGAAATTCCGGCGCCAGTTCATTCATTCGGGGCAACCTCATCGCGTCCAACACCCGGGCAGGCATCAGCCTTGACGGGTCCGGCAACAACATCATCCTGCAAAATGATATTTCGGCCAACGACTCCGGTATTTATATTAGAGGCGGTTCCTCGGGAAACGTCATTTCGAAAAACAATATTCTCTCCAACCGCGTCTCCGACATCTACAACCAGGATGGCATCGCGCAGACCCTGACACGAAACTGGTTCGGCACAGCAAACGAAACGACCTTCCTGTCCACCCTCAATGATACCGCTTCGGCATTCAAACCGTATCGGCTCGGCATCGTCGATACCGCCGCCGGCGCCGATACGACCGCGCCCGCGTCGCCCACCGGCGACACAGTTGACAATTCGACCGCCGGGCAAGTCAAAGTCACATGGATCATCCCGGCACTGAACGAGGAAACCAACGGCGGCGCCGTGGCGTTCGCGGGCGTCAAGGTCTACCGCATAAGCGGCGCGACCGACACTACACACTGGGCCAACGCGCTGGCATGGACCGCGGGGGCAAGCGACACCACCTGGACCGATACCACCGTCACCGGCGGCGACACCTACTACTACCGGTTGACCAGCCGGGACACCGCCAATCCGGCCAATGAGTCGTATTTCACCGACACCAAATCCGTTTTCGTCGTCGCGCCTTCCTTTACCGTCACCTCCCCCAACGGCGGCGAGGCGCTCCTATACGGCGAAACCCCGACGATTACATGGTCCACGGCCGGGACCATTCCAAACGTCAAGATCGAATATTCATCCGACAGCGGGCAGTTCTTTACCACCATCACCTCATCCACAGCCAACACCAATTCCTACGTATGGGACATCCCCAGCTCCATCACCATCGCCGGGTCATACCGCATTCGCGTGTCGGACGCCTCTGACGGCATCCCTGTCGATACCTCCGACGCCAATTTTTCCATCCGATCAAAATTTCTCCTGACGAGGCCTGACGGTGGAGATTCGTTCCAGGCCTATACGTCCGAAACCATCACCTGGACCAACGCCGGCGGATCCGGCAAGGTTTCCAACGTGCGGCTTGAGTATTCCATCGATTCCGGATCGACCTGGTCCAACATCGTCGGATCGACCTTCAACAGCGGGTCCTATCAATGGACCGTGGCGAATGAAACCACGTCGTTCGGCAAAGTCCGCGTCAGCTCCGATATCGATACTCCGTCGGCCGACACATCCAACGGCGTCTTCATGATCTGGCCACGCGCTGTGCCGCCGCCGCCCGACACGATCTCCATCGTCAGCGGCAACCATCAACTCGGACGCGTCTCTACCGCTTGCTCCCTGCCTCTTACCGTTCGCGTCGTCGATACCGGCGGCATCAATTGCGTTCAGGACGCCAAAGTCACTTTCCTGATCTCCCTCGGTTCCGGCGCCAGCCTCGGCGCCACTGCCCTGACAACCACATCCACCTATACCGACGCCTCCGGCAACGCCTCGGAAACGCTCGTCCTTGGTTCGTCCGCCGGGGTATACCGGGTCGAAGCCCGAAACGACAGCGTGACGCCGGCGCGGAGCGTCTATTTCACCGCTTACGCCGACGGCCGCGATATTTCCGCCGCGTCCAGTACCGCCGGCCAGGGATGGCGAATGGCCGGGCCAAACAAACGCGTCTCGGGCTGGAACATAAAAAGCGCGGCCGGCGGGCTGCAAAACGCCAAAGTCTACGAATGGCGCGCGGCCGACGCCGATGTGTCGTCTCTGAATAATACCAAGTATTACGAGCCCGGCGGCGACGCGGTACGAGGCAGGGCCTACTGGATAAAAGATGTATCGGGGGGGAGGCTGTTTGTTCCGACTGAGGGTGTCGCCGGCGACACCTTCGACACGGTCAGCGTGAGGCTCAGCGTCGGGTGGAACCAGATCGCCAGCGGACACTACTTCTACGTCAATTGGGACTCCGGCGTCGCCTTTGACTCATCCCCCGTAAGCGATACACCTCTTTCCCAGAGCCTCCGCATGCTTCCACATCAGGCGGGTGACACCAGGCAGGTGATCCAGAACAAGGTCTACTGGTACACGGGGTCAAACTACGTATACGGCCCCGCATCGGAAACGTCCAGCCTCGTGACAATGCAACTGAAACCCATGGTCGGGTTCTGGCTCCACGCCTACAAGGCCTGTACGATGTTCATTTATCCAAACCCGGCCAGCCCTGAAACTTATGCGTCGGAAATCCTTAACCAGGCCCCGGCGTATTCCGACGAATCCACCGGTGGAGACTATCCAGCTTTATCCGCGGTCTACAAACAGTCCGGAAAAACCGCATCCGAAGCCGACTGGGCCATCCAGCTCATCGCTTCGGCATCCGGCATCACCGACTGGCAGAATTTCGTCGGAGTCAAACCCTCCGCCGAGGCACGGATGGCGGCAAACGCGCTCGAAGCCCCGGCAGTGGCCCAGGGGTATTTGTCCGTGTCGGTCCGGCCGGCCGCCTATTCGGAAAATGGCGCGGCGCCGTATTCATCCGGCCAGGCCGCGGGGACAGCGGCCGGTGGCGGGTCGAACTCTCAGTGGATGGCGGCCAGTTTCGCCGGGCCGGGCAAGGCGGGGCTGTCCTGGGACGTGCGGGTATCGGGTGATCAGAGCGCGGCGACACTGTCCTGGGACAACGTGTCGAATCTGCCGCACGGGTTTGATGCCTATCTCATCGGTGGACCAACCGGCCCCGTGAATTTGCGCGCCTCTTCTTCCATCGGATTGCCTCTGGCTTCCCAGCAACCTGGTCTCTCCCTGATCCTTGCCGTCGGCCCGCCGGAATTTCTCGCGCCGTTTCTGGCTTCGCCCTTATCGAAAGAACTGACCTTCGCCTTTCCCAATCCGGGGCCGGACGGGGCGGGGAATGTGACGTTCAAGTTCAATTTGAACGGCGCCGCGGATGTCTCAATTCTGATTTTCGATGTCGGCGGCCGGCTGGTCCGGGAAATAAAGTCGACCGGTCTTCCGGGATCGAACACCGTCACCTGGGACGCCTCCAATCGCGCCGGCCAGAAAGTCGGGTCCGGCGTCTATCTCTACAAAATGGAGTCCGGAGGAACCAAATTCGTCGATAAACTCGCCATTGTCCGGTAGTTATTTCAAGATTGAGGCCAGTCATTGACTCGACGTTGCAACTATTCACCTCGAATAGACACCAATCGCCGCGAATTGTCTGAATTGTCTAGAAGGAGATGATGGTATGACTTCATTCGTGTTTATTCGCGGCCATTCGTGTTCATTCGTGAGAATGATCTCAGGTCGCCGTTCACCGAGGAGCTACTTTTGTAAGACTTTAGCCAAATGAGGCCGTTCGACATTCTCTTCGTCATTCCCAGCGGGAATCCAGAACCTCCTTCTGGACCCCGCTTTCGCGGGGGTGACGAGAATTGCTTCAGTCGGCTAAAGTCTTGCCATTTTTTTTCATTTTTGTGTTGACTTGCCCCCACTTCGATGGGACACTCACGTCGATAGACCTGAGGCCTGTGCAAGAGGGATTCGGGTACAGTGTTATTGACTTATGTATGCGTTCAGGGAACAGGGGTGGCCGCAGGAAAATCAGATCACGCCTTCGCGACTTCAAGCAGCGCCTAAAAGTCGTTCGCAACTCGTCTCAACCCAACCTCGCATTGTGATCTTCAGCACATACACAAATATCGGCGGCATCCCCAGTGTTTTTCAGCCCCGCTTCGCGGGCTTAGGTGCGCGGGTGGGCCGGCCGATGAGTAATAGAGCCGCAATGACAACTAATTCAGTAAGCCAAGCACTGACCCCATCCTTACCCAAAGTCAATCTGTCTCACGCCGCTCCCGTTTCGGCATGTTTTTCCCTCGCCACGTTTCTACCGCTCGGCAGATTTCTCCTTTCGATCGAGCGTCAGGTGAGTAAACCGATCCGGGAAGTGGAGATCAGGACTGCCGAAGGAATAACAGCGTCCGTTGACGCCGTGCTGGACAGCGGTTCGTTTTATTCGGTCAGACGGGAGTCTTACCCCAGCGGCGTGAACGTCCTGAAACTCAAACACCGGAAAATGTTCGGCACGGCCCGAAAGGGCGGAAAATTGCCGGTCACCGCGCCGGTCGCGACATGAACGACCCCGACATCCAGGCGGTGCAGCGTTGAACTCTCAGTCCGTGGCCCGGAATAAGTCAATATGTCAAGGACTGGCACTGTCGGCCCCCACCGTCAGCCCCGTTAGCCCAACGTCAGTACGGCTGAATGACTTTGATGTCCTCCATCGGATAATGCCGCTTGTTGGCTGTAAGCAGATCCAGCGAATGGGATTTGGCGGTGCCGGCGATAAGGGAGTCGAAGAGTACGACGCCGTGGGAGTTGTGAAATTGGCGGAAATAGGCCGAGGAAATGTCGGTGATTTCCGATGTCACCGGAAGCCACTCAAACTGGCTCAGAAATTCCAGCGTGCGCTTCCGCTCGTTTGGCCGCATGCCGTTCAGTACTTCCGCGCGGCAGATCACGGAGCCGGCAAGCGTCTCCTTCGAAAACACCAGGTCTTTCACAAGTTGAACCGCCGCGGACCGGTCGTGAAGATGATCGATCAGGATGTTGCTGTCAAGGAGAGGCATTCGTCAATCTTTGCGGGGTCGTCTCATGCGGGTCTGGTATTCGTCGCCTGTCAAGTCTCTGTCTTTCCAAAGACCCGCCGCCTGCTCGAGAATCTTCCACCGATCTGCCGGCGTCTTCGCGATCTGTTGAATTCTCTCATCCACGGCGGCTCGGACAAACTCAGCCAGACCGGCGCCAGAATCTCGAATCTGCTTTCTCTGCTCCTCAGTCAAATAAACCTGCGTCCGAATCATCTGTCCGCCTCCTTTGAATCTGGAACAGGGACGTACTGTGTAGGCCGAAGCTGTATACATCCAAATTATACAGTAGTTGCGGGGTTTGTCAATGCTTAACCAGAAGGCGCTCCCCTCATCCCTCAGACCGGCCCCTGCAAACGGAAACAACTTCAATAACTTAGGGGCTGGCACTAGGTTCACGAGGTTCATTTCCATATGAAGCGAAAAACAGTTAGACCCCAACGCAATAGCAAGGAAGGGCAAGAACCGGCGACAAAGGCTGACGTGGATGCCGTCCGGTCTGAAGTAAATGCTGTCCGGTCTGACGTGAATGCCGTCCGGTCTGAAGTGGATGCCGTCCGGTCTGAAGTGGATGCTGTCCGGTCTGAAATGGCGACCAAGGCCGATTTGATCGCCATCCGGTCCGAAATGGCGACCAAGG
>CAZHRJ010000060.1:12970-17270 GCA_964534765.1 uncultured bacterium
TCCGGTCCGAAATGGCGACCAAGGCCGATTTGATCGCCATCCGGTCCGAAATGGCGACCAACATGGCTCTCATGAACTCCAGGCTCGAATTCAAGATCGAAGACAGCACCAAGACCGCCAAACAGGAAATGATCGAGCACATTGACAAATTCGTCAACCACGTCGACGCCGTGTTCGTGGAAATCAAAACATTCCGCGAAGAACAGGCGGCCATCGCCCACAACTCCAACGAACACGCCGACCGGCTTGACGACCACGACAAACGCATCGGCAAACTCGAAACCAGGGTTGGCGGGAGGGCGGGATGACCGGCAGGACGAGCGGACTCCCGGACCAAAACTTCAATAACTTAGGGGCTGGTACCGTATCTACCGTATCTACCGCGGTGTCGGTTACTAAGTTTCCCGCCGCCCCGGGCGCCGTGCAGACTGGTGACTCGTTGGCGTATCCCGAATCCAGAGCCGGAAATAACTTCAATAACTTAGGGGCTGGCACCTCATCTGCCACCTCATCTGCCACCTCATCTGCCTCATCTGCCTCCGAATCCGTGGCCCCAAATAAGTCGATAAGTCAAGGACTGGCGCTGTATGCCATACTAGCTGCCGGCTTCTGGCTCCTGGCTTCCCAAAGTGCGGACGCGGCTGCCTGGTACGTCAACGATGCCACCTACGACGCCCAGGACTCCTTTACGGCCGCTGTAGGCAGCGATGCCAATTCCGGTGCAAGCCCCAGCGCGCCGTATCTGACAATCATGAAAGCTATTCGTTCGTCCTTACCCAACGACACCATCTACGTCGACGCCGGCGTGTTTGGCGAAACCGTCGTCATTGACACCGAAAAAATCAGCCTCGTCGGCGCCGACTCCCGCACGACCGTCATCAATCCGCCGGGGTTTATGACGACCGCGGGGCTGGTCGCAATCACAATCAAAAATTGCACTAACGTCCTCGTCAAGAATATAGGCATCACCGACGCCTATGACGGCATCAAGATCTCGAACGCCGATTCCTGCACCATCACGTCCGACAGCTTTTCCGGACTCGGAGATATCGCCATCGCCGGGGTGGTCGCGGCGTACAATACGTTCTCCAACAACATCCTTTTCAACGGCAACTCCGGGTACGGCATCTCCGTCGACTCCTATTCGAACACCATCGAGAACAACACCATCGACTCATGGTCTTACGGAATGCTCGTCTCCTCCGAATCCAACACCATCCGCGGCAACACCGTCAAAAACAACGTCAACATCGGCATCTACCTCAACGTTACCGCCGCCAATAACAATCTCATCGAATCCAACACCGTCACCGGAAACGGCACATCCGGCATCTACATCGACGGCGGCGCCACCAACACCAATAACCGCGTCTACTTCAACATCGTTAAAAGCAACCTGAGCGACGGCATCTATCTGAACACGCAGGCCAACGTCGCCAAGGGAAACTACGTTCAGAGCAACACCCTCGCCGGAATTAAAATCAATGCCGCATCCAATATCGTGCTCGGCAACGACATCTCCAATAACGACAGCGGCGTCCTGATAGCCGGAGCGTCCAGCCAGGTCGTCCAGAGAAACAATCTCTACGGCAATACCACCAATAACTTCGCCAACGCGGCCTCCTACACCCAGACCTACACTGGGAACTGGTACGGGTCCGCCGATTCGTTCGCGGTCAAAAATAAAATCAGCGACGTTTTCACCAGCAATGACTACGACCCCTGGCGGCTGGGCAGAGTCGATACCGGCATCAACGCCGACACCACCGCGCCCAAGGGTCCGGACTCGGTGGCTGTCATCGGCGGCAGCCCAAGCGACACGTCGATCATCCTCGAATGGACCCAGGTCACCACCAACGAGGACGGATCCGCCGGGCCCGGCGTCTCCGGATACCGGGTCTACCGCAGCCTCCTCACCGACACCTCGCTTTGGACCAAAATCGGCCAGACATCGGGCGCGTCGTCCATCCGGTTCCAGGACACCGGCGTCGTCCCCGGCGTCGTCTACTTCTACCGCCTCACCACCTTTGACACCGCCACCTACGAAAACGAGAGCTTCTACTCCGACAGCCGGCCGACCGATTCGGCCATGTTCTCCTCTCGCAAGGCCTGGTACGTCAACGACACGGCGACCACCGGCGACAGTTTCACCTCCGCCGTCGGCAGCGATGACACCGCCACCGGCAAGGGATCGCCCGAGTCGCCGTTTAAGACGGTCAAACAGGCCTTGAAATTCGTCACGGCCCACGACACCGTATTCGTCGACGCCGGCACTCACTACGAAACCGTCGTCATCACCGTCGACCATATCGCGCTCGTCGGCAAGGATTCCAACGCCACCGTCATCAATCCGCCCGGCGACAGCGGCGTCTCCGGCCTCTACGGGATTTTCGCCGATACGCAGGTGGGCATCCTCATCAAGGACATCGGCGTCACCGGCGCCTATGAGGGAATCCGGTTCGACAATGTCGATTCGTCCATCATCCGCGGCGACAGCGTTTGTTCCAACGGATACAACGGCATCAATCTCCAGAACGGCTCTGAAACCAACCTGATCATCGCCAATACCGTCTCCTACAATGTCCAGGATAACATCATCCTCAATACCTCCAGCAACGACACGGTCAGCGACAACATCGCCAATAACTCCCGCGCGGCAACCGGAATTTATCTGCTCTCCAGTCTCAAAATCGCCGTCCTCGCCAATACCGCCAACTCCAACGCAGCCCACGGCATTCATCTGCTGTCCACGTCCGACAACAACACCATTACCGACAACACCGCCAATTCCAATGTCTCAGACGGTATCCGGGTGTCCAGCAGTTCCACCAACAAGATCGTCGGCAACCGGACGGTTTCCAATACCGAAAACGGAATCATGATCAACTCCACTTCGCCCAACAACGTCGTCAGACGCAATGTCTCCTCATCCAACGGCCACGCCGGCGTCCGGCTCGATTACGCCAACTCCAATGTCGTGGCCCAAAACGATCTGACCGGCAATGACACCGGAATTTTCATCACCGGCGCCACCAACTCCTGTCTCGTCACGCGCAACAATATCACCTCGTCGACCATCAATAACTACGCCAATACCTCCGGCAACGGCCAGGTCGTCTCCCGCAACTGGTGGGGGTCGACCGACTCGGTGACCGTCAAAGCCAAATTCAGCGGCGCCGCGGCCGATTCCTACATCCCCTACCGGCTCGGCGTTGTCGATACCGCATCCGGCGCCGATACCGTCGCGCCCAAATCTCCCGACACCTTCGCGGTCGTCAGCGGCGGCCCAAGCGACACGTCCATCATCCTCCAGTGGCAGCCGGCCTCGGCCAACGAGGACACCGACGGATCGTCCACGGCGCTCGGCGGGTACCGGATCTATCGGTGCATCGTCAAGGACACGTCATCCTGGGTCAAAATCGCCCAGACCGCGTCCTCCGTCAACCGCTTCCAGGACACCGACGTATCGCTGGCGACAACCTACTACTACCGCGTCACCGTGTATGACACCGCCGCCGTCGAAAACGAGAGTTTCTACTCCGACTCCCAGCCCACCGACAGCACGATGGCTACCGCCCAGGTCAACTGGTACGTCAACGATACATGGTCCAGCGCAACCGACTCGTTCACCTCAGCCGGCGGGTCCGACACCGCATCCGGCAAAGGCACCGTCGCCGCGCCGTTTCGGTCCATCCCGCGCGCGATGCAGTTTGCGACGACGGGAGACACCATCTGGATCGACGCCGGAACGTACGATTCGTTCGTGACCGTCCTGTCTACAGACACCGCCGGCGTGAACATCGACAAGGACTCGATTTCGCTCATCGGCAAGGATTCGGGCGCCACCGTGATTAACCCGCCGGGGGATTCGCTCCTCGGCGGCCTCTATGGGATTTACGCCGATACGCAAGCCGGGATAGTGATAAAAAACATCGGCGTGACGGGCGCCTATGACGGAATTCATTTTTACAATGTGGACAACTCGCGGATCGAGAGCGACAGCGCCGGCGCCTGCGGGTCCAACGGCATTTACCTCCGTATCAATTCCGACACGAACACCGTGACGCGGAACGCGGCCAACGGGAATGTGTCCTATGGGATCAATCTCAATTCGAGTTTGAGCAACACGGTGAGCGGGAACGCCGCGAATTCCAACTCAAACATCGGCATCTATCTGCAATCGACGTCCAACAACAACACGCTGACGGACAATACGGCCGGCTCGAATGCGGAGTACGGCATCTATCTGAATTCGACTTCGAACAGCAACACGTTGACGGGCAACACGGCCAATTCGAAT
>CAZHRJ010000061.1:0-12195 GCA_964534765.1 uncultured bacterium
GGCCGGCGTCGGAGACGCCGGCACTTGGGGCCGCGGAGCGGCTGATCCGGAGACGTTTATGATGACGTTGCCGTCGGTGAGATCGCGATGTAAAACACCCCCCGCGTGCGCCGCGGCCACGCCCCGGCAAATGGCGCCAAGAATCGACCGCCATAGATCGTCCTCGACCGGCTCGGACCGTGCGGCGATCCACTGGCCAAGCGTTACGCCGTCGAGCCACTCCATGGCGAGATAGTATCGCCCATCCTGAATCCCGAAATCGTGGAATTTCGGGATGGCCTCATGGGAGAGGCTCATGTAAATCCTCGCCTCACGCTTGAACCGCTCCACAACCTCGGGCCGACGGCCAAAAACCTCCGGCAAAACTTTCACCGCCACCACGCCGCCGTCCACCGGATCCTCGGCCCGGTAGACCGACCCCATCCCGCCCGCGCCCGCAAGCGCTTTGATTTTGAATCGGCCGATCGACTCAGGCGCCGGGGCGGCGGGCATCGTCAATATCCCTCGTCGTCTTTTCCGACCGATGAGGATTTCAGCAGTTCCGGATATTTTTTTGCCGCGGGACCCAGATGCTCAACATACACCGGATGCTTGTCGATCCCGGCCAGTTTCTTCACGTAGACCCGCGCGTCGTCATCCCGGCCCTGCGCCGTCAGCGTCCGAATAAGGCCGGCATATGAAATCGACAGCGCGAGATGGTCTCCTTGTTTTACACTGCCGGCCGCCAGCCGATAGGCCCCCTCCGCCCCTCGATAATCTTTCAACTCCGCCAGCGCGATTCCAACTCCGTTGTTCGAAAATGAAATACCGGACTGGTTTTCTGATTTCTTGCTGATCGCCGCCGCCTTCCGATGAGCGTCCACCGCCCCCCGATAGTCTTTCAGATCACGCAGCACTCCTCCAAGGCCGTTGTATGATATCGATGTGCCGATGGCGTTTTTTTGTTTCTCACTGACCGCCACCGCCCTCCGGTAAGCGTCCATGGCCCCACGATAGTCCTTCATCTCGCGCAGCGAGGCTCCAAGGCCGTTGTATGACTTCGACAGCCCGGTATCGTTTCCCTGTTTCCCGTTGATCGCCGCCGCACGCCGGTATGCATCCGCGGCTTGCCGATACTGTCCCTGATCGTACAAATCCATGGCCGCCCTGATGGAGGCTAGAGACTCATCGATTTTTTCATGTGGTCCGGCCAGTTCTTCATAAAATCGATCAACGTCCCTGTGAAATACGCGATCAAGGGTTTGATTGCCCAGAGTAATAAACTCAAGCCACGCCAATCTTTTTTGCCGCGCCCCTTCTTTGCCCATCCCCCTGACCGCCTTCAGCGCGTCGTCAAGGGTTTTGATCTTTCCCGCCGAAGCCCTGTACGTAAGGACGTTCTGCGCCTCATCCTTACTGACAAATGGGATGTCGACCAATTCTTGAAAGGTCGCCGTGTTCAGATTCACCAGCCGGAATCGCCGGCGAAACTCCTTGTCCGGCGGCGACGCAGTCGTCGACTCGACCTTGAGCCGATCCAAAATGGGCCGGTGACTCTTCGGGTGTCCCATATCCAACAAGATCTTGACCTCAGCCATGTTCTTGTAGGGACCATGCCGGACTCGATAGGCCAGAAGGCTCAGCGCGTATCCGTCGGCGACGCCGGGTATCTGAACGAGGTCCGAAAATCCCGCGGTGTTCACGTCCAGCGTCAGACTTTCGTCCTTTTCGTACCCCGTCGCATGTGAAGAAACAGTTCCGACCGATTGGATGCGCGTGGCGTAATAGGCGTCCACGTCTTGCGCGAATCGGGCGTCCAGGGATTCATCGCCAAGCGAAATAAAATCAAGGCATGCAACCTGCAGGCGGCCGCGAAGCGAAAGACCATCGCCCAATTCGGCATCCAAAAGGTCATCCAGAGATTTCAGCGATCCATGAGCCATCCGGTGGTCCCAAATGGCGCCCGCGGTGCCTTCGGAAATAAATGGCACCTTCAAGAGCGCCGATTTGTCCGCCGTGTTGATGTCGAGCCGCTGATATCGGCTAAGAAATTCGGCATCCGGGGACGCGGCCGGAGCGGACGATACGGTCAGGTGAGGGAGAATATCGGCATGCCTTTTGGAAAGAAGTCGCATGAACGCCGTGACCTCATCCGCATCCTTAAACGCTCCGCGGTTGTGTCGATAGGCCAGGATACCAAGCGCGACGGCATCGCTGATTCCCTCGATCCTGACCAGATCGGCGAGCCGCGCCGAGTTGACATCAAGCGTCAGATCGGCGTCCTTTTGATGGGTCTTGCGGCTTTTCATGATTTGGGACAATCCGGGATCGATCTTGCCCTCTGGTCCCAGGACCGGATTGCGCCGCCATGCATACCCACACGCCAGCCCAATCACCAGGACCGGGACAGCCCATGCGGCGATTTTCCTGATCCGGCGATTGCGCGCCTTTTTGCGTTCCATTATCGCCTTGCTGATCGCGGGACGGCACAAATCCCACGATTCCTCCCTGATCAGCCCGCACGACATACACGCGGCGTCTTGAATGGAACGCCCGCCGCACTCCGGGCATGTCCCACTCCCGCCGGCCGGCGCCGCATCAGGATTCACCTCGCACACCCGACGGCTCATTCGGCTGCCCTGATGCGACACACCCACATACTTTCTCTTCTTTAGACTCCCTTCTTCGTCCACCACCGCCCATCTGAGGGCATGGGGCAGATACACCAGATCGTCCAACCGGTAGGCCCCACGGGAATCGTAAGTTTCCGGAACCTCCGGGCGGTTTAAGGCATCCAGAACCGCCGCCGCGGTCGGATATCGGTGCCGCAGATTTTTCTGCAGCATCCGGTCAACGACCCTGGCGAGCGAATGGGGAACAGCCGGATTGATATCCAGAACGGATGGGGCGGATTCGGAAGGCTTCACGATTTTTTGGATCGTGGTGATGTTGTCCCCTTCGAACGGCGGCCGGCCGCATAGAGCATGAAAGGCCACAGCGCCCATCGACCAGAGGTCAGCCATCGACAGACGCGCCGCGTCCAGGGCGGCGTGCCCGAACTGTTCCGGCGCCATGTAGGACGGCGTGCCGAAATGCTGGCCGGTCATGGTCAGTGTGACTTCGTCGACGAGTTTGGCGATTCCGAAATCCACCAGTTTGACGTCGCCCGATGAGGAAATGAGGATGTTCTTGGGCGAGACGTCCCGGTGGACGATGCCCAGTCCGTGCGCGTACGAGAGAATTTCCGACAGCGCGCGGATCAAATCGGCAACCGTATCCGGCGAACACCAGTCGGGATGGTCTTTCAGGATCCGATCGAGGGATTGGCCGTCGATGAAATCCATCGTCAGGTACCGCCGGCCGTCAATCTCGCCGTCGGCGTAAATCCGCGGGATACCGGGGTGATCAAGCCGCCTGAGCGATTCACACTCGCGTTTGAACCGCTCCCGGAATTGTTCGCTTCTGGAAATGTGCGGCGGGACGATCTTGATCGCAATGGGCCTGCCGCTCTCAGGGTCATGCGTCAGGTGAACATTGCCCATGCCTCCATGACCGATTTCCCTGATGAGTTTGAACGTTCCGAATAATTCGGAGGTGGACATGGACTATTTAACGATCACGTAGGGCTTCAACTTTTCGAATTTTTTTTCTCCGATCCCCGGAATCGACCGCAGATCCTCCACGCTCTTGAATCTCCCGCCGGCGGCTTCCCGGCCCTTCAGAATCTTCTCCGCAAACGACGCGCCAACCCCCGGCAGGCGGTCCAGATCGGCCAACGTCGCGGTGTTAAGGTCTATCTTCTCGCCTTCGCCCACCGGCGCCACAGTTGAAGTGGCCGCATGGGTCGACCTGGCCCTCGATGCCGCCGGCCTGGATGGTTCCTGCGGCGGGTCGGCCGGTTTGGATTTGAGGGCAAATACAATACCGGCCGTCACCAGGAGGCCGGCGGCCAATCCACCCCAGACGACCGCGGGCCGGCGATGCATGGGCCTCAGATCCATGCTGGCCCTGCTGTAAACGCCGGAGAGGGTGCCCTCCATTAGCTTCAAAGCGTTTTCCAACTCGACATAAAGCTCGCCGATGCCCGTCCGGCGCTCATTCTTGTCCTTGGCCAGACACCGCATGACGACCTCGTCCAGATAGGGAGGGATTTTGGAATTGATCTCGATAATGCGTTTGGGCGTCTCGTTGTTGATCCGCTCAACCACCTGCCACAACGTCGAGTCCGGCGACTGCGGCGGAAACGGCACCTGCCCGGTCAGGGCTTCGTAGATCACTACGCCCAGAGAATAAATGTCGGTGCGCTGGTCGATCTCGGCCTCGCCGGCGAGTTGTTCGGGCGACATGTATTCGACCGTGCCGAGGACGGATCCGGTGGTGGTCATTTCGGATTTTCGTTCGCGGGCGATTCCGAAATCGAGGAGCTTGGCGGTGTCGCCCTCGCCGACGATGATGTTGTGGGGTTTGATGTCCCGGTGGATGATGTTCATGTCGTGGATGTATCGCAGCGCCCCGGCGATCTGGAGGGCGATCACAAGAGTCCGCCGGGGCTTAAGCGGCCCGTCGTCCGTGATGATTTTCTTGAGCGGCTGGCCCTTCAGAAGCTCCATCACAAAATAGTGCTGGTCGATCTCGGTCGAATAAATCTGCACGATGTTCGGGTGTTTCAGCTTGCCCAACGCCTTGGCGTCGTTGAAAAACCGGCTCACCGCCTTTTCGTCCGATCGCAGATGCTCGTGGAGAATTTTCACGGCGACCTCCATGTCGATCGTCGTGTCCATCCCCCGGTATACCGTGCCCATCCCGCCGATGCCGACTTCCTCAAGAATTTTATATTTTCCGAGCAAATCCGGCGGCATCAGCGTTTGTCCTTCCTGATGTAAGTACACACGCGGCCAGAATGACAGATGGCGAGCGCGGGCGCAAGCGCCCCGGCCGGCGTCTGAGACGCCGACCCGACATTCCTGGCCGGGGATTCGGCAAGGACAACCGTCACGTTGTCCCTGCCGCCCGCCGACAGGGCCGCCTGGATCAGCCGGGCCGCGCGGTCCGGAACGGAAGCGCCGTCCTGAAGAATTTTTTCGATGACCGGGTCTTCCAGCATGTCGGTGAGACCGTCGGTGCAAAGGAGAATCTGGTCGCCGTCTTCAATCACATGGCTTGCCGTCTCCGGTTCCAATACCTCGTCCTTGCCGACGACCCGGGTAACCATGTGACGCATTTTGTGCGTCCGCGCCTCTTCGGGCTGGATCCGGTTTAGCCGGATCAGTTCCGCCATGAGGGAATGGTCATGCGTGATCTGCTGAAGCTTTTTTTGCCGGAACAGATAGGCCCGGCTGTCGCCGACATGGGTGACATGGAGATTGCACCCGTCCAGCACGGCCACGACGGCGGTGGTGGCCATCCGGTCAAAACTATCCAGCCGCGCGCCCTCGCTCCGGACCAGATCGTGCGCCATTCGAAGGCTACTTTTTACATCATCGGCCGTCGGCGCGCCATGCCGGGAAAGGGCGATGCGAATGAGATCCATCGAGAGAGTTCGGATCGTCAGGTTGGAAGCGACTTCCCCGAATTCCTCACCGCCCACACCGTCGGCGATGAGCAGGACGGTGAACGCCGGCAAGTCGCCGCCGGGCCAAAACCGCCAGGCGGCGTGGGCGTCTTCGTTGTTCGTCCGCGCGTTTCCCATGTCGGTCATCGCCGTCAGATCGGCCGACGGATCCTTGCTGATCGTCCAGTCTGTCCAGCCGTTCTGGGCCAAAACCGGCCGGAACGCGCCCCATATCTTGTTGAGGTCGATCAACCCTGTCCCCGCCTTTACCTGGGGCGCGTTGGGCGTGTCGCTCATGAGGGTCCTTGTACCTTCAGGCCCACCCGGCCACAAGACACCTAATGAGACGGTTTCGACGATTCGTCCGGGCTGGTCCGGGCGAAGGATTTGAGGGTATACAAAAAGAGATCGTCCCTGCGCTCGACTTTCTGCGCCTGATAATCCCTGGACCGGAACCGGACGATGTCGTGAAGGTCAATGCCAAAATCCCGCCGGACGGTGATCCGGGTACAGTTGCTTTTCAGCTCCTGCATGTTGATGATTTCCGCCGCCGGAATGTCATCCGCCAGCGCTTCGCCCATCACCTCCCGGATGATCCGCTTCGCATTGTGCGGCGAAAATCCGCGCGCCTTCATGATCTTCTCGATCTCCGCGGCCGGCGTACCCTTCTCCTTGATCTGCTTCCCATCCCGCACCGCTTGCTGAATCAACCCGATAACCGCTCCCGCCAGGAGCGTTTTGTCTCCGTAAGCCAAATCCGCCACCTCCTCTTTCGGATACTATCAGAACTATTCCACAGTTGCTACCTTGCTTACCAACCAGTATCGCTTGCCGGTCGCCGGGAAACCGGTTACTTGGGCAACATCCTCCAGACTCTTGTAGGGTCCATGGTTTTTCCGGTACCAGATCAACGCCGATAGTGAATGCCAGGGAGATTTTAAATACTTCAAATCCCGCAGGACCGGCATCGCTCGTCTCAATTCCTGAAATGAGGCTTTGTTCAGATTGACTTTCCGTCGTTTGGGCAGGGACTCGGCCGGAGGGCCGGCGAAGGCGCGGGCCCTCAGGGATTGGAACCCGTCGTCGGAGAGACCGGGCATTTTGACGAGATCGTCCAATGAGTCGATCGGCCCGGACATTTCGCGAATGAGGATGATCTGGTTGACGATATCTTCGCTGAGAATCGGCGCCAGACTTTTCAACTCGTCCCGGCCGGCGGCATTCAGATTGATCTTCGCCGGCGACGGGTTGGCGCTGAGAAATGCCGGCGCCGGTTCTGGCGCGGGCGGCGCGGCGCGGCCGAGCCAGAGATACGAAAGGAGTGATGCGGCAAGGATCGCGACGACGGCCGCGACAGCCGGCGCGTAAGACCGCCGCCGACGGCCGACACGCGGCGCGGGCATATCCTCGACGGGAACGTCCGGATGACCCTCCAGATCCGACAGGATGTCGATCACCTTCCGGTACCGCCCGGACAACTCGCGCCGCAGACACTTGATGATGACGCTCTCCGATCGGACCGACAGGAGCGGATTCAACGCGCGGGGCGGGATGAACTCGATATTCGGGTCGAGAATTTTTCGGATGACGGCGATATGATTTTCGCCGTCAAATGGAATCTGGCCGGTGGCGATCTGATAGCCGAGCACTCCGAGAGACCAGATGTCGGCCGATGCCGTGACGTCTTTGGAGGATTCGATCTGCTCGGGCGCCGAATAATGGGGCGTGCCCAGGACCTCGCCGGTGATCGTGAAATGCGCTTCCTCAACCAGCTTCGATAAACCAAAATCCGCGATCCGGACGTGGCCGTTGGGCAAAACAATCACATTTCGCGCGGAAAGGTCCCGGTGAAGAATCCCCTGGAAATGCGCGGCGTCGACGCCGCGGCAGATGCCGGAAAAGATGTCGATCCACGCCGGATTGCCGGGCAGGGCGGAGCGCTGGGAAATCCACCTCTGAAGATCGATGCCGTCAATCCATTCCATCACCAGATAATACCGGCCGTTGGCCACACCGAAATCGTAGACCTTCGGAATCGACTCATGCGACAGCGTCATATAAACCCGCGCCTCCCGCTTGAATCGCTCCACCATCTCTTCCCGCTTGCCGAATACCTCCGGCAAAACCTTTACCGCTACCGCCTGGCCGTCCTCGGTGTTGACGCCGCGGTAAATGGTGGTCATCCCGCCCATGGCGGCCACCTCGATGAGCTTGAATCGGCCGATGGCCTCCGGAATGATCCCGCTCATGGACGCTCAGTCACCGAAGACGCGGATCTCGAATTCAAATTGATCGCCGCTGATCGTCGGGATTCCCAATTGCCGCGCGGTTTCGGGCGACTTTGATTTGGGATTCATTTTGCCCACCACAAGCAGATCGACACCCGGGTTCGGATTCTCGGCAATCGCCGCGCCCAGACGGCGGAGATGGGCTTCGGCCGTCTCACGATTCATGGATCGCAATTTCCCGGCCAGACAGATTCGTTTGCCTCGAAACGGATTGTCACCCTTCGATCGAAGCAGGATGTTCTCGCGCAGCCGGGAGAAGTCCGCGTCCGACAGGACCGGCATCGCGCCGGCGGAGGAAACGGGGGTTTCAAGTTTTATCCTGGCTCCCCCCGCATCCTTCCAAATTGGAACACGTTTTGCGAGCCGATATACACGAAGCACCGTCGCGCGGATCCGGCCTCGGGCCTCCCGGGTCTTCTGGAGAGCGTATTCCGTCGTATAGGCCATGAACGGATCCAGCCGGCGGACTTCCTCCGGCCCGACCGGGACCGTGAGGACCACAACCGCCGCATAGCGGATATCGGCCTCCGCGCCCACCGGCGATTCCTCGGCGCCCGCCGCAGCCGGCTTCATCTCCGGTTTGTCCCGGGAAGAAATCGGATAAAGGAGAATCGTGCTTCCGGGTTTCAGTCCGGCCGTGGCGCCACGAATCGTAATCGCCGTTTTTCCGGCGGCCATCGACTCGATCATGTTGGCGTCCATTTTGAGAGCGTCCTTGATTTCGCCGGGAAGGCGGTCATCCTGCGCCTGCTCCGGATTCCTGGCATCGGATGCGCGGTCTGGCTCATCGGATTCGATTTCGGCGTCATCGACCGGGGTCGGCGCCGAGGCGGGCCAAAATACCCACACGCCCGCCGCGGCAGCCGCGATAAGAAGGCCGGCGGCAAACCCGATCCACTTTTTCGATCTCGCTTGCGTTATGATCGCCGGAAGACTCACCGGCTCATCTTTTGACCCGCCAAGATCCGCGAGAATCTCCTGTATCGATTCATACCGCATTGACCGGTCGCGCTGAAGACATTTTTGGATCACGCTTTCGGACCGGATGGATATGTCCGGGTTGATCGATCGAACCGGATCCGGATGGTTGGCCGGGTTGAGAATCTGCTCGATGATCCTCACTGGTGAATCTCCCTCGAAGGGGCGGCGACGGGTGGCCATCTGGTATCCGATCACACCCAATGACCAGATGTCCGCCTGGACCGTGACGTCCTTGGAGGCCTGGATCTGCTCGGGCGCGGAATAATGGGGCGTGCCGAGCACATCGCCCGTGAGAGTGAAATGTGCCTCCCGGACCATGGTCGACAGGCCAAAATCGGTGATCCGGATCTTGCCGTCGGCCGTCAGGATCACGTTGCCTTCGGTCAGGTCCCGGTGGAGAATTCCGCGATCGTGCGCCGCCGCCAGGGCATTGCAGACTCCGATGAACATCGGCCGCCACTTTTCATCGGGCAAAAGTGCCGGATTTTCCTCGATCCACGTCCGCAGGCTCTTGCCATCCAGCCACTCCATCGCCAGATAGTATCGGTCGGCGTCGACGCCGAAGTCATAGACTTTCGGAATCGCGTCATGCGAAAGACTCATGCCGATCCGGGCTTCCCGCTTGAACCGCTCCACAAACGAATCCTGCCGGCTGAACATCTCCGGCATCACTTTCACCGCCACCGTCTTGCCGTCGTCCGGGTCCTCCCCTTTGTACACAGAACCCATGCCGCCGACGGCGACTAGGGAAATGATTTTGTACCGGCCGATCCGCTTGGGCTGGGATTGGGGTTGGGCGGTCATTTTTCCAGAGGCCTGTCAGTCTGATAAAATTCTGTGATGTCCACGTGGCCGGCATTGGTGCGCATGTCCCAGGTTCGGGCGGCCGTTGGGGCGAAGTATATGATGTAGCCTCCGCGACCTTCTGTTCTGGCCGGGCGGACGATCTCATCTACCCGGCCCACAGGAATGACAAAAAAATGCTCTGCGCGACTTACGATGGCCACAAGATACCCCTGATGCCGCCGGAGAAAGTCGATGGGTTCATCATTGATCACGTACTGACACCATCGCCTTCCGGTGGATCCATATCGCGCATATCGCAGGGCGACCGCTTTGCCGTTGACGAAATAGGCGTTCGCCAGCGTCCGGCCACTGCGCGCGTTTTCGATCTTCCAGCCCATGGCCGTCCAGGAATCAAGAAGCCTCCGAACTTCCGCCGTCTTGCCTTCTGCCGCAACGGACAAATCGTTCTCATAGCCGGACAAATTCAGGTCAGGGGCGGGATAACTCTCATCAAGTGAGCCATCGGTGGATGCGCTGAGAGATTCATTGGATATCAAGCCACGGCCCGCGGCGAATCCGGCGATAAGAGGGATGATCAGGAGAATCCAGAGAAATACCGGAAAACGACGCCCGACGGACGTCGCCCTGTCCCGGTCGACCAGCCACTCGGCCTCCTTCAAGTCCGCCATGTTCCAAGCGCCGCACGCGGGACAACCTCGACCGGCCTCGACAGAATCGTTTCCGCAGGCGTGACAGGACGCGGTCATGGGGTGAGCAGATGAAACGCGTTTTTGTAGGGCGTGATGTCGAGTTCCAATTCAAGAGCTCGCAAGTAGGTATGCTGATCCTCGGTCCTCACGCTTGCATACCGGCTGGTGGATCTGTTGTCGGTGCGATTAAATTTTTCAATGGTATCCACCGACAAAATGTTTCCGGGGATCACAAAAACATCGCCAGCCGCCTCCGGCTCGATAACCACAAAAAATGGCGACGATCCCTCAAGCTCGCGCGTGATGACCGGACTCAGATTAATCTGATTCCCCCTGGATTCTCGAATTGTTGTGACGTAGAGGTAGTACTTCCCGTCTTGAACCGAATAGGTCCTCGCCTTCCCGCCACGCCCCGATCTTAAAATAACTTTCTCGATCTTGAGATTCAGATTCGATGCCCACGACAGTTCATCGGCCGGCCACGCCTTTGATTTTGTGGGCGGCCCTGCAACAACGCTTTCGGCCACGTCGGGCATAGTGTTGACGCCATCAAAGGTGTCTGACATGGACGGCTCTGGGATGGTCTGTTCCACAGAGTGGGCGTCGGCACGCTCAACCTCCGGCCCGACCGCTCTCTCCCCGGTCCCGGCGCCGGTGCCCCACCCGATGGCCACGCCGGCGCCGAAAACGACGAGCGCAGCCAGAAACGCCCAGCCGACCTGCCGGAGCGTCGGGGTCGGGAAATATCCGCCCGGGTTCGACGGCGGGCGGGCGGCGGACAGGGCCAGGGTGCGGCCCTGGACATCGGCTTCGATCAGGCCACGCCGGCCAATCTTCCCAAGCCGAATGACCTGGCCGGAGGCGCGGCACCGATCGTGATAGAAAACTTCCCCGGGAACGTAGGCCTTGTCCGACCGGTAGATAAAAGATGGCGGCACGGCGGCCGGCGAATCCAGATCGGCCAGGATGTCGGCGCAGGCGGCATATCGGCCGGAAACATCGCGGCAGAGGCACCGCATCACGATGAGATCCCATTTGACCAGAACGCCCGGCCGGACCGATGAGGGCGGTTTAAGGCGGTGGTTCGGATTCAGGAGGCTGGAGACGAGAGTGGAGATGGAATCGGCGGGGAAGGGCCGGACCCCCGTGAGAATCTCATAGATGACGGCGCCGGCCGACCAGATATCCGCGCGCGCGTCAATCTTCAGCCGCGAGTCGAACTGTTCCGGCGCCATGTAGCAGGGCGTGCCGAAATGCTGGCCGGTCAGAGTCAGAGTCATTTCGTCCGTGAGTTTGGCGATGCCAAAATCGATGAGTTTAATATCGCCCGATTGGGTCAGGATAATGTTGGTTGGCGATATGTCCCGGTGAATGATGTTGAGACTGTGCGCGTAGGACAGGATATCCCCGAGTCTCCGCATCACCCCCTCCGCCAGATCCGGCGCCCCGTCGGGCCGGTTCCGGAGAAACCCCTCGAGGGAATCGCCCTCGATGAATTCCATCGTCAGATACCGTCTCTCGTCGATCTCCCCGTCCTCGAAAATCTTCGGTATGCCCGGATGGTCCAGGCGCTTTAGGGAGTCGCACTCGCGTTTGAATCGTTCCCTGAACTGCGGATTTTTTGAGAGGTGCTGAGGAAGGATCTTGAGCGCAACCGGCCGGCCGGTTTGGGGGTCGTCCGCCAGATAAACGCTACCCATGCCTCCGTGGCCGACCTCGCGGATCAGTTTGTATGTGCCGAAAAACTCCCTGCTGGGCATGAACAAATCATTGGATCATACCGGACGGCCGAAACACAACAAAGCCCCACCGGCCCAAATGGGGACGCCAAATGGGCCAAATGTAGCCAAATGGGGACGTTGATTGACAAATTGACAAATTCCGGCGCTCCCCCTGAGGG
>CAZHRJ010000061.1:12295-17199 GCA_964534765.1 uncultured bacterium
GCCAAATGGGGACGTTGATTGACAAATTGACAAATTCCGGCGCTCCCCCTGAGGGACAAAGTGGGCGTTTACTGATAAACGGGCAAAAAGACCGCTCATCTCCCACGGTGTTTGTTTCATTTGTCAATTTGTCAATCAACGTCCCCAAATTGGCCAAATTGGCCGAATTCGTTTAAAACCGCGCGGCACCGCTCCAGAGTTTCGAAAATCCGGATGCGAATCGCCCGACAATCTCCGGACGACGGACAATCACATTCATGTCGTTGTACTGCGTCAGAGGTCCATAGCCCCAGTTGGTTCCCCCGACCACGACCGCGTCGTCCACGAGTAGGACTTTGGCATGCGTGATCACCTCTTCCGAATCGAATTTCACGGCAATGCCGGATTTCTCCAGATACGACGCGGCCTCCCGGCTGAATTGCAATGTCTTTTCCGCAAATGATCCACGCGACACGTCCAGGATTACCCTCACATCAACACCGCGATCCCTGGCCTGCTTCATCTCCTCGATCAAGTCCCGCACACCGGAACCCGGCCGGCCGATGTTGATGCCGTACAGGATGACATGAATTCGTTTTCGGGCGGATTGAAAAAGTCGCTTGACGCTGGGGACATATTGCCGATTGAAGATGACATCCACATCCGCCGACCGGAACGGCTCGACGGATGGTTCTCGGACCGCATTCTTCCACAACGCCTCAAAATAGGTCCGGAGACTCCTGGCCGCGGCAGGCCGGGCCAGATAGAGATTGGCCTCGTTGTTGTCGGAAATTGATTTGTCGCTGAAATTAGTGGAGCCGATGATGAATTTTTTGTCATCGACCAGAATCATCTTGGCGTGCGTCGTCTTATCCCCCGGCTGGCCGTATTCGCGCGTTTCGTCCAACTTGACGCGGATGCCCTTCCTGGCAAGCCACTCCACGTTTTTCTTGCTCTGTCGGACGGTGTCATCGATGAGGATGCGCACGTCCACGCCCCGCCGCGCGGCTGATAGAATCGCCTCTTCGATCTTGCGGACGGCGCCGTGGGACACATACTCGTACTGGATGATCCGCAGGCTGGTCTGGGCGGAGGCGATCATATCCAGGACCGTCGGGAGATACTCCCGGTTCACAACGGCCCGGACCGGATACGAATCTGACGCCGGCGCGGGTTGAGCGGCGGAAAAAATTAAAATGGAGGATGGAATCCAAAAAATTGCGGACAGCGCGGCGAGCCTGAGGAAGGACTCCGCTCGCATGCCGCTGCTTCTACTGATCCTGGCCCGGGCGGTAGGTCCGGCGCCGGCCGTCGTGACAGAGAGTCAAGGACGGCCCAGCCGTCTCACAGTCCGCCGGATCGGGAACACGGGCCATGACCACAGTGACATTGTCCCGGCCGCCGGCGCTGAGCGAGGCCTCCATGAGGATCCGGGTCATTTCATCCGGAGAAAGTGGCCTGGCCAAAATGGCGGCGATGACCGCATCATCGATCATGGAAGTCACGCCGTCCGAACAGAGCATCACCAGGTCGCCTGGCGAAACAGCGACCGTCATGCTGTCAGGGTCCAGGGTCTCGCCGCTGCCTAAAGCGCGAGTGATGACATTCCGGAGTTGGTGTTTGTCCGCGTCCTTGGGATCCAGGCGATTCATCCGGATCAGCTCCTCGACCATGGAATGATCGTCCGTCAGTCGGCGCAGTGTCCCGCGACTGTATAAATATGCCCGGCTGTCGCCGACGTAGGCCACATGCAGGACCGGACGGCCCTCTTCAAGGACTTCCCGCCGCACACGACGCTCCTCCGTACCCACAATCGTTTCACTTCCTCCGCCGGTCACCCATCCCTCGTCATCAGCCGCGATGGCGCGGTCCTCGGACGCCTCCGATAAAACCGCAGCCACCAGTGTGGTCGCCATCCTGTCCGTGACGCCACGGCCCAAACCCTCACTTCGCACATACTCATGCGCCAAAAAGAGACACCGCCTTAGATCGCTCAGCCCCCGGCCACGCGTCCGGCTGGGCTGGCTCAGGCGGTGAATCAATTCCGTCGTCACGGTCTCAACGGCGATGCTCGAGGCCACCTCTCCCCGGGCGCCGCCGCCGACGCCGTCGGCCACGACCAGGAGCGTGACGGGCATGTGCCGGCCGGAGGGTCGATACCGCAGGGCCAGATGCGCGTCTTCATTTCTGGTCCGAACCAGACCCCGGTGAGTCAGGGCCGATAGAGTCGCGGCTGAGACGCCGCCGCTCTTCCAGCGGTCAAGCCCTTCGGCTGCCGCCGATTTTCGGATACCTTCCCAGATGGAATCAATGAGCAGACGATCACCGGTCATTTGACGGCCACAAAATCCTTCAGTATCTCATATCGTCTTGTTCCATGATCATCCTGCGCCATGATTGGCCGGATGTCATCGACGCGCTTAAGTCGCCGGGATTTCCGCGCCGCCAGCAGCGCCTCTTTTTCCGCCTTCAAGAGAAACGGCATCCGGACGATCTGGGCTTCCGGCGCCGAGTTGAGGTCGATCGGATTTGCCCATTCCTTGAGAAACTCCGGATCGACAGTGACCAACCGGTCACCGGGAGAGACATAGAGGGAGGCAAGGATTTGCTCTGCCATTTTTTCCATGCGCCCCGCCCGGGTTCGGATTTTCCGCTCGATCCGGGTTTTCTGTATGTACTCATCCACGTCCCGGTATGCCCCGAATTTGTGCCGGTGCATCTGAATGGCCAGCGCGTCCCAGCTGCTTCGGAGGCCGCGGTTGAGATCATCCAGAGAGGCATGATTGAGATCGATGCGTCGTATGTCCGGAATGGTGAGAGCGGCTTTCAAAAGATCGCCGTAATACAGATTTACATCTTTTTGATAGGCGTCGTCCAGTTCGGCCGAACCGAGAGAAATAAAATCGAGCCAGGCGAGGCGTTTGCGTTTGAGTTGTGAGGAGTATCGGCTGGATCCCGCCAAAGCCGCCTCCTCGAGTGTGCGGATGATTCCGTGCGCCGCCCGGTACTCGATGATGCCGTCCGCGGTGTTCTCCGATATGAAAGGGACCGACATGAGATCTTCCCGGGTCGCATGGTTGATGTCGACCCGCCGGTATCGAGCGAGAAACGCCTTGTCAGGCGGCGCGGGGGCGCTGGTGTCTCCCACGGTCAGGCTTGGTAGAATATCGTTGTACTGCCCGGTCCAGCTGACAATCGCCCGCAGATCATCGGTGGTTTGAAACGCCCCTCGATGATGCCGGTAGGCTAGCAAGTAGAGGGCGCGAGCGTCGCTCATGTGTTTGATTTTGACCAGATCGTCAAAGCCGGCCGAATTGACGTCGACCTTCAGCCCATCGACTTTCCGGTACAGGGTCGATGTCTTGTATTCCCCTCGGACCACGGCCGCCTCCGGCGGCGGATCGTCCAGGGTCCACAGGGTGAGGCCATGCCAGACAAGAGCGCCCATGATCGGGACAAGAACAGCGCCCAGGCCGATAAGGACCGCGAGGGTCAGTCTTCGAGTCAGATCTTTTCGCCGCTGGACGCCGGCGCGGGTTCGAAGAGTCTGGAATGTCCCCGCGCCATCGGCGATCCAGCCGCACGACGGACAGTAAGGGCTGTTGGCCCCGACAAATCGACATTCGACGCACGGCCCTTGGACGGCAGCGGGGGAAGGCGCACCCGACCATTCGGCGAGCCGCCGGCTTATGACGCCGCCCGGATGGATGAGCGTGACATATTGAAGGTGCGTCGATTGGCCTGTTGTCTTCGGATCACATTTCAGGATTCCCTGCTCGTCCACGACTGCCCATCTCCGGGCGTGAGGGAGATAGACAAACGCGTCGAGATCATAATGGGCGGTATGGAGGTAGCTTTCGGCGATCGGAGTGTCCCTGTTTTCGATCGTGGCCGCCAGTTGCTGTGCCGATGGAAACCGTCGGGCACGGCTGCGCTGCAACAGGCGGTCCACCACCATGGACAGATGCGCCGGCGCATCCGGCAAAACGTCCAGGACGGCCGGAGCCTCCACGTTCGGATTGATGATTTGCCGGATCACCGTCACATGACTTTCCCCATCAAACGGCAGCCGACCCGTCAGCATCCGGAACCCCACAACTCCGAGAGACCAGAGATCCGCCGTCGCGTCCACGCCCTTCGCGCCCGCATGGTCGAACTGCTCGGGCGCTATAAATGCAGGGGTGCCGATATGTTCGCCGGTCATGGTCAGGGTGAAATCGTCGATGAGTTTGGCGATGCCGAAATCGATCAGTTTTATTTCCCCGCTTGGCGTCACGAGGATGTTTCGGGGAGAAATGTCGCGGTGGATGACGCCCCGGGCGTGCGCAAAAGAAAGTATCCGGGCGACGCAGTGAAGGACTGTCCCGGCAAGGGCCGTGATCTCCGGCTTCGACCGATTTTCCAAGACCGCTTCAAGGGATGATCCGTCGACGGATTCCATCGTGAAATATCGTTGCCCCTCCAGGCTGCCCTCCTCGAAAAAGCGTGGAATGCCCGGATGGTCGAGGGTTCTCAGGAGTGCGCATTCACGGGAGAAACGTTCCTGAAACAATTCGTTTCTGGAGAGATGATCGGGAATCATCTTCAAAGCCACCTCGCGCCCCAGATCCGGGTCCAGCGCCAGATGGACAGATCCCATTCCGCCGCGTCCAAGCGACCTGAGAATGGTGAATTTGCCGAAGCGGTCTGATTGCGCCATCACGCCCATTCAAACAAAATCATCCGCCGGCGGCAACCGCACCGCAAAATGACCGAATGGTCAAAATGGGGACGTTGATTGACAAATTGACAAATTCCGGCGATTCCCTGAGGGACAAAGGGCGTGTTTGCTGATGAACGGACAAAAAACCGCGCATCTCCCATGGTGATTGCATCTCATTTGTCAATTTGTCAATCAACGTCCCCAAATTGCAACGGTCAGTATC
>CAZHRJ010000062.1:0-17184 GCA_964534765.1 uncultured bacterium
TACACGCGTAAGATCGTCGGCAGCGTCAGATGTGTATAAGAGACAGGAGTCCCAGATCTGATATGACTTCGCCTTCCCGCGTCGAGGATCAGAGCAGGGTGCGCGCGAGAGATTTACGATTTTCAAGAATCCTGGTAAGCGGCGCCACCGGGTTTCTGGGTCAAGCGTTGATTCAGCGATTGACGCGGAATGGCCATTGCCTGACGGCCCTGGGCCGCCGCCAGGCGACCTCACCGTTTGGATCAGAAGTCGAATACCATTCGTGCGATCTATCGAACGAGGTCGAGTCCCGCCGGTTGTTGGATTTCTGGCGGTGGGACGCTGTTGTCCATTTGGCCGGCCCGCGGCCTTCTTATGGCGCTTCCGAGGATGCCCTACTTCCATCACAACACATGCGGATTCTGAATCATCTGGCGCTCTCGATTCCACGGGGCTGGCCGGGCCGATTCATTCATATCTCGTCCATGACTGTCTATGGTCTGCCGCAATACCTGCCGGTGGACGAAGAACATCCCCGCCGTCCCCTGAATTTGTATGGGGCGGCCAAGCTTGTTGCCGAGGATGCGATGATAGTGTTGCAGCGCCGGTCCGATCCTGATGTCTGGATTCTCCGGCTTCCGGGGTTATTTTCCGATACGCGTCGAAGCGGCGCGTTGTATGACTTTATCCGAGCAAGGATGGGAGGCGGTCCGCTTAAGATTCTTCCTGTGACGCCCACTCCATGGGACGTCCTGCATAGGGATGACGCGATTGAAGCCATCTGTCTCGCGCTTGAGACTCCCGTGCGGAATGGCGGCGCTGTGAATATCGGATACGGACGCGTGATCGAATTGACGGCGATGGCGGAACTGATTGCCGCTCGATGGAGCGGGTCCTCCGGCCCGGCGGTACTGATCGAGAATACCGGTGGCGCCCGGCATCCCCCGTTTCAAATGGAAATTCGCAAGGCCGTGGCTCTGCTCGATTGGTCCCCGCGTACTCTGGAATCGCGTCTCGATGATCTGTGGTCGACCGCGGTATTATCGTTTCAACGCCCGATTGAGACGCACGTTTGTGGATAGAGGCCGTTCCAGTTCCTGTCGAGTAGAGGGCAGTCAATCTGTCTGGAACCCCGGCGATGCGCGATGGTGCAGATTTCATCGATGATCGACATCTGCACCCAACCACTTGGGGCGGCCAATTATCGGGCCATTCGGAGGATCACCTGTTGGGTCGACCGACTAATCCGGATCCGAGGAAAGCGATGGCCAAGAGACGCAAGCGTGAATCCAACCCGATATTGGGTCTTTTTTTCACAGGCGTTTCAGTACGTCCGGCGATTGCCTGCCGAGGAATTTCGAAACCTTCGCCTGCACACCTACCACATCGATGGCGGCAATTATCAGCAGCTATTTTTTTCCCTGCCCGACGGCTTTCGGCTCGCCATCGATTATCTGCAACAGGGTCTTCCGGACCGGTTTAGATTAGCAGCGCCGCAGATCGCAGGCGAATATGGTCATAGCATCGATGGCCGGCTGATCAATGACACGACCCTCCGCTGGCAAAAATTGTTCCGATCCCTCTGGCTGGCCGGGGAACTTGACCGACTATCCCGGCAGAAGCGCCCAGTCTTTCTCGAAATCGGCGGCGGGTACGGATCCCTTGCACATGCCATTCTCTCCGCTTTTCCACGGGCTCTTTATCTTATCGTCGATCTGCCGGAGACGCTTCTCTTTTCCGCCAGCTACCTCAGCCTTGTCCACGGGCCCAACCGCATTCACCTACTTGAACCGGGAACGATGATTTCGAGCCGCGCCGGTGACGGAGTTTCGGTTATTCTGATTCCCAATTTCGAACTTCGGAGTCTGAAATCAATGCGCTTTGACCTTTCAATCAATATCCAGTCCTTCCAGGAAATGAGCGCACCCCAGATTCAGACCTATCTTGAATTCCTCTCTGACCGATCCGTTGTCCTGCTGTCGTGCAATCATGACCGCAATCATTTCAGTGATGAGCGAATCGATGTCACCCGTTCGATTCGGAAACGTTTCCGAGTCAAACGCCTGCCCCCGCCGTTTGAGGTATCGCCGGTCTTGAGTGGCTCCGGCCCGCGCCGGGCACGGATAGCCATTTTTGGCGCTGGCGCCGCCGGGGTTCGATGCTCCAAAAAACTGATAGGATCGAAACAGTTTCAGATTACGGCAGTGATCGACAATGATCGCCGCAAACAGGGCCAACGCTTGGCCGGCATCCCGATCGAGCCACCGGAACGGCTGGCGAGGCGCAATTGGGATTTCATCCTCATTGCTTCCGCCTTTTATCCGGACATCATCGCGCAACTGATTTACCTGGGATATACGGAGCTTCGGCACTTTGCCGTTTTTGAAGAGCCCCGCCTATCCAGCCCCAGCCCCCTTCCGATTTTGTTCCATCGATATAATCCGCTCATTCGGCCTGTGGATGAGCGCACGGATCGAGTACTGGCAACACCCAAAGACTGAGGCCGGTGCCACATGGATAAAATACCCTTGTTCATCATCAACCTTGACGCGGCCGAAATGACCCAACAATGCCTCGATCACCTGGCCAGACACACCGATCGGTCGGCCGTGACGATTCAAGTGATCGATAACGGCAGTCGCCGGCCGGGAGAGACAGACCGATTGAAAGCATTTCTACAAGGCCGTCTCTGTGATGAGTTGATTTTTCACGCAACGAATCTCGGATTTTCCCGCGCGGTGAATCTGGCCGTTCAGCAGACCCGCGAACCCATCTTCTGCTCGATCAATAACGACTGCCTCGTTGAAGAATTCTGGCTCGACGCGGCGCTCCGGACACTTCAGTCGGACGACCGAATCGCGGCAGTTTGTTCGAATATTTATAACCGGCCGGCTCGCCGAAGCCCAGGGGCCGATGGATCGATCGGTCAGCTGAACGGCGCAATCATGCTGTTTCGCCGCGCGGCCTGGGCGGATGTCGGGGAGTTTGACTCGGATCATTTCAGCCCCGCTTATGGAGAGGAACTCGACTGGAGTTACCGGGCACTTCGGAAAGGCTATACCCTCAAACAATCGGGGAGGAGTCTGGCTTACCACGTTGGCAGTTACACAGCCAATCGGTCGTTTGATCCGAATGAAATCCGTCTGATCCGTTTGACCCACCGGATCCAGGTGAGATTGTTCAACTGGTCGATCCGCCGACTCCTGGTGACATCATGGAAAATCTACTACTACGAACTGGTATTTGAGATAAAGAATGGAACGGCGAGGCTCTTGGTTCGGGCGTTTATAGAAATAGTGAAGCGCGCGGCGATGATCCGGGTGGAACGGGGCAAACGGATTGGCATCCAGCCCGACCCAAAGATGCGGTTACCGCGGGGCGGTCAGCAGTTTTGACTGCCACCAATCAAGTGTCTGGGCGAGTCCATCGGGAAGGCTGTGGATGGGGGACCAGCCCACGGCGTTCCGTGTGGCGGAAATATCGAGAGCATTGCGATGAAGATCACCGGCCAGCATCGGGGCAAAGCAAGGTTCGGATGAAAAATCCGTCAGCCGCGCGATTTCGTCATAGAGTGTTCGAATCGAGACCCCGGTTCCGCTGCCGACGTTCAATAGATGAAATCCGCCTGCGCCCAGGAGGCGCTCGTTCAGATTCAGCACATCCTCGATGAAAATAAAATCCCGCATCTGATCGCCGGAACCGTAAATCACCGGCTGATCTCCACTCAACATTTTCCTGAAGAAAATAGCCACGACTCCGGCCTCTCCGCCCAATTGACCCGGGCCATATACGTTTGCGTATCGAAAAATCACCGTCGGAATCCGATAGAGCTGATAAAAACAGTTCAGATACAACTCGCCGGCCGCTTTGCTCACCCCATACGGCGACTGGGGACGGATGGGCGCCGTCACGGAGATCGGAATCTCTTCCGGCTCCCCGTATACGGTGCCGCCGGAAGAGGCGAACATAAATTGCTGCAGACCCGATTGGCGGGCGATGTGGAATAGATGGACCGTAGAGTCGACGTTGAGGGATACGTCCTCCAGCGGATCCTGAACCGAGCGTCGCACATCCGTCTGCGCGGCCAGATGCGCGATGACGTGAAAACGCTCGGTCCGCAGCAAGTCCGCCACAGCCGGGAAATCGGTGAGACTCAGATGGACAAACCGGGCCCCCGCCGGCACGCGATCCGCGCAGCCGGTCGACAAATCATCCAGAACACACACCCGATGTCCGAGGTTCACGCAACGCCGGGCAATGTGACTCCCGATGAACCCCGCCCCTCCCGTGACGAGCACTTTCATTGACAGGTCTGAGTTTAGCCGATCTCCCCGTTCACTTCCAGCAAAATTTTTAAAACATCTTTTTGGGCAAACCTGGACCAGGCCGCCTCAAATTCGGACAGAGGCAATACACACTGAAAATAACCGGTGACATCCAACGCCGGCAATATTCGAATGGCTTCGTCAAAATCCGCCGCGCCGCTTCCAACCGACCCCACAATGGACTTGTTGAAAGCAACCACGGACTCGAATGAAAATTCCCGGAGGCCATAGGGAAGGCCAAGGAGAAGGATTGTCGATCCGGGGGCAGAGAGGCGCATCACCGAGTTCAACACCTCCGGATCTCCTGTCGCCTCCACCACGAGCTCGCAACGTCCCACCCCGCGAATATCCTCCGAGCCGCGTATGCCGGATTCGGACAAATATCGAAGCCGATCGGCGGAGCGGTCAAAGGCAGTGACCTCAAACCCGCGCCGCGCCAAAACCTTCGCGCAGAGATGTCCAATCGATCCGGCGCCGACCACCCCGCATGGTATTTGGGCCGTTGCGTCCGGGAGCAGCCCCGAGAGGCGTCGAAGTCCTTGTAAAACGACCGCGAGCGGTTCGCAAAGCGCCGCCGTTTTGAGATCGAACCCGGCGGGAAGCACATGGACAAATCGGGCTGGAACGACGACATATTCCGCGTAGCCGCCGTTTCGGCGGATCACGCCCAACTCCGCGCGGTCCGGACAACCGATCGGATTATTGCGCCGGCATTCGGGACATCCACCACAACTCTGAATGCATTCCACCACCACCCGATCGCCCGGCCGAATCCCCTGAACTGCCGCTCCGGCTGCGGCCACCACTCCGCTGAACTCATGACCCGGAACGATCGGATAGTGGGCCATCCCGCTTTTATAATACCCCAATGTCCCATTCACAATTTCCAGATCGGTCGAACATATCCCGACGTAGGCGACGCGGATGAGCACTTCTCCCGGCAGAACGGAGGGGATCGGCATCTCGTCCAGCGCCGATCGGCCGGGTCCATGGACGACCACCGCCTTTCCGGTGCGATCAAAATAAATCTTCTCTCTCGTCGCCTCATCGTCCATGGCGGCCCCATCCATCAGGCCGCGGAGTGCGCCCAACCCCTTATTGAGCCGAAACTGAAAAATGTCGCGGCAACGGTTGAGCCAACCAGCGGCCGCCGGCGCATCGGGCGTGGGACTGAGACTCTGGCCAAGATCGGCGAGCAAACTTTGCAGTTCCCGAAGCGAATCCATCACGAGATGAGACTGATTCTTGATTCCAATCCGTTTCCAGGCCACCGCCTCACGGTAGTATCGGCGCCGCACCTGTTCGGATGTCTCCTCGTGAAAGTGATGCACCTTTGCCGCCGGATTGTAGACCACCTGATACTTCCGGTTCATCCAGTATCTGGCCCAGTCAATGTCCTCGAGCCCCGGCAACGACTCGTCAAATGGATGAATGTCCCATAGATCCTTTCGGATTGCTGCGTGCGCGTTGTTCCCGATATAATCCCCGGGCGACAGTACCCGCCGGTCGGGCCCGTACAACCGCCGCAGATCCAGCCATTCGCTGAAATTGGTCGTCGACCCGCCGATCTGCCGGCCGAAGACCATTGCGATCTGATCGACGCGGAACGGTTCCAGCAGATGGGCAAGCCACTGATCGGTCAGGGGCAGCGTGTGCGCGGATACGATGACGATCCATTTGCCGGAAGCGGCGCGAATTCCGGCGTTGAGCGAATATCCAAATGTAAAATTGTGCCGGTCGATCCGGATCAATTTGTCAGACGAGGCCGCCGCGATGCTCAGTGTCCGGTCAACCGATCCCGAATCAACAACGATGACCTCAACATCCCGATAGGTCTGCCGCCGAATTGCCGCCAAAAGCGCCGGCAGGTGTTTTTCCTCGTTAAACGCGCGGATGATGATGGAAGTCTCAGGCATGCCCCAACCCCCCGACCGCCTCTGGACGATTAGATCTCATGAAGCCGATGCCATCAGTCGTTCCACCCGACACACATCCTCCGGAACGTCGACCGCCACGCTTCCCGATCGAACTTCAACCATTCGCACCGGAATTCCCAAATCCAGAAAACGCAAAATTTCGATGTCTTCCGGCGCCTCCAGCCCGGACTTTCGGCCGAATTCAGAAAACCGTTTCAATTCATCCCCTCTGAAACCGTAGATACACACCTGCCGCCGGTACAGACGGCTCAGATCCACACCGGACGACTTGGGATACGGAACCGCCGCCCGGGACATGTAGACCAGTTCCGATCGTTCATTGACCACCACTTTGGGCACATGAGGACTTTCAATCTCCGCCGGATCGGAAATCCGGCACATCGCGTTGACCACTTGTCCCGAATTTTTGCGTTTTTCCATAAGAACCGTCACAAGGTCTTCAGCGCAGATCAACGGCTCGTCGCCCTGGACATTCAGGATCACGGAAACCTCCATGTCTCGAACGGCCTCCCACACCCGATCGGTGCCCGTCAAACAGGACGAGGGCGTCATTCGAACGCGGGCTCCCCGGGACTCGCAGGCATCTCGAATTCGGTGGTCATCCGTCGCGATCAAAATACGATCATTGGGAAACACGCTTAATACCCGCTCATGCACGCGCAAGATCAAAGGCACGCCCCGGATCGGGGCCAGCGGCTTTCCAGGAAACCGTGACGACGCGTACCGGGCCGGGATCACGACATACTCCCCCGCCAACGGCTCTACGAGAGACATGGGCAGCTTTCGTTAACTCGCAACCGGCTCAACGGGCAAGAACCGATCCAGCCGCTCATGAAATGCCAGCCGGTCCCGGACAAATCGCGACACGGCGGCAGATCGAACTGTGGATTGAACGGATTGAAGTTTCTCCATCAAGGCCTCGTAGGTGTCCTCAGGATGCACATGAATACATCCTTCCGGCAAATCGATCCACTCGATGTCAAAGGAGTGCGATGGAATAATGTGTAGAGCCGGCTTTCCCAGAAGCAACGCGTCCATGTAGACCGAACTGGATACCCAGCAGATGGTGCGGGATGTCGCGATCAAATCGCCGACGGCGCCGGTCACACTCTCCCACTCCGGGGGCACGGTCACCGAGATCGTCGACAGCGTTGATTTCACCGCCTCCCAATCCACCAGCTGGTGGGTCTTGACCGCGACCCGACAGGACTGGCCGGCGAAAAGCCGGGTCAATCGATGGACCATGTCCAGTGTATCGAAAAAGCCGGCCGGGGTGCATATTAAAAAATCATAAGATGGATTCGATTGCGCCTCAGTCGAGACCTGCCGCCATTTTTTCTCAAGGCTGGCATATTTCACCGGATAGACCACCCGGACGTCCGAATAGCCCCTCTTTCGGAAGAAGTCCGCAAAGTAATCTCCGCTCGCCAAAATCGCATCCGGTTTTGGAGATAGTTCCATTTCGGCCGCTGACATCTCGTAGGTCAACAGCAGATCAAAAACGGCCGCATGCTGATATCCGCCGATCCAGACGTCCGGGTAAAGGCGTTTGAGTTCCTGAAAAAAGGATTTCTCCCAAGATTGATTTTCAAACGGCACGTAGACCGCGTCCAGCCGGACCCCCCTCTGCCGCAACCGTTCCACCATTCTGCGGTGAAAGAGAGAAAAAACAAATCCGGGGTCAAACCGGACGTGCCGGATCTCGGCTTCCACCAGCGGGCGGATATCGACGCCGTTCCAGCGAAAATCGAAATCCGACGATTGGATCGAAGGCGGAAAGAGAGTTTTCACAAAGATCTTGAGCACGTCCCACACGCCGACCAACTGTTCCAACGTCACGCATGACCGGCGGGACTTCGTCTGCATGAGCAGGGCCGCCAAACTGTCGACATCCGCCGCGTCGAACAAACTGAAAACCGTCAGGACGCGCCTGCCTTTTGTTTCGAGCCACTCCGCCAGATGGTTGAAATACGCGTCTTTAAAAAGGCCATTCATGTACGAAGATCCGAAAAACCAGGTCCTCAACAGGGTTACCGGCTCGTCCGGCCCATGATCCAAAGCGGCGTTCGGGCATCTCCGAAGCCGCCAGCGTTTCCGAAGTTCGTCGAGTAGAAAATAACATCTCGGCGCGACATATCGTTTGAAGTCTTTCCAAGCCCATCGAAGCGATCCCGCCGGGCGGCCCAGGTGGCGGCGCACAGGGATTCCCTCAGACCGGAACGACGACTCCAACACTGCCGCCAGCGCCGGCGGTTCAACGACGAGAAACAGTTCCCTCACCGCATGCGTTGACAGGTAGGTTCGAATCATTTCAAAGGAGGCCAGAGACAAAAAGAGTTGGCCCAGATAGGGGCTCTTTGACGAAATCGGAAGCGACCACCATTCCGGCGAGTCGAAATGTCCGCCCAAGCGGCCCATCCACTGAATAAACTTGGAGCGTATGGTCAAGCAGGATTGCCTGAACATCCGGGCAGTTTCCGGAGTGGACATCCCATGCCGCTGAGCCCACCGACGCGTTTCATGAGCTTTGACATAGTTCAGTCCAAGATAAAAGCAGTGGGCCGAGGAAGAAACCTGTTCCCGCAGTCGAGCGCGTTCCATGATGGAAGTAATGCAAGGAGCCAGAACCACCTGTTGAATTCCATTTATCATAACGGATTGGATGAATTGACCTCAGAATGGACAATACGTCAAGAATATGCTGAATTCACGCAGCGCCAACAAACGGATGGGATATCGCCTCATCACATTCGTCCAGTGACCGCTTTTTCAGGAGGGTTGGATTCAGGCGAAAAAAATGAACCGGGATCGAGTTCAGTGACCAAACCATTGTTCTTAAGACGGGCAACCGCCACGGATCGACAGAGGCTCTGGAAGTGGGCCAATGACCCGGTGGTGCGGGCATCGGCGTTTAATTCGAGCCCGATCTCATGGAAAGATCACGTGGATTGGTTTGAAAAGAAGCGGGTTGATCCAGATTGCCTTCTTTTCATCGCAACCCGCGCCGGTAGACGGCCGATCGGTCAAATTCGATTCGATCTTAGTCGTAGAAAAACCGCCCGGATCGATGTCAGCGTTGACTCAAAATTTCGTGGACGCGGGTATGGTTCGGCTCTGATTCGAAAAGCGACGGAGCGGGTTATGAAAAAACTGCGTTTGAAATCAGTCCATGCTTACGTTCGACTTGAAAATGCCGCGTCCGTCCATACGTTTGAGCGCGCTGGATTTGAAACAATCGGTTTGAAAAGAGTGCGTGGAATCAGGGCGATTCACTACCGACTGTTGGCGGTCTGAATGAAAAAAGAAAAATGGGCCACCGACCAGCGCAGACGCAGACAAATTCCTTGATCATGATGGGTTACAAGATTGACATCCCTCTTTGGTTTAATCACAATGGCGTTTCATGAATATAGTGATCTGCAACGCGGTGGGGGTTGATCGCGAGGGGAATTACATCGTTCATTCGCCCAGCCGATGGTCGTTCAGCATGAATAATTACGATGACGTGTTTACCTACTATCCGTGGGAGCTGGCCTACACGTCGTCGCTCCTCAAACAGCGGACTTCGCATCGGGTCAAATTCCTGGATCCGTGTCTGGAAAAATGGGCCTCTGAGGAGACGGAGCGCCGGATTCTCGCGGAAAAGCCCGATTTGGTCATCATGGAACCCTCCTCTCGGACGTTTCGGGAGGACTGGGCGGTTGCGCAGGAGGTCCGGAATCGTACCGGGGCGAAAATTTGTCTGGCGGGTCAGCATGCATCGGCGTTTCCCGAGGACCTTTCCAAAGAGGCCGATTATGTAGTGATGGGCGAGTACGAGGAAACGGTACTGGACATCGTCTCCGGGAAGGACCGGTCGAAGATCGCCGGCCTGTATCCGAACGGCCGTCGACCGTCTGCGGACGTTGCCAAACTCCCGTGGCCTGAGGACACGGACGTGTCGCGCATTCGATACGCGGTTCCGGGCGAGCCGAATTGCGAGTACACGGAAATCCAGATGTATGCCAGCCGCGGGTGTCCGTTTGAATGCAACTACTGTGCGTCCGGCACGATCTATTTCGCCGGGTTTCGGCCGCGAGATGTCAATGACGTTGCGGACGAAATCGAATCCCTGGGCCGGAAATATCCGGAGTGCGAGGGATTTTTTCTGGACGAGGAGGAGCACAATACGCGCAAGCCCTACGTTCTGGCGCTTTGCGAGGAATTCCGCCGCCGGGGTCTTGATCGCTACAAATTCGACGCCATGTGCGCCTATTTCAATCTCGATCGGCAGGTGCTTGAGACCATGGCGTCTGCGGGCTATTACAAAATTCGCGCGGGTGTCGAGACGGCGAGCGCGGCGGTTGCCGAGGGCATGGATCTCGGAGCGAAATTCAATCTTGAAAAATTGTATGAATCCATGACGATCTGCAAGGAGCTCGGCCTGCATTTTTACGGGACCTTCACCATCGGAGGCTGGGGATCGACCCGGGAAGAAGACCTCAAGACCGCGCGGATGATCGAAGATATTTCCGCGAAGGGACTGCTTCATGATCTGCAAATGTCCATCAACACTCCTCAGCCCGGAACACCGTTTTACAAAAAGGCCAAGGAAGCCGGTGTATTGCTGACCGAGGACTGGCACAAATTTGACGGCGGCCGGCAGGCAGTGGTGAGTTACCCGAACTATTCCGCAGCCGAAATTTTGCAGACCTATGATGATGTGCTCAGGCATTACGACCGGGGACTCTATCGGCGCAACCGGGAATTGTTTTTGAAGCGATTCGGCGAAACCTTCGGCGCCGTAGGCGGCCGTCCGACCCGCGGGTCGGCCCGCCGGGTGCTGCTTCTCCGGTCCACGCGGATGTGGCATATCCGTCTTGCGGTTGAAGGTCTTCGGTCGAGCGGCGCCGAGGTCGAATTGCTGGGCCAGAATCGTATTCAGCGGGATGTTCCGTCAGTCGGCGGTGTGAGCAAGTTTTATTCGTACGGGGACGGTCATTTTCATTCGGATTCGATCGAGGCGCCTCTTCTACGGGCGCTCCGGGATCAGCACTACGATCTTATTCTCGTTCCGTACAACAACATGACCGGCCGGTCATACGAAAATGTCCGGAGTGTCGCCCGCGGAATTGCCGCCGACTGTGTGGCGGCCGTGGCCTATGATGGCAGCATCCACCCGATCCGCTGATCTTTCCGCGATCAGCGTCATCATCACCAACTACAACGGCCGAGTTCTCCTGGAGCGTTGTCTTCCCAGTGTGGTGTCGGCCGCCGAGGCGGTCTCGTCGAGCGGCGCGTCTTGTGAGGTATTGCTGGTGGATGACTGTTCGACGGATGACAGCCGGGACTATGTGTGCGAGCATTATCCGAGCGTCGCCGTGTACAAACCGGCCCGGAACCTCGGGTTTCAGGGCGCGTCGAATTTTATTTTTTCGAAGACGAAGAATCCGGTGGTCATATCGCTCAACAACGACATCGAAGTCACGCCAGACTCCTTTTGCCGGCTGGCCGAGCATTTTTCGGACCCGACGGTCTTCGCGGTCAGCACCAAGATTTTCCTGTGGGATCACACGACCTACCTGGCAGGCCGGCGTGTGGGTGTTTTTGAGCATGGGCATTTTCAGCTCAGGGACGAGGAGGGCAACGGGTCCATTCTGCCGACGTTATTTGCGACCGGTGGCGCCTGCGCGTTTGACCGGGGGAAGCTGATGGCGCTGGGCGGATTTGATGCGATTTTTCATCCGTTGTACTGGGAAGACATCGATCTGTGTTATCGCGCATGGAAGCGTGGCTGGAAGGTGGTTTACGATCCAGGGATCATTCTGTATCACAAGCATCGGGCGACGATCGAGACGCTGGTGGAGCCGGACAAACTCAAACAGGTGACGGCCCGGAACAGTTATTTGTTTTTATGGAAGAACCTGAGCGACTGGCGCGCCTGGGCGGCGCATCTGTGCTACGCGCCGCTGTGGCTCATCCGGGATATGGTCCGCGGCCGCTGGCGGTTCCCGATAGGATTTGTCATGGCGCTGGCGAGACTCCCTCAAGTTGTCCGATCGCGCCTGGTCGAGCGGCCCGTCCGTCGCCGGGGGGATCGGGACGTCCTGACAGAGATCGCGGCCGCTTAAGATGCGGATACTGGTTACCGGCGGAGCGGGGTTTATCGGCTCGCATATTGTCGACGCTCTGCTGGCGTCCGGGCACCGGGTCGATGTGCTGGATCTGATCCATCCGCAGGTTTATCCAGATCGAAAAATTCCGGCCTATTTTTCAAAGAAAGCGAATTTCATCCGGGGAGACATCCGTAACCGAAAATTGGTGGCCGCGCTGGTTCCACGCGCGGATGTGATTTTTCACGAAGCTTCGCTCGTGGGGGTGGGGCAGTCGATGTATGAGATCGAGGAATATGTGGACATCAACACGCGCGGGACGTCGGTGCTGCTGGATGTTCTGTGCCGGACGCGTCATCGGGTGAGGAAGCTGGTCGTTGCGTCGTCGATGAGCCTGTACGGCGAGGGCGCGTATCGATGTCCGACCTGCGGTCCGGTTCCGTTTCAAGAGCGCCGCCCGGCGGATCTGCGTCTCGGCCGATACGAACCGTATTGCCGTCGGCACCGCGTGACATTGCGCTTTGTCCGAACTCCGGAAACCCGTCCGTTGAATCCGACGTCGATTTACGCTTCGACCAAGCGAGATCAGGAGGAGATGTGTCTCATGATCGGCCGCGCCTACGGGATCCCGACTGTCGCGCTCCGATATTTCAATGTGTATGGTCCGCGCCAGTCGCTTTCGAATCCCTACACCGGCGTCCTGGCGATTTTCGGGTCGCGTCTGTTAAACAGCCGGCCGCCTCTCATTTTTGAGGACGGCCGACAGTCCCGTGACTTTGTTCACGTGCGGGACGTGGCCGAGGCCAATCTGGCGGCAATGCGGTCATCGAAGGCGGACGGGATGGCGCTCAACGTCGGCGCCGGAATACCGAGGACCGTTCTGGAAGTGGCGGAGGGGCTGGCCGGCGCTCTGGGAAAGCGGATCGAGCCGAAGGTGCTGAAGGATTTTCGAGTCGGTGACATCCGGCACTGCATCGCGGACAACCGGCAGATTCGCGCCCTATTGGGCTGGACTCCCACCGTCTCGTGGGAATCGGGTCTAGAGGAGTACGTGGGACATCTTCGCACCCAGAAGGCGCTTGACCGGGTCGACCGCGCATTCCGGGAGCTGTCGAGTCAGGGGTTGCGGCGGAGAGTCGGATAGGCCGGGGGAATCCTTGCCGATTCAGGGAAATTCAGGGAAAATACGACTATGAGGGTTGCGGATGTGTTTGGACGTCCCATACGGGATCTGCGGATATCAGTAACGGACCGGTGCAATTACCGGTGTACGTACTGCATGCCGTACGAAGAATACGACTGGGTCCGGAAAGAGGAACTACTGACGTTTGAGGAGATCGCGCGTCTGGCGGGAATTTTTTCGAGACTGGGCGCTGAAAAACTTCGGCTAACAGGCGGCGAGCCCCTGGTCCGCAAAGATTTGGCCGGTCTCATTCGCCTGCTGGCTCCGATTCCCGGATTGAGGGATCTCGGTCTCACTACGAACGGCGCCCTTCTTGCGGCGCAAATCGCCGATTTGAAGGCCGCGGGTCTCCGGCGGATCAATATCAGTCTGGACACCTTGAACGCGGTCAAATTCCGGTCGATTACGCAGCGAGGGGAGCTGACCCCGGTTCTGGAAGGAATCGAGGCGGCGAAATTCTGTGGAATGGATTCGATCAAGATCAACGCTGTGGTGATGCGCGGCGTCAACGACGATGAAATCCTGGATCTTGCCGAATTTGGCCGCAGGAACGGACTGATCCTTCGATTTATCGAATACATGGATGTCGGCAATGCCAACCAGTGGACATACAATCGACTGGTTCCGAAGCAGGAAATTCTGGATATCATTCAGAGCCGGTATCCGCTTCGTCAGGTTGGCCGCGCGTCGGGCCGTGCGCCGTCGGTTGATTATGACTACGTCGATGGCCAGGGCAAAATAGGGATTATCGGTTCGGTGACGGAACCTTTTTGCGGGACTTGCGTCCGCGCGCGTGTGACCCCGGACGGCAGATTAGTGACCTGTCTTTTTTCTCAAACCGGATACGACTTGAAACCGCTGCTTCGCCAAGGAGCGTCGGACAGTCATCTGACGGATGTGATCCGATCAGTCTGGGCTGGACGGAACGACAAGTACTCCGAAGACCGCTGGACGGCGCTCCGGTCGTCAGCGGGCTATGACCCCACCGCTCACCGGAAAATCGAGATGATTCGACTCGGAGGATAGCCCGACGTGTGACGAAATGGGGTGACCCATCCCGAGACAGCCGTCAGGCCGGTGTTCGCCCGGATTGGATGTAAAGACTGGATCCTTTTTCGACAAACTCGTCCGATTTTTCCTGAAGCCCTTTTTGAATGGCCTCCTGGGGCGCGAGTTTATTATTTTGAGCGTATTCCCGGACGGCGTTGGTGATTTCCATGCTGCAAAATTGGGGCCCGCACATGCTGCAAAAATGAGCGAGTTTGGCGCCGGACTGGGGCAGGGTTTCGTCATGAAATTCGCGGGCGGTTTCGGGATCGAGACTGAGGTTGAACTGGTCCGTCCATCGAAACTCAAACCGTGCCTCGGACAGCGCATCATCCCAATCGCCGGCTCCTGGATGGCCTTTGGCGAGATCCGCGGCGTGAGCGGCTATTTTGTAAGCGATCACGCCGTCCTTAACGTCCTTTTTATTCGGCAATCCGAGGTGTTCTTTTGGCGTCACATAGCAAAGCATCGCGGTTCCGTACCAGCCGATCATTGCGGCGCCGATGGCCGACGTGATGTGGTCATACCCGGGCGCCACATCGGTCGTCAGCGGTCCGAGCGTATAGAAAGGCGCTTCGCGGCACACCGCCATCTGTCGGTCGACATTTTCCTTGATCTTGTGAATCGGCACATGTCCGGGACCCTCGATCATCACCTGGCAATCAAGTTCCCAGGCGATGGCCGTGAGTTCGCCGAGCGTGTCCAGTTCGGCGAACTGCGCGGCGTCGTTGGCGTCGGCGATGGATCCGGGCCGAAGGCCGTCGCCAAGGCTGAAGGAAACGTCGAATTCGCGGAGGATTTCGCAGATTTCCCGAAAATGCGTATAGAGAAAATTTTCCTGGTGATGCGCGAGGCACCATTTCGCAAGGATGGACCCGCCGCGTGAGACGATACCGGTTTTTCGTCCAGCGGTGAGGGGAATATACCGGAGGAGGACGCCTGCGTGGATTGTGAAATAATCGACGCCCTGCTCAGCCTGCTCGATCAGCGTGTCCCGGTAGGTTTCCCATGTCAGATTCTCCGCCCTCCCACCGACTTTTTCCAGAGCCTGATAAATCGGCACCGTGCCGATGGGCACCGGCGAATTTCGGATGATCCACTCCCGCGTTTCGTGGATGTTCCGGCCGGTTGAGAGATCCATCACCGTGTCGGATCCCCATCGGATGGCCCATGTCATTTTTTCGACTTCCTCATCGATCGAGCCGGTGATTGCGCTGTTGCCGATGTTGGCATTGATTTTGACGAGGAAATTCCGGCCGATGATCATCGGCTCGGATTCCGGATGATTGATATTGGCCGGAATGATCGCCCGCCCACGCGCGACCTCGTCCCGGACCAACTGCGGCGGGCAGTGTTCCCGGATGGCGATATACTCCATTTCCGGAGTGAGGATGCCCTGTCGGGCGTAATGCATCTGAGTCACCGGCCCCCGGCCGCGGAGAGGGTTTCTGCGGAGTGTCGGCGGGATCAAGGATAGTTTGCCGTTGGTCCGTGCAGCCGTCTCCCGTTCGGTGTAGGGTCCGCGGGAGCGTATCCAGTCCCGCCGGATAGGATCGAGTCCCCGCCGGTAATCGATGCGGGCTTGAGGATCGGTGTAAGGCCCGCTGGTGTCGTAGAGGGGAATCGTGGCGGGGTGGCCGTTGCCATTCTCGTTTTTGCTGAGCCGCACTTCCCTTACCGGCACCCGGACGCCCGGCCGGTTTCCCTCGATATAGCCCTTGCTCGAACCCGGTTGATCTGTTGGCTTGTCTTCCCTGTTCATGGCGTCTCCACCGTAACCCATGTCCGGAATGCCTGTCAACCTGTTCAGGAGACCCGATTGGGAAGTGCGCGGTCAATTTCAGCGACGACGTATGCCGCCCGGGTTGTGGTGGTGTGGTGATTGCGGATATGATCCCGTCCGGCCTGGGTGACGGACTCAAGAAGTGCAGGGTTACGGAGGAGTTGATCCACCAAGGGCACGATCTGGTCCAGTCGGTCGAAACAGAAAGCCTGTTGTGGAAATTGGAAATTCTGATGAATCGCGATCGTCGGGCGTTCCGTCAGGAGGAGGCTTCCCACCGCCGGGATCTCCCAGTACCGTACACAATCAAACCCTGTTCCCTGAATGGAGAGGCCGATTCTGGCCGACGCCAGCCGCCGGAGATAATCCCGGCGCGTCCCGACATGGCCGTCCACGATGTCGAATCCGGGCCGGTTCAGCCGCCTCAGATGGTCCAGCGCCGCGCGGCGGTGCCGGTGTGTTCGGCCGCCGGAAAAAAAGAGATCGCATTTTTTGTCTTCCCGGATATCGAGCAGTTCCGCCTCCACCGAAAAGGAGATGGGCCTCAGTTTCCGCTCAATTTCCCGGTTGACGTTCCGGTCCTTCAAAAAGGCCGGATCCCTCGCCATAAAGAATTTTTCAATGTCATCCGTCTGGCCGGCCGGCGCGTAGCGGCGTTCGACAATCTCCTGAATGGGGTTGGTGACTTCGCGTTTAAAATAGAGGATTGAATCGTAGAGCATCTCCAGCGTAAATCCACGGTCATCCTGGCCGTCGATTGTGACAATGGGCTTGCCCAAATGCCGCATCGACAGCCAGCTGCCCATCGCCATGGGTCTGGGCGAGGAGATCACGATCA
>CAZHRJ010000063.1:0-16791 GCA_964534765.1 uncultured bacterium
CACGATTACTCCGCACAAAAAGTACAAGGCGGAAGTCTATGTCCTGACCAAGGACGAGGGCGGGCGGCACACGCCGTTTTTTCCGGGATATCGCCCGCAGTTCTATTTCCGGACCACCGACGTGACCGGGTCGGTCATACTGCCAACGGACGTCAAAATGGTCATGCCGGGCGATAACATCAACGCGGACGTTGAGCTCATTACGCCGATCGCCATGGAGAAGTCGCAGCGATTCGCCATCCGCGAAGGCGGCCGGACCGTCGGCGCCGGCGTTGTGACGGAGATCGTGGAGTAGCCCCGACCATGCCTGAGCTTCGCATCCGGATCAAACTCAAATCCTTTGATCACCGCCTGATCGACAAGTCCACCCAGGAAATTGTCATGGCGGCCAAAAAAACGGGTGCGACCGTCGTGGGGCCGGTCCCTCTGCCGACCAAACACGAACTCTTCACCGTCCTCCGGTCACCGCACGTCAACAAAAAGTCGCGTGAGCAATTTGAGTTGCGCACGCACAAGCGCCTCATGGACATCGTCAACCCCAACCAGGAGACCATGCAGTCCCTTCTCGATCTGGGTCTGCCTTCCGGCGTTGAGGTTGAGGTCAAGGAGGCCTGATCATGCGGGCTTGTCTGGGGAGAAAAGTCGGCATGACGGAGTTATTTGACGAGAAGACCGGCGCGGCGGTTCCCGTGACGGTGATCGAGTCCGGGCCGTGTGTGATTCTCCGGGAAAAAACAGTCGAGTCCGACGGCTATCAGGCGGTGGTTATCGCATACGGCAAGGAACGCCGCTATCCAACCGCCCCGCATGTTGGGGAATTCAAGAAACGAAATCTCGAACCCCGCAGGATCCTTCGCGAGCTGCGCGGCCCTTTGCCCCAGGGTCTTGCCGTCGGCGGTGAAATCACGGCCGGCATTTTCAATGTCGGCGACCAGGTTGACGTTGTCGGCCGGAGCATCGGGCGGGGCACAACCGGGACGATGAAACGCTGGAATTTCCACGGCGCGCCCGCCTCCCACGGCACCGAAAAGCGGCACCGCACACCGGGATCGATCGGATCCAACACCGATCCCGGCCGAACGTGGCCGGGCAAAAAGCTTGCCGGCCGATACGGCAACGAGCGGGTTACCGTGTTGAATTTGAAAGTGGTACAGGTGGACGTTGAACACAATCTGCTTGCCGTCAGTGGCGCCATCCCGGGCCCGGATTCCGGGCTGGTCCTTGTCCGGGAATCCGTCAAAAAATCCCGCCCGGCTGCCGGATCGAAGGCCTGACGACCATGCCGAAAGTCGACGTGCTCACGCTGGAGGGGGACAAGAAAGAGAGTCGCGACCTGCCGCCGGGAGTCTTTGACGTAACCGCCAATCCAGTCGTCTATGCTCATGCCGCCCGCTACTACCGGACCCGTCAGCGCGCGGGTACTGCCTCGGTGATGACCCGGGCGGAAGTTCGCGGATCCGGCAGAAAAATCTGGGCTCAAAAACATACCGGCCGGGCCAGGCACGCGGACGCCCAGGCCCCGCAATTTCGCGGCGGCGGCCGAGCCCACGGCCCCAGACGCGGCCGCGCTTCCATCCACTTCCCTCATCGGCTTCGCCGACTTGCCCTTCGCGCCGCCCTCTCGGACAAACTCCGCGACGGACATCTCCGCCTTTTGTCTCTGGCCCCCATCGAATCGCCGGACACGCGTCTTTTTCAGGGATTCCCCAAGCGTGCCGGGCTGACCGCCGGCCGGGTTCTTTTTGTTCTTGATCCCGATTCCCGGCAGGCCTATTTGTCGATCCGCAACCTGCCGAACGTCACGGTCCGGCGGGCAACATCGCTGACGGCGTACGATGTGATGGCTTCCCGAAGCGTCGTCCTCACGGACAAATCGGTGGATCTTCTGTCCAGCCGATTGACGGAGGCGGCACATGGCTGACGAAAAAAAGACCACAGGCCGCGCCTACATTCCGCCATCCGATCATCGGCTGATCGTCCGGCCTGTCATCACCGAAAAATCGACACAGGCTCGTGAGCGGCTGGGAAAATATATGTTTGAAGTCAGGGAAGAATCCACCAAGCACACGATCCGTCGCGCGGTCGAGCGGCTGTTTGATGTCAAGGTCCGGAGTGTCAATCTCATCCGCCGGCACGGCAAGATGCGGCGGGTGCGGCAGACCCCCGGCTGGACCAAGTCGACCAAGCGGGCGGTTGTCACGCTTGAGGCCGGCCAGAAAATCGCCTTCTTCGAGGGAATCTGATGGCCGTCCGAACCTACCGTCCCGTAACGTCCTCGCGCCGGTATATGACCACCCTCACGACGGAGGATCTTGCCGACAAGCGGCCGGAGAAGAATCTGACGGAGCGGTTGTTCAAAACCGGCGGCCGCAACAATACCGGCCGCATCACAACCCGGCATATCGGCGGCGGCCACAAGCAGCTCTATCGGATCATCGATTTCAAGCGCAACAAGGATACCGCGCCGGCAAAGGTTCTCGCGCTCGAGTATGACCCCAACCGTGGCGCTCGCATCGCGCTCGTCCAGTATGACGACGGCGAAAAAACATACATCATCGCGCCCCAGGGGTTGCAGGTCGGCGCCAAAGTCGAAAGCGGCGAGAAAGCTGAAATCGCCGTCGGCAACGCGCTTCCCCTGCGGCTCATCCCGCCGGGAACGTTCGTGCACAACGTCGAGCTGAAACCCGGCAAGGGCGGGCAGCTGGCGCGCGGCGCCGGAGTCAGCGCGCAGGTGATGGCCCGAGAAGGGGACTACGCATTTGTCAAACTCCCTTCCGGCGAGCTTCGGAGAATTCATTCGGCCTGCCGCGCGACGATCGGCATGGTCGGCAACGCCGATCGCGTGAACATTGTCTGGGGTTCCGCCGGCAGAAACCGTCATCGCGGGATTCGCCCGACCGTGCGGGGTGTGGCGATGAATCCTGTCGATCATCCGATGGGCGGCGGCGAGGGCAAGAGCAAGGGCGGCAATCATCCGCAAAGTCCGTGGGGACTGAAATCCAAGGGCAAGCGGACCCGCCGGCCGCAGGCATCGGATCAGTACATTGTGCAACGGAGGAAAAAATAATGGGTCGATCTCTTAAAAAAGGTCCTTACATTGACGAGGGGCTCATGAGAAAAGTCAAAGCCATGCGCGGCAGCGGCCAGCGCCGGCCCATCAAAACCTGGGCCCGCCGTTCCACCGTCGTTCCCGAAATGGTCGGGCAGACCTTCGCGGTCCACAACGGCAATAAATTCATCAACGTCTTTGTCAGTGAAAACATGGTCGGACACCGGCTCGGAGAATTCTCCCCCACGCGCACGTTTCGCGGACATCGTGAACCGCGCGGTGAAGAAACCAAGGCCGCCGCGGCTGCCTCATGATCGCCACGTCCCGCGGCCGGTTCCTGCGGATAACGGCCCGAAAACTCCGTATCGTCGCCGACCTCATCCGCGGCCGCAGGGTCGATGAGGCTTTGGTCATCCTCGATCACACCAGCAAGCGCGGGTCGGCTTTCTTGAAAAAAATACTCAAAAGCGCGCAGACATCGGCCATGCAGAAGGATCCGGCCGTCAAACCCGACGAGCTTCGCATTTCGAAACTCCTCGTCGACGGCGGCCCGGTCCTGAAACGCTGGCTGCCGCGCGCACACGGCCGGGCCACGCCGATTTTGAAACGAATGAGCCACGCCCGGCTGGAACTGGACAAGGTGTAACATGGGACAGAAAGTCAACCCGATCGCGTTTCGGCTCGGCGTCAATCGGAACTGGGATGCGCGCTGGTACGCGAAAAAGGATTTCGCCAAAAAACTCGCCGGCGATCTCAAAATCCGGCGGTTCATCAAATCCCGGCTCTTTCACGCGGGCATATCCGGCATTCTGATCGAGCGGTTCACCAAGCGGATCCGGGTCACCATCGAAGCCGCCCGTGCGGGGTTGGTGATCGGCAAGAAGGGGTCGAACATCGACCGGCTGGCCCAGGACATTGTCCAGCTTACCGGCCTGCCCAAGGAAGACGTGGAGGTCAACATCGAGGAAGTCAAAGTCCCGGACGTGGTGGCGATACTGGTCGCGGAGGAAATCACGCGCAAGATCGAGCGTCGCGTGGCGTTCCGGCGCGCGATGAAGCAGGCGGTCTACAATTCCAGGGCCCGGGGCGCGCTTGGCGTCAAGGTCATGTGCAGCGGCCGGCTGGGCGGAACGGAAATCGCGCGCCGCGAATGGTACATCGAAGGCCGACTGCCGTTGCAGACCATCCGTTGCAACATTGATTTCGGCATCGCGGAGGCCAAAACCAAATATGGAATCATCGGCGTCAAAGTCTGGATTTACAAGGGAGACTCTTCCCGATGATCCGGTCAGGTGATCTGTCATGTTGATGCCGGCTCAGCAAAAATTCCGAAAACAAAGCCGCGGCCGGATGCGGGGCTTGGCAACGCGCATGAATACGGTCGCCTTCGGCGAATTCGGCCTCAAGGTCCTCGAATGCGGCTGGATCACCAGCCGACAGATCGAGGCGGTGCGGGTGGCGTTGAGCCGGTTTATGAAGCGGAAGGGCAAGGTCTGGATCCGGATTTTTCCGGACAAACCGGTCACCCAGCGGCCGGCGGAGACGCGGATGGGCACCGGCAAGGGCAATCCGGAATTCTGGGTTTCCGTGGTCAAGCCGGGCCAGGTCTGCTTTGAAGTCGGCGGACTCACGGACACCGAGGCCCTGCGGTGCATTCAGCTTGCCGGCGCCAAGCTCCCCGTAAAATCCACGGCGGTCAAGCGGAGGACTGGACTATGAAGTGGTCGGATTTAAAACAGATGTCGGAAACCGCCCTGAACACCGAGGCGGAAAAACTGGTTGAGGAACTTCGGAATCTCCGGTTCCAGTCCAGCATTGGCCCTCTGGAAAACGGTCTTCTCGTCCGAAATACGCGGCGGCGGCTCGCTCGCATTCAGACCCTCATGAGCCAACTCCGCACACGTCCGGCCGGGATCGTGACGTCATGAAAAAGCTCATCAAGGGGCGTGTTATCTCAGACCGCATGGAAAAAACCATCCGGGTCCGGGCGGAGCGGCGGTTCATTCATCCGATTTACAAGAAGACGGTCCGGGAGTCCAAGAATTTCCTGGCCCACGACGAAAAGCGTGAGGCCAAGACAGGCGATCTCGTGGAGATCGTTGAAACCCGGCCGCTGTCGAAACTCAAGCGATGGCGGCTGATTCGGGTACTGGAAAAGGCCACTTGATTCGAAAAGGATTTGACCATGATTCAGCAGGAAACCTATTTGACCGTGGCGGACAATTCGGGCGCGCGCGTGATTGACTGTATTCGAGTCCTCCGGGGCACCCGGCATCGCTATGCCTTTCTCGGAGATGTCATCGTCGCCGCCGTCAAATTCGCCCAGCCCGACGGTGTCGTCAAAAAGGGACAGGTGGTCAAGGCCGTGATCGTCCGCCAGCGGCACACGTCGCGCCGCGCCGACGGGTCCCGCATCCGGTTTGACGACAACGCCGCTGTCATCATCAACGAACAGCGGGAACCTGTCGGCACCCGCATCTTCGGGCCGGTTGCCCGGGAGTTGCGTGACCGGCAGTTCATGAAAATCATATCTCTCGCGCCGGAGGTCGTCTGATGGTCAAGCTTCACGTGCGAAAGGGTGACGAGGTCCTGGTCCGGAGCGGCAACGAGCGGGGCTCGCGGGGGAAAATCCTCAGCGTCGACGTCGAGCGGCTGCGCGCGATCGTTGAAGGTGTCGCGCTTCGAAAAGTCCACGTCCGGCGCACCCAGCAGAACCCCAAGGGTGGAATCATCGAAAAAGAGGCCTCTTTGGCTCTCTCCAATCTCATGGTCGTTTGCCCCAAATGCCGAAAGCCGACCCGCGTCGCCCGCAGGCGCGATCAGGACCGAAACGTCCGGGTCTGTAAAAAATGCAATGAGTCATTCGTGTCATGACCGCCGACAAAGTCGCCGTGCCGGCCAAATCCAGAAAAGCCGATGCCGCCCAGAAGGCGACTCCGGCGGCCGCGCCGCAGGCTCCGCGCCGCCGGGAGCCCATCCCGGCCCCGCGGCTCAAAGTGTTTTACATGACCGAACTGCGCCCCCGTCTTCAGCAGCAGCTTCAGCTGAAAAACATCAACCAGGTGCCGAGGTTGATCAAAATCGTCATCAATTCCGGGCTGGGTGAGGGCATCAAGGAATACAAGGTGATCGAGGCTATGAGCCAGGATTTGAGCCTTATCACAGGCCAAAAACCCATCCTCCGCCGCGCCTACAAGGACGTCTCGGCCTTCGGAGTTCGGGCCGGCAATCCGGTCGGCCTCAAGGTCACGCTTCGCAGCAAGCGCATGTACGAGTTCCTTGACCGGTTCATCAACATCACTCTTCCCCGCATCCGGGATTTCCACGGCATCTCGCCGAAAAATTTCGACCACAGGGGAAACCTCACCATCGGGGTGCAGGAGCAGACCATGTTTCCAGAAATTGACATTGACAAGGTTTTTCGGGCCAAGGGCATGAACGTGACATTTGTCACCACAGCCGAATCTGACGACCACGCCCTCGCTCTCTTTGAGGGATTCGGCCTGCCGTTTATGGGGAGGAAATAGTCATGGCCAAAAAGTGCTGGATTGCGAAGTGGAAGCGGCCAAGGAAATTCAAAGTGCGCCAGCACAATCGTTGTTCCATCTGCGGCCGCTCGCGCGGATACATCAGCCGATTTGAGCTCTGCCGGCTTTGCTTCCGAAAACTTGCGTCGAGGGGTGAGATCCCCGGCGTTGTGAAGGCGTCGTGGTGATCGTGCCCTCTTTCTCATCGATCGTTATCCCTTTCCGTCAGGAGGAGACATGAGCGCCGTCACAGATCCTATTTCGGATCTCCTGCTTCGTATTCGCAATGGGATCATCGCCCGAAAAAAGACCGTCGATGTCCCCGCGTCCCGGCTCAAAGTATCCATTATCCGGATTATGAAAGACGAGGGATACATCAAGAATTACCGGATTTTGAAGGACAACCGGCAGGGAATTTTGCGTGTGTATCTGAAATACGCCAAGGACGGCAAGACCAGCGTCATTCGGAACCTCCGGCGCGTCTCGACTCCCGGCCGGCGTGTTTACGCGCCAATCCATTTGATTCCCAGGCCGTCCGGGGGGCTGGGCGTTGCCGTGGTCTCCACGCCAAAGGGTCTGTTGACCGACCGGGAATGCCGGCGCGAGCGTGTCGGCGGAGAGGTTTTGCTCGAGGTGCGCTGATGTCCCGTGTCGGAAAATCGCCCGTCCTCGTTCCCAAAGGCATCACCGCCCAGGTCAAAGCCTCGGCTGTCCATATCAAAGGGCCGAAGGGGGAGATGACCGTCCAGGTGCCGCCGGACGTGTCCGTTTCTCAGGACGGAGACAAACTTCTGGTTGTCCGGTCCGCCGAGACCGACGCCATCCGCGCCCGGCACGGTCTTGCCCAGCGGCTCCTTCAGAACGCTGTCCGCGGCGTTTCGGAGGGGTTTGTCCGCGAGCTGGAGATTGTAGGAATCGGATATCGCGCGTCCAAGCAGGCCGACAAACTCGTGTTGAGCGTCGGATACACCCGGCCGGCTGAAATTTCCATTCCCAAGGGAATTGAAGTCGGGATCGAATCCAATGTCAGGATTGTTTTGAAGGGCGCGGACAGACACAAGCTCGGCCAGCTGGCCGCGGACATTCGGGCCGTGCGGCCTCCGGAAGTGTATCAGGGCAAGGGAATCCGTTATTTTGGTGAGCGTGTCAGAAAGAAAGCCGGCAAGTCGGCGGCGGGCTCAGCGGCCGGCGGCGGCGCGGCGGGCGGGAAGTAAGGGGACGGGTATGAGCGACAAAAAGCACCATGAGGTCACCGTCTACAAGGCGGTCCGTTCACGGAAAAAGGTCGTCGGAACGTCTGACCGTCCCCGGCTGTGTGTTTTTAAAAGTCGAAAGCATATTTCCGTCCAGGTCGTCGATGATCTCTCCAGCAAAGTCATTGTGGGCGCGTCAACCCAGTCGCCGGAGATCAAGGATGTGGTCAAGGGCAAAAAAAATATTGAGGCCTGTCGGGCCGTCGGCAAATTGATCGCGGAGCGGTCCAAAGCCAAGGGCATTCGCGAGGTGCGGTTTGACCGGTCCGGCTATATTTATCATGGCAAATTGGCAGCGCTCGCAGACAGCGCACGTGAAGGAGGGTTGGTGTTTTGACTGAATTCGGAGCCAGGGCCGCGCCCCATCCAGGCGGCCGTTCGCAGGGCAGGGGCAGGCGGGACGATCGAAGGAGGGACTCGGTCGGGCCGGAGATGATCGAGCGAGTCGTTCAGATCAATCATGTCGCCAAAGTCGTGGCGGGCGGCCGGCGGTTTGGGTTCTCGACCATTGTTGTAGTTGGAGACGGCAAGGGCAGTGTCGGCGTGTCGATCGGAAAGGCCAAGGAAGTTCCGGAGTCGATCACCAAGGGCCGCACGCTGGCCATGAAGGGCATGGCCAAGGTCAAAATTGTCAATGGTACCATCCCACACGAAATTCTCGGCCGATGCGGCGCCACCCGCGTGCTTCTTCGCCCGGCTGTCCCCGGAACCGGAATCATCGCCGGCAAGTCGGTCCGGGCCATTCTGGAGGCATCAGGAATCAAGGACATCATTTCCAAAACCATCGGCAATTGCAACGCCGTCAACGCCGTCAAGGCCACCATGGATGGACTAAACCGGCTTCAGCTGCCCGAGGAGGTTGCGGAGCTTCGGGGCAAATCGGTTGGAGAGATTTTCATTGCGAAAAAATCGAGGCGCATGGGTCGATCCGAGGACGAGGCAGCCAGGGAAAAATCCGAAGGAATGGAGGCTGAACCGCCGGCCGCGCCCATCCGGCGCCGGGATCAGGGCCGGCAATCGCCGGGTCAACCCGGGTCGCGGAACAGGCCGCGGAATCAGTCCGGGCCCGGCGGTTCATCCGGAAATCGCCGACCCGATCGCAGACCCCGGCCGGAACCGCGTCCCGCTCCGGAAAGTCCATCTCCGGCCGCTCCCCCGGAGAGTTGATCGCCATGTCCATCGATTTGTCCAACCTGCCGAAAATCATCCGCCGCAAGCGACGGCTGGGCCGTGGGGAAGGCAGCGGCCGCGGGAAGACCAGCGGCAAGGGCCAGAAGGGACAGTGGGCGCGCAGCAAGATTCGGCGCGGATTCGAAGGCGGCCAGATGCCCCTTTTCCGGCGTCTGCCCAAAGGGGGCTTTAAGCGGCCCTGGCGGACGCCTCCGGCCATCGTCCGGCTGGCGGATCTCAATCAGTTCTCCGACAATGAGGACGTCACCTTGGATCGTCTCAAAGGGGCCGGTCTTGTCCGGCCGCGCGCAGGATTGGTGAAAATTCTGGGCGGGGGAACATTGAAGAAACGTCTGAAGGTGACGGCTCACGGCTTTTCCGAAAGTGCCCGGCAGGCCATTCTATCGGCCGGCGGCGCCGTTCAGCTCGCCGTATAACCGTCCGGCGCCCTCTGACCCCACATGCTTGACGCATTCTTAAATGCATTCAAGATTCCGGACCTGCGCCGGAAAATCCTCTTCACCGCGTTCATGCTGGCCATTTTCAGGCTTGGATCTTTTGTTGTGATTCCCTATGTCGACGCCCAGGCCGCCTTCGCCTATTTTGGCCGCGCCACCGGCGCCATGGGCGGGGTCTTTGGATTTGTCAACATGTTTACCGGAGGCGCGTTTGAACGCGTGTCCATTTTCTCGCTCGGCATCATGCCCTACATCAGCGCATCCATCATCATGCAGCTTCTCACGGCGGTCATCCCGACGCTGGAAAAACTCGCTAAGGAGGGCGAGACCGGCCGCAAGAAGATCAACCAGTATTCCCGCTATGCCACGATCGGCGTGGCCACCGTCCAAGGAACCGGCCTCATCCTCTTCCTCGAAAAAATTCCGGCCACGGACTTCGGATCCATCGTCGTCCATCCCGGCTGGGGGTTCCGGCTCATGGGTGTTCTCACCGTTATCACCGGAACCGCGTTTCTCATGTGGCTCGGCGAGCAGATCACCGAACGCGGCATCGGCAACGGCGCTTCCATCCTCATCTTCGCCGGTATCGTCACCGACATCCCCCGCGCCGCCGTCAACACAGTCCAGGTCCTCAAGGCCGGCACGATCGACCTCATCACGCTGGCTGTGGTCCTGGTTTTTGTTTGCGCCATCATCGCGGCCGTTGTCGTCCTCCAGCTGGGCCGCCGAAAAATACCGGTCTCCTACGCCAAACAGGTGCGCGGCCGCAAAGTCTACGGCGGCCAGAGCACGCACATTCCGCTCAAGGTCGATTACTCCGGCGTCATCGCCGTCATTTTCGCCTCCGCCATCCTCATGATCCCGATCCAGATTTTCCAGTTCCTCGGCGGCAACGATCCCGCCTCCTTCTTCACCACCCTCGCCATCTGGATGAATTTTAACAATGGCGCCTGGCTCGGCACCATCTGTTTTGTCGTCCTCATCGTTTTCTTCTGTTACTTCTACACCGCCGTCACATTCAATCCCAAGGACCTCGCCGACAACCTCCAGAAATTCGGCGGATTCGTCCCGGGCCGCCGGCCGGGCGAGGCGACGGCGCAATACATCGAGTACGTTCTCACGCGGGTCACTTTTGCCGGCGCGATGTTTGTCGCGATTATTTCCGTCATGCCCGTCTATATCATTCAGGCCGCCAACGTCCCCTTTTATTTCGGCGGTACGTCGCTGCTCATCGTTGTCGGTGTCTCCCTCGATACCATGCAACAGCTTGAATCTCACCTTCTGATGAGGCACTATGAGGGGTTCCTGCGCAAGGGCCGGCTTCGCGGGCGGATGTCCTGATGTCCGAAGGGATGCGGATCGTCCTCCTGGGGCCTCCGGGCGCGGGCAAGGGAACGCAGGCAAAGAAACTGGTCGACGCGCTTGGCTTGGTCCACCTGTCGACCGGCGATCTTTTTCGAAAAATGGTCGCGGCAGGCGGGCCGCTGGGTCAGCGGATCCAGGCGATCATCAGTGTCGGACATCTGGTCCCCGACGCGGACACCTGCGAGGTTGTGGAGACCTATCTGACCGAGCAGTCACTGTGGGGCAAGTTCCTGCTGGACGGGTTTCCCCGGACCGTGCCGCAGGCGGAGCTGCTGGACCGGATGTTGGAAAAGCGCGGCGGCCGGCTGGACGCGGTCGTCGCCATTGATCTTTCAGAACAGCATGTATTGGCTCGTCTGGGTGGGCGCCAGAGTTGCCCCAAAGACGGCGCGGTCTATCACGTTCATTCGGCGCCCCCGAAAATTGCCGGCCGGTGTGATCAGTGTCAGACCCCGCTGGTGGTCCGGGAGGATGATCAGCCCGATCGCATTCGTGAGCGGCTGGCCATCTATCTCCGTCAGACCCAGCCGCTCCTCGACTATTACGGCCGGTCTTCGATCCTCCGGCGTGTTGACGGATCTGTCGATACGGACGAGGTCACGGATCGGATATTGAAGGTGCTGCGAAGCACGTCACGGCCGTCTTGAGTGAGGCGTGTTCGGCATGATCGAGATCAAAACTCCGGACGAGATCGAGAAAATGGTCGAGTGCGGCAGGCTCACCCGGCTGGTTCTCGATCGCATGGAGGCCCTGGTCGCTCCGGACGTCAGCACGCTGGATTTGGACGCCGAGGCTGAGCGGATGATCCGGGCGGAGGGTGCGGAGCCGGCGTTCAAGGGATATTTTGGGTTTCCCGCGACGATCTGCGCGTCGATCAATGCCGAAGTGGTCCATGGCATTCCGCGCAAGGACAAGGTCGTCCGGGAGGGAGACATTCTCTCAATCGATGTGGGCGTGCGCAAGTTCGGGTTTCACGGTGACGCCGCCCGGACGTTCCCGGTTGGGACCATTTCATCGGAGGCCCGCAAGCTGATGGATGCCTGCCGGTCCTCGCTGGACGCCGGGACTGCGCGGGCGCTGTCGGGTGGTCGCGTGTCGGACATATCGAGGGCCATTCAGACAGTGGCGGAATCGGCGGGGTTCAGCGTTGTCCGCGAGTGGGTCGGGCACGGGGTCGGCCGGAATTTGCATGAGGACCCGCAGATTCCGAATTTCGACACCGGCAAAAAGGGGCCGGTGCTGTCGCCCGGCATGACGCTGGCGATCGAGCCGATGGTGAATATCGGAACGTATAAAACGGAGATTCTGGAGGATCGGTGGACTGTGGTTACGGCGGATCGGAAACTCAGCGCCCATTTTGAAAATACGATCCTCGTCACCGAAAACGGTCCCCGGGTGCTGACATGAGCAGGAAAAAAGAATTTGTCCATACGATCAAGGAGGACAAGATCACGGTGGACGCCAAGGTCCTGGAGGCGTTGCCGAACACGATGTTTCGAGTCGAGCTGCAGAATCAGCATGTGATTCTGGCTCACATCTCCGGCAAAATGCGCATGCATTACATCCGCATCCTGCCGGGCGACACGGTGACGGTTGAGATTTCGCCCTATGATCTGAGCCGCGGGCGCATCGTATTTCGCAAGAAATAGAGTTTTTCGATGATGGTTTGTGGTGGAGGAAAGTGACATGAAAGTTCGGCCGAGTGTGAAACGGATTTGTAAAAAATGCAAAGTCATCCGGCGCAAGGGTGTGGTGCGGGTTATCTGTGAAAACCCGAAACACAAGCAGCGCCAGGGATAAACGATCGTCGGGGCGGATTTGCGCCCCTACAGGAGGATTGAATGGCTCGTATTGCGGGTGTTGAGTTGCCGAAGCAGAAAAACGTCGAGATTGCCATGACCTATATCTACGGGATCGGGCGGCCATCCGCCAAGAGGATCTGTGATCAGGCCCGGGTAAATCTTTTCACAAAGGTGAGGGATTTGTCGGAGGACGAGGTCGGTCGCCTCCGCAGCATCATTGAAAAAAATTACAAGGTCGAGGGAGAGCGCAAATCCCAGATGACGCAGGACATCAAGCGCCTGATTGACATCGGATCGTACCGCGGACTCCGGCACAAAAACGGTCTTCCCGCGCGCGGCCAGCGGACACGCTGCAACGCCCGGACCCGCAAGGGCCCCCGAAAGACGGTCGCCGGCAAGAAGAAGGCCAGCGAGAAGACCTAGGATCGGGGCAAATACCAGGGGCGGCAGGGTCTGTCGCCTCTACAGGAGAATGTGAATGGCGAACGAAAAAAAGCCGGTTGCGGCAAAGCCGGCCAGCAAGAAAAAGCTTAAAAACATCGCCGACGGGGTGGTTCATATATCGTCGACGTTTAATAATACCCTTATCACCATCTCGGACCGCGCGGGAAACACCATCTGCTGGGCCAGTCCCGGCAAGCACGGGTTCAAGGGTACGCGCAAGGGCACGCCGTATGCGGCTCAGGTCGCCGCGGAAGCGGCCGCCAAGGTGGCGATTGAGAACGGCATCCGGCGGGTGGATTGCAGAGTCAAGGGTCCGGGGCAGGGGCGTGAAACCGCCATTCGGACCATTCAGGCGGCGGGAATCGAGATCGGCAACATCATCGACGTCACCCCGGCTCCCCATAACGGATGCCGGCCGCGCAAGAGGAGGCGGGTCTGATGGGCCGGCATATCACCTCTGTGTGCGTGCTGTGCAGACGCGAGCACGTGAAACTGTACTTGAAGGGCAATCGGTGTTTCACCGCAAAATGCGCGATTGAACAAAAGCGGCCGGCGCCCGGCCAGCACGGCGGGGAATTCAAAAAAGTCTCGGACTATGGAATGCAGCTGAGGGAAAAACAGAAGCTCCGGCGGTTTTATCTCATGATGGAACGATCCTTTTTGCGCCAGTTCGTCCGCGCTCTTCGAACCAAGGGCAAAACCGGCGAGGTATTTCTCAGATTGCTGGAAATGCGTCTTGACAATGTCGTTTTCCGGCTGGGTCTTGCTCCATCGCGCCGCGCGGCCCGGCAGATCATTTCCCATGGGCACGTGGCCGTCAACGGCCGCAAAGTGAATATCCCGTCGGCGAACGTCCGCGCGGGCGATCAAGTCCAGCTCCGGGAAGGGCACGATTTGCAGTTGGTTCGGCAGAGCGTCGAGGTGGCCAAGCAGAGAAAGAGCGTTCCGGAGTGGCTGGACCTGAGCGCCGAGAAGCTGTCCGGCAAGGTTCTCCGGATGCCGGAGCGGGCGGAAATCACGGTGCCGGTGCAGGAGCAGCAGATCGTCGAGTATTATTCGAAATAATTTGGCGGGGCGGCGCTGTCCGCTCCGAAGGGTTCGTCGGCCGGCCGATCGTCATCGGCGGCCGGTCGCTAAAAGGAGGAGATTGAGGTATGGCAAGTCCGAAATTTTTGTTGCGAGATATGGAGATGCCCAGAGGAGTCCGCGTGGTGCGGGAGGATAAAGAGACGTACGGGAGGTTTGAAATTCAGCCTCTTGAGCGAGGATTTGGAACGACATTCGGCAACAGTCTTCGCCGGGTTCTGCTCTCATCCATCGTCGGCGCCGCGGCATTCGCGATCAAAATATCCACCAAGAGCGGAGCGGCTCCGCATGAGTTCGCGACTTTGAAGGGCGTCGTGACCGATACGTTGAACATCCTGCTCAATATCAAATCCCTCCGGCTCAAGATGGACCGGGACGGCGTGGTGGTTCTCAAGGCCGAAAAAAACGGGCCATGCAAGGTCCTCGGGAAGGATTTCATCCCGGACGACAAGTCGGTTGAAATCCTGAACGAGGACGTGCTCATCGCCGAAGTATCCGACGGGGGATATTTGAAGATCGAGATCCAGACCCAGCTGGGCCGGGGATACGTCCCGGCTGAAAGTCTCGATCGGAAACTCGAGCCTGGATGGATCGCCGTCGACAGCATCTACACTCCGGTCGACCGCGTGAACTTCGAGATTGAAAACACCCGTGTCGGCCAGATCACCGATTACGACAAGCTGATCCTCGATGTCTGGACGGACGGCAGTGTCACTCCGCGCGACGCGATCGGCCAGGCGGCCAAGATCATCAAGGACCATATGACGCCGTTCATCAATTTCGAGGAAGAGGAAAAAATCCTCGACGAGGAAATCGAGCTCACGCCCGAGGAAAAACAGCTCCAAAAAATCCTCGCCATCAGCATCGAGGAACTCGAACTCTCCGTGCGGTCCTACAATTGTCTCAAAAACGCCAACATCCGGTCTCTTGGAGAACTGGCGGCCCGGTCGGAGGGCGAGATGCTCAAGACCCGGAATTTCGGACGCAAGTCATTGATGGAAATCAAGGACAAGTTGTCTCAGCATAATCTGGAGCTTGGTATGAAGGGGATATCGCATCTCCTGGTCAAACAGGCCGCTGAAACGGCGGAAACATGAAACACGGCGTCAAGCTCAAAAAACTCGGCCGGCCCCGGGCCGCCCGGCAGGCGCTTCTCAGGAGTCTGGCGACCGCCCTTTTTCGGCACGAGCGGATCACGACCACAGTGCCGAAGGCCAAGGGTCTTCGGCCGTTCGCGGAGCGGCTGGTGACCTACGCGAAGCGGGGCACCCTGGCATCCCGCCGGCTGGCGCGCCGGTCCATCCAAGACCGGGTCGTGCTGGGCAAGCTCTTCAGTGATATCGGTCCCCGATACAAGGACCGCAGCGGCGGATACACCCGGATCATGCGGGTCGGCCATCGGCTTGGCGACAACGCTCCAACCGCGATTATCGAACTGGTCTAAACGTCCCTTTCTGTTTGTCACCCGTGACATCGGATCCGCCGCGCTTGCTACTCGTTGATGACAACGACATCAGCCGTGATGCGTTCCGGATGTCGCTTGTGCGTGAGGGGTTTTCGGTCGATGCGGTTGCAAGCGGATTTGAGGCGTTAAAACAGGTCGAGGGCAGGACATTCGATCTGGTTCTCCTGGACATTCACATGCCCGGAATGGACGGATATCAGGTGCTTCGGTCGATCCGGGAAAAGAGTGACGCGTCGGAGTTGCCGGTCATCATGGTGACGGCCCGGGACAGGAGCGAGGATGTGGTAAGGGCGCTCGAGTCGGGTGCGAACGACTATGTGACCAAACCGGTCGATTTCCCCGTCGCTCTGGCCCGCATCCGCACCCAGCTGCTCCTGAAGCAGGCGGTGGCCAGTCTGCGCGAGAGCGAGTCGCAGCTCAAACGCTTAGACGAGATGCGAAACGACTTTATTTCGATGGTCACTCACGAGATCATGTCGCCCATTTCCATCATCGACGGATCCATCAATTTTTTCAAAGACAGACTCTACGGCCCTTTCAACGATAAATACGATTCCTACATCCAGATCATCGCTCAAAATGTGGCTCGACTCCTCCGGCTCGCCAACGACCTGGTTGATCTGACCAAACTCAGTGCCGGGCGATTCTCGATTCAGAAATCCCGGGTCGATTTGAAAAGGGTCGTCATCACGACCTGTGAGACCCTGCGGCCCCAGGCCGTCTCCCGCGGGATCGACCTTCGGTTTCCGGGCGCGGCCCAGCCCGATGTCTGGATGGAAATCGATCCCATCCGGATGGAGCAGGTGGTGACCAACATTGTCCGAAACGCTCTCAAGTTCTCCCAGAGCCGAATAGACGTGATCCTGGAAAAGGACGATGCCGATGTCCTGGTGGTCGTCGAGGACGACGGGCCCGGGATTGACGCGGATGACCTGCCGAATATATTCGACAAGTTCTATCAGGGCAAGCAGGGCAAGAAAGTCGAAAGCGGCAGCGGACTGGGACTGGCCATCGTCAAGGGAATAGTCGATGCCCATGGCGGATGTGTCCGGGCGGAGACACGTCCATCCGGCGGCGCCCGGTTTACGGTGTCCCTGCCGCATCCGGCGTTGGAGTCCTAGCCGCAGGACTAGCCGCAGGACTAGCCGCAGGACTAGCCGCAGGACTAGCCG